>JBDUCM010000020.1:0-54089 GCA_040003455.1 bacterium
GGCCGCGCGGCGACAAAAGAAGTCGCCGTCGCGGGGAAAGAAGTCCGCGGTCCGGGGTGAAAAGTCCGTTGCCCACGCGGAGGTGCGCGTGGTTCGACGTCCTTCCCAATCTGCACAGCCGCTTCCATCTGCTCGTCACCCCGACCTACCGACGCGTCGTGGCTCAATCAAGTGGAACGCGGGCTCGGATTGATCGCGCAGCGCAGTAGGCGATAGGGATTTCGACGAAACCCGTTGAGCTCGAGCATGGAGAGGGAGCCATCAGCGGGAGCATGAGCGTGAGCGTGAGCCTCCAGCACTGAGCATACCAGGGCTAGAGCTCGAGCTCAGAGCTATAGCTCGAGCTCTGATCGGCTCAATGCTGGAGGCGCACGCTCATGCTCTCGTTGTCGGCTGCCTCCTGCCCACTCTCGTCCGGCTTCGGCTGACGGACTCGTGGTACCTGTCCGTAGGTATGCGAGTACGTCAGGAACACGCTCCGCACGCCCGCGGTCCGCTCGGTGAGCTGGGTGATGTTGCTGTCCCCACCTTGATGCGAAACGTGTTCGTGTTGAAGGGATCCAGGAGGCGAAGCGCAATGCCCGAGTTGTCGCCGTCGATCTTCTTGCGCAGCGAACAGTTGAAGTTCTGCATCGCGGCAAACTCGCCCCGCTCGATTCAGGGGCGCGCGGAACTGACGGCGCTCTGCAAACCTCAACCGACTCGCGAAAGCAACCAACGGGACGTCACACTAGGTGAACTGCGAGAAGCCGACTGTGTTTCCGCCGGGTTCCTTCACGTAGATCTCTTCGCTGCCGTAGAAGGTCTTGTGCCGAGGCTTCACGACCGGTGCGCCCTCCAGCGCTCGCTCCGCGGCGTCGAGGTTGTCCGTGGTGATGAAGAGGGCAATTGTGTGTCCGGTCAGATCGGCTTCCTGGCTGGGACTCTCGGCGATGACGCTGGCCCGGGTCTGGTACATGACTTCAATGTCGCCGTGGATAGCGCTCGCGAACACGAGGCGGCCATCGTCGCCGGGCACCTGATTCTCGGCAACGAAGCCGAGGCGGCTGACCCAGAACTCCAGACACGGTTCGACAGCATCAACGATCATGACCGGCGTGAGTCGCTGGAGCCGAGGTAAAACATCGGATGAAGAGTCGCGCGTTGTCATGATGAAGCCTTGATGTTGTGGTGGCGTGAATGCTGGTTGAGCGCCTGGGACTGTCGCCGAATAGAAACCGAACCTCAATGCCCTGTCAAGCACGCTCGTGCGTGCGATTGCATCGGGGCTTATGGCCGGTCACGTCGTTAACTTTCGCGCGAGTCGTCTACCAAACTGGGTGTTGAATGAAAGCCATTCTGCTGATCGATCACGGCTCACGCCGTGACGCGGCCAACGAGATGATGGACTGCATGGCGAACCTCGTGCAGGCCATGGCCGGCACCGACGTTATCGTGCGGTTCGCACACATGGAACTCGCGGAGCCATCCATCGAAGCGGGGGTTCGGGGTTGCATTGAGGCCGGCGCAACAGAACTCATCTGCTTCCCGTACATGCTGTCACCTGGCAAGCATTCCACAGGCGACATCCCGCGCATGGTGGCGGCCGCCACTGCGGCGCACCCGGAGGTTGATGTCCGCGTGACCGATGCATTCGGCGTTCACGAGAAGCTTGCAGAATTGATTTTGCTGCGCGCCGACCTTCCCGTTGCGTGTGCCCTTACGGACGACGTGGTGCGGTGCTGGCATTCCACGCAATCAGGTACGGCCTGCGGCGACGCCTGCCGGTGCGGTCCGGCTGGCAGCGCGATGGCACGTATCGAGACGACTTCCTCCGCCCATCATTGACGCTCCGGCGTCGTAGAACCCCTGCCCTTTCGCGTACTCATGACGATTGATGCCGCTGTTGCGCGTCCCGCGCTCACCACGTTTTCCGACGATGAAGTGCTGTTCCGCGATGCGGTTGCGGGGTTTGCGGCCGAGGACGTGAAGCCGCGTGTGGCGGCGATGGAACGCGCAGGGAAAATTGATCCGGCGCTCATCGCGAAGTACTTCGAGATGGGACTGATGGGGATCGAGGTGCCCGAGCAATACGGCGGCGCAGAGGGCTCGTGCACGATGGTGGCCATTGCCGTTGAGGAGATCAGCAAGGTCGATGCGGCGGCCGCCATCATGGTGGATGTGCAGAACACGTTGGTGAACTATCCCATCACGCGGTACGGGAGTGACGCCCTCAAAGCCAAATACCTTCCCCGGCTCACGAGCGACACCATTGGGGCGTACGCACTGAGCGAGCCAGGAAGCGGCTCGGATGCCTTCGGCATGGCGACCCGGGCCGAGCAGCGCGGCGACATGTGGATCCTCACGGGCCGAAAGATGTGGATCACCAATGGCGCTGACGCGGGCATCTACATCGTGTTCGCAAACGCGAACCCGTCGGCGGGTTACAAGGGAATCACGGCGTTCATCGTGGAGCGCGATTTCCCCGGCTTCTCGGTGGGGAAGAAGGAGGACAAGCTCGGCATTCGTGCGTCGAGTACCACGGAGCTCATCCTGGATGGCGTGGAGGTGCCGGCCGCGAACGTACTCGGTCCCGTGGGACAGGGCTACAAGGTGGCGATCGAGACGTTGAACGAGGGCCGCATCGGTATTGGCGCCCAGATGATCGGCGTGAGTCAGGGTGCCCTTGCCGCGGCAACCGCATACGTGAAGGAGCGGACCCAATTCGGGAAGCCGTTGTCAGAATTCCAGGGCATCCAGTTTCAGCTCGCTCAGGCTCGGACAGAAACGGAGGCCGCGCGACTGATGGTCTATAATGCGGCGCGTCTCAAGGACGCAGGCCATGACATCGCGATGGAGGGGGCGATGGCGAAGTTGTTCTCGAGTCAGGTCGCCGAGCGAGTGACGTCCATCTCGCTCGAGCTGTTCGGTGGGTATGGGTACACCACCGACTACCCTGCCGAGAAGTTCTATCGCGACGCCAAGATCGGCGCGATCTATGAGGGCACGAGCAATATGCAACTGGGAACGATCGCGAAGGCCATGCTGCGGTAAGAGCGGCGAACGTGGAGTTCGCCGCCATTGACACGGCGGCGAACTCCGGAAACGACTGGCGCGAATCGTCGCGCTTTGTTGTCAGGGCGCTACGCCCTTCTTGGTGACGATCTTGACGACGCCGTTGATCGCAGCTGGTTCGGGCCACTCTTGCACCGCGCTTGCACCCTTGATGACGTCGACGGTGTCGATGTCCTTCGCCTTCAGGGCGCTCATCTGCTCCTTCGTGGAGACGACGCCGTCGATCACGAACAGCGGCTGTTCCATGCCAACGGCCGCCGCCTTCTTCTGCAGCGCGTAGCCAATGACCACGCTGTCGCCAGCGCCTCGCATGCGGACCCTCCTCAACGGCATCGTGTCGGCTTCGGCGGCGCCTTTCGGATTCGTGATATGAACCATCAGGCGTCCCTCCCTGCCTGCGGGCGACATCGCCCCAAGCGCGCGCTTCTCGGCAAGGAGCTTGTTCGGTTCCGTCTTCCCGTCCACAGTGATGATGCTGAGCTGCCCGCGCTCGTCACCCTTGGGCTTCGACACGTCGATGCTTGCGATTCGCGCCGCAGAAATCGACATGGCCTCCTCGGCACTCACAACGACTCCGTCCACGAGATAGACCGGCTTCGCCAGTTCGTCGAGTAGCTTTGCCTTCACGGCGCTCGTTCTCGCAGAGGCCGCGTCCATGGACGCGATTTCGGACGACGTGGGCATGCGCGCTTCGCATGCGACGAGCACCGACAAGGCGGCGACGGAACCGAGCACCGCCATGCGGACGGCGAGATAGCGAGCACGTGTGGGTCTCATGGCGAGAAGTCTCCGTTCGAGATGGGTAGGTGTGTCCGCGAGCGGCAATGCGCCGATGCGAAGACCGCTGCACTGGCCGGCGATGTCGATCAACAAGGCGCCGTAAGGTCGAGCAGGAACGCCGCGGTGCAGTACGCGGGCGTCGCAATCCAGTTCGATGGCGAGGCGGAGGCGAGAGAGCATCCACCACACCGCGGGATGCCATGGTAGCAAGGCGGCCGCGCACCAGGCGCCGATGAGCACGAACTGGTCGTGAGCGGCCACGTGTTCGCGCTCGTGGACCACGACGAGGCGTTGCTCTTCCGAGCTGCGCTCGAACAGCCACTCGGGCACGATGATCTCGGGGTGCGCCAGTCCAACGACGGCAGGTCCGACAGCCGGCGCCACTCGTACTACCGACCCATGCAGTTCAGTGACCGGCCATGCGAGACGCGCGCGATCCACGCGCCGGTTGACGACAATGAGAAGGGCAAGAATTCCAGCGCTCAACACGCACCATGCGATGCCGAGCGGCACGGAGGTACCCTCGGGTATTCGCAGCTCGACGAAGGCGATGCCGCGAGTGATTGCACCTTCCACCGCCCGTCCGGCGCTTTGGACGGCCGCCATGTACGATGGGGCGGTACTGTTGACGAACACCATAGGTGCAGCAGCAGCGGTCTTGGCGGCTGGCAGGACCAGGGCATCCTGCGACTGCCCTCGCGGCGCGAGAGCAGCAAGTGCGATGCTCCCGGCGAGCGCGAGTGCCCAAACCCATCTCGTGGGCATTCCGGTGCGACGAAGCGCGACGTCGGCGGCGAGCGCAGCGCATGCCAGAAGGGTGCCGACGAGAAGGACGTACATCATCCACACGGCGGTCATGTTTCTTCCTCCAGTCTGTCGGCGAGCAGCTGCTTCATGCGCTCGAGCTCTTCGCGACTTAGCCGCTTGTCGGACACGAACTGTGCGAACATCCGTTCGGCCGAGCCCTGGAAGATGGCGTCCCGGATGCGCGTGATCGCGCTACCCCCGGCCCGCTCGACGCCGACGGTCGGCGAGTAGCGGTATGCGCGCCCGACGGCTTCGTGACGGACGTAGCCCTTTTCCTCGAGCGTCTGGAGGGCAGAAAGGACTGACGTGTAGGCGAGTTCCTCATCGAGTCCCTCGCGTACTTCTGCCACGGTGGCTGAGCCAAGCCGCCAGAGGATGCTCATGACTTCGAGTTCGCGCGGCGGAAAGTAGATGTCGTTCATGGCGTGTCTGCTCGCTGGGCGTTCATGGGCAATTACTGCTTCTCCCGTAGATTAGAACCATTCGCTCCCATTGTCAACTGGTTTTTCCGTAGACGCTCCTTCTGCTGGCGACCCGTCCAAACCTTGCAGTGCGTCCCGTTGTCTCATCGACAACCCGCCAGGAGCACTCATGCAGCCCAGAACCGCTCGCGCGCTGATTGCGCTCTCGTTCATCGCCCTTGCCCGCCCTGCGCTGGCGCAACGCACCACGGAAACGGACGACCGCCGCTGGTTGGAGAACTGCCATGACAGCTGGGGCGATCGTGATCGGGGCCGAGACTGCGATGTGCGTCCGGTTGTGGTAAAGGTCTCTGGGCGCGCGCTCGACATTGATGGGCGTGAGAATGGAAGCATCCGCGTCATTGGCTGGAGCGGCGATTCCGTCCGCGTGACGGCGCGCCTTCAGGCGAATGCTCGGGACGACGCGTCCGCGCGAGATCTTCTCAAGGACGTGAAGATCGTGTCGGACGGCGGGCGTATTCGGGCCGAGGGGCCGCGTGAGTGGGGACGCAACGAATCGTGGTCTGTGAGCTACGTGGTGTATGTCCCGCGCCGTTTTGACCTTCAGCTCGACGCGCACAACGGCTCATTGGGCGTGGATGGGGTGAACGGGCGACTGGACATGCGGACGACGAACGGCTCCGTCTCGCTGACGGACGTGGGCGGCGATGTTCGCGCGCATACCCAGAATGGGTCATTGAACGTGCAGCTTGCCGGTACCAAGTGGGACGGTGCCGGTCTGGACGCGGAGACGCAAAACGGCTCGGTGCGCATGAACATTCCGGAGGGGTATGCGGCGCTGATCGAGACGGGGACAGTGAATGGCGGCGTTCACACGGATTTCCCGATTGCGGTGCAGGGTCGTATCAGCCGGCGTCTCAGCCTGCCTCTGAATGGCGGCGGGGTGACCCTCCGGGCCATGACGACGAATGGCGGGGTGACCTTGAGCAGGCGGTAGGGGAAGCCTGGCCGATACCCAGCAAGCATGTGCAGGCCAAAACGCATGGGCCGGGGTAGTATTCACCACACACTCTCTACCCCAGACACTGAATGACCTCCAGGCTCCTGGCGCTCATGGGCGCCCTCAGCATTTCGGTCCCTTTGGCAGCGCAGGTGCAGCAGCCGCCGGTGAACGTGCAGGCCGCTCCCCGATTCGATCGTACGGGCGTGGGCGACACGTCCATGTTCGCTCCGCTGCCTCTTCCCTCGCCCAACCAGATTCGTACGGGTTCGGGGGCGCCGGGGGCGAAGTATTGGCAGAATCGCGCGGACTACGACATCAAGGCGTCGCTCGACACGGCGTCCAAGACGTTGACCGGTTCGCTCAAGCTTCGCTATGCGAACAACTCGCCGGACACGTTGCGATTCATCTGGTTGCAGATGGAACAGAACGCGTTCAAGGACAAGTCGCTCAACTCCTTCATCTTTCCGGAAGACTCGCGCTTTGGCGCGCGTGGATTCGAAGGTGGGGATGTGGTCGATCGCTTCGACCAGTTGCTCGGCGCGAAACGAGTGGCCGTCACGCGCCGTCCCAACGAGACCGTAATGAAGGTGGATCTTGCCGAGCCGCTGGCACCGGGCAAGACCGCGACGTTCGACGTTGCGTGGCACTTTCTGATTCCGGAACACGGTGCGGATCGCATGGGCCGCGACGGCGCGCTCTATGAGTTGGCGCAGTGGTATCCGCGAATGAACGTGTACGACGACCTGCGCGGCTGGAACACCGAGCCGTATCTCGGCCAGGGCGAGTTCTACCTGGAGTATGGCAACTTCAACGTGGAAATCACGGTACCTGCCGGCTACATCGTGGCGAGCACTGGCGCGCTCTCGAACGCCAAGGAGGTACTGACAGCAACGCAAATCACGCGTCTTGCGCAGGCAGCGAAGTCAGCGACCCCGGTGAACATCGTGACGCAGGAGGAGTTGACCTCCGGCGCCGCGCGGCCAAAGAAGGGTGGCACGCTCACCTGGAAGTTTTCCTCGAAGAACGTTCGTGATGTGGCGTGGGCGGCGTCGCCAGACTACCTGTGGGATGCGAGCAGCTGGAACGGGATCCTCGCGCAGGCCTACTATCGACCGAGCGCTGTGGAACCGTGGAAGGATGCGGCAGACCAGACGCGCATGTCGCTCGATGAATATTCCACGCGGTGGTTCAAGTACCCCTGGCCACAGATGAGCGCCGTGGAGGGCCCGATTAGCGGGATGGAATATCCCATGCTGGTGATGGAGGCGAAGAGCAACGATAAATACGACCTGTACAACGTGGTCACGCACGAGATCGGCCATAACTGGTTCCCGATGATCGTGGGATCCAACGAGCGTGTGCACATGTGGCAGGACGAGGGGTTCAACACCTTCATCAATACGTTCAGCGAGGCACGCCGCTATCCCGAGAAGGGAGATCAGATGCAGCGGGCGCTCGGTGAGCGCGGGTTTGTGGAAGGCGCGATGAGGGCAAACGTCGATGTTCCCATCGACGTGATGCCGGACCGCATCAATCCGCAACTGCTGGGCCTTGCGGCATACGTGAAGCCGAGCGTCGGGCTGCAGTTGCTGCGGCAGGAAGTGCTCGGGCCTGTCGCCTTTGATGACGCGTTCCGCACGTACGTGGAGCGTTGGGCGTTCAAGCACCCCACGCCGGAGGATTTCTATCGCACCATGGAGGATGTGGGCGGCCGGCGGCTGGATTGGTTCTGGCGCGAGTGGTTCGTGGAGAATCCGCATTTCGACCAGGCAATTGACAGTGTCGCCACCACGGCGGGCCCCAATGGTGGACAGAGTGTGATGGTGGTGTATGGCAATCGTGCGCGTGGCGTGCTGCCCATTCACGCCCGCTTCACGTTCAGTGACGGCTCGGTGGAGAACTACGACTATCCGGCAGAGGTGTGGAGCACGAACACGACGCGGTATGTGCGGCGCTACACGTTCAATGGAAAGACGTTATCGCGCGTGGAGCTTGACGCGGACAAGCGACTGCCCGACACGGATCGCTCGAACAATGCCTGGGGTTCTGCGCCGGGTGGAGCGAAACCGTAGTCCGCGCGGGCCGGCAGCGCGCTTGCACGCTTGGGGGGGAAGAGGGCGAGGGCGACCGCATGGTCGCCCTCGTTCGTTTCGTCGATCATGAATCGGATAGCTGCGGCCAATGCATGCGCGCCACATTGCGGGCAACCAAACCGAGGTGCTCCATGTCGTCATTCCGTGTCGTCGCCATTTCCCCGGCGCTTGCCGCCACCGTTCGTGAGACCATGCGTTCGCCGCAGTACGGACATCCCGCGCATTCAGAGTTGGCAACGGGCTATGGGCCGTGCCGGGAATGTCTTCGCACATTTGCGGTGGGCGCTGACCAGCGCATTCTCTTCACGTACGATCCCTTTGCAGGTGTGGAGTCGTTGCCGCTGCCAGGCCCGGTGTTCATCCACGCCGACGCGTGTTCAGGCTACGATGAGAGGGCGGGATTTCCGGCTGACCTCCGGGCGCATGCGGTCACACTGAATGCCTATGCACGAGGACGGCGCGTGGTGGCGCAGGAGTACGTGGCCGATGGCAACGTGGAGCCCGTGATCGAGCGGCTATTTGCCCAGCCGGACGTGGCGTATCTCCATGTGCGAGACACGAAGGCGGGGTGCTTCGACTTCCAGATCGAACGGGCTTAGCGGCTCTCGCGATGGCGAGGCAGCCCGCTAGGTGGTGGAGACGGCTCGGGCCAACTCGTCGAGCTCCGCCACCAACGCGTCGCCGAAGTAGTAGGCCAGCTCTTCGCGGGCCATTTCGTAGGCGGTAGGTCCACTCCCTCCGCACACCAGTGATCCGTCGAGGAGCTCCTCGGAGCAGAACAATGCTCCATCGCCGAACGTCACAGGGAAGAGCGCGCTCACCATTGGCTTGAGCAGGTGGTAGTCAGTGCCCGAGTCCAGGGCGATGGAATGCAAGACGCAGCCGCGCGATGTGCGGCTGAGGAATGCGCACCGACCGTCCATGACTGCTGTGCGGGTAGCGGCACCGCCGGGGAAGTCCCCGTCGCGCGTGATCGTGGCTGTGAACCACCGAGCCGGATCCGTGCCAAGTCTCGTGGCGATTTCCGGAGCACGGGCAAGAATGCGATCGCGTTCGACGACGGAGACGTCAACGCCATGCTGGCAGCAGGCGTCGGCGCAGAAACCGCATTGCATGCAGTGCCCAAAGTACCGGCGTCGGAAGATGCCGTCGTCCACCGCACGAATGTCCGGAGCGCCGTCCCGCGCGACGTAGGCGCGGGAAAGGGACGTCAACGTCAGGCGGCGCTCGGGTCTTCGGCGTCCTCTGACTGCGCGGCCGCACCGCCGTTGGGGCGAGGCCCGGAGCCGCGACGGCGATTCCGTCCGCGTTTGCGTG
This sequence comes from bacterium, assembly GCA_040003455.1. Taxonomy (GTDB): domain Bacteria; phylum Gemmatimonadota; class Gemmatimonadetes; order Gemmatimonadales; family Gemmatimonadaceae; genus AG11. The sequence goes on from JBDUCM010000020.1 coordinate 9,477, forward strand.
CGCCCGCACCCGGCCCCGCCGAGGAGCCGCCGTCGGGTTGTTCGCCGCGCTTGATCACCGACTGGCGGCACGCCTCCAGTACGGCTTCCAGCGCCTCGATGCCGTCGTCGGTGGCCTCGAGAAACAGGTCCTTTACCACCGACTCCGCTTTCTCCAGCTGTTTCACCAAGGCCAATGCCATGGCGCGGCTGGACATGGTGCCGCACAGCTTGGCGTCGATCCGGTTGCCAGCGGGCCGGCGCAGGACCGTCACGGCCCCCTGCTTGGCGGGCTGGAGGAAGTACGGTGATTTATTGACGGGCCCGCTCCGCTTCTTCGCGGGGCGACGCTTCTTCTCATTCATATCGCGATCGACCTTGAGTGAACGCTAGTAACGTATTCGCAACTTGCTGGCGACGGGAGGTCCCGGAGCGCTTCGCCGCGTGTCAGGCTCGCGTCAGGTGATTCCACTCGCGATGTTTCAGGCGACCCGCGCCACTGCTCTCCTACATCACAGACGATTCGCTCATGTCCACGTCATCATCTGCAGTGCCCGACCTGCGTTACCCCGTCGGCCAGCTCGAAACGAAAAAGACGCTCACGCTCGACGAGCGCAAGGCGGCGATCCAGACCATCGCCGCGGCCCCGAAAGCCCTGCGCGCCGCGGTGTCGGGACTATCGGATTCACAATTGGATACACCGTACCGGCCGGGCGGCTGGACTGTCCGCCAGGTGGTCCATCACGTGGCCGATAGCCACATGAACGCGTACACGCGCTTCCGTCTGGCGATCACGGAAGACGAGCCCATCATCAAGCCGTATGATGAGCAGAAGTGGGCCGAGCTGGAGGATGCGCGCACCCTTCCCGTCGACGTGTCCCTGCAACTGCTCGACACCGTGCACGCCCGGTGGGATGTGCTACTCAATGCCACGCCGGCCGATTCGTTCCAGCGGACGTTGCGTCACCCGGAAAACGGGCCCCTAACGGTGGACATGCTACTCACGACATACTCGTGGCATGGCCGTCACCACACAGCGCACGTGACGGCGCTACGCGAGCGGATGCAGTGGCGCTAGCGAAGCGCGCGATCTGGTCGGTGTTGTACTTCACGGCCGTGGTTGCGTGCGGGCGCAAGGCGGGACCGGAGCGCGATGCCGTGCAGGAACCCACCGGTGGCGTGCAACCACCCGCGAGCACAGCGGCGGGGCCGCTGTGCCCCAGGACAGGACACTGGGGAGAGTGCCAACTTCGGATTCGATTGGAGCAGTCAGGACTGGCGCCGGTGGTCACGAAGGAAAAGGTGGGCGACCTGCCGGCAGCGACGGCCACTCCGGTGCTCTTTCAGGTGGGGAATGCGGGGATAGCCGCATATTTCTTTCCCGATACCCTGGCCCGACGGACGGCGGCCGCCGCATTGGACACGACGAAATTCATCGCGCCGTCGCGCGCTGTGGGCATTCATGCGGAGGCAACGGCAATTGAAAGCGACAATGCGCTCGTAATCCTGTTCTCACGGAACGAACATCAGCGGGAGCGGGTGTCGGACGCGATTACCGCAGGCCCGCCGCAACCATAGCGTTGCGATTGGGGTGGGTCGAAGCCTGTTGCTTGCTCTTCGTCCGTGTTCCTCAGTGGCCTCTGTGGTAATGGCGGTTTGTTCTAGTGGGCCGTTTGTACCACCGCGCCGCGCGCGGGCGTGCCCGGAGGGGTGGTAACACCGCCGGAAACGATGAAGGCCATGACGTCGGCGCTGTCGGCCGCGATGGGGGTGACCGCGCTTGTGGGGAAGATGAGGAGTGTACCGGCGAAGTTGTACGATTGCGGCAGATACACGGTGACGAAGCCCTCGAGGCCGAGGCTGCCGAGTGATTCCTGGGTCACGAAGCCAATGGCGCGGGCCACCCCGCCGGGATATGGCGCCACGAGGACAGGCTTGTCGAACCGCCGTTGTTCGCCCACGAAAGCATTGAGCAGGTCGCGCGTGGACGAATACAACAGCCGCACGAACGGGAGCCGGTTCAGCAACCGTTCTACCAGGTTCAGCGCACTCCGCGTCAGGAAGCTCTGCGCGAGGAAGCCGAAGAAGGTGATGAGCAGCACCGTGACCGCGAAGCCGACGCCGGGGATTGCTATCCCGAGCCAACCGTCGATCGTCGTAAAAACGCGGACACAGATGTAGATGGTGAACGCAAGGGGCGCGAGAAACACCACCCCTTTCAGGAAATAGTTTATGAAGCGTGTCATGGTGCTCGTCGTCAATCGGTCGAAGGCGCGAGTGGTAAGCTATCGGGCGCGGACCATGAACGCATGGGCACCCTTCACGTATCTTTCACGCATGCCTGAATTGAACCATCGCGCCGCCCTGGGCCATCTCAGGCGCGCCGACCCCGTGCTGGCCGAACTGATCAAGGGCGTGGGCGCATGTCGTCTGCGCACCGAGCGGAAGGGAACGCATTACGACGCGCTCGTCCGTTCGATCGTCTTTCAGCAACTCTCCGGCAAGGCTGCGGGCACCATCCACCGTCGGTTCTGTGAGTTGTATCCCGGCAAGAAGCCGCGTGCGGAGCATGTGCTCGATACGCACGATGACCAGTTGCGCTCTGCCGGCCTGTCGCGCCAGAAGATCGGCTACCTGCGCGATCTGTCGGCACGCGTGGCCGAGGGGTCGCTGCCGCTCGCCCATCTGGGCCGCCTTGCGGATGACGCAATCATCGAGCACCTGGTACAGGTGAAGGGTATTGGCCGCTGGACGGTGCAGATGTTCCTGATGTTCCGGCTTGGCCGGCCCGACGTGCTGCCAGAGCTGGACCTGGGGGTGCAGAATGCCATCCAGCAGGCATATGGGCTGAAGGCTCGGCCCACGCCAAAGGACGTGATTCGAATCGGAATGCCGTGGCGTCCGTATGCATCAGTAGCGAGTTGGTATCTCTGGCGATCGCTGGAGTGACCGTGGCGCGGCTCGTCGGCAGGCACATTCTCGTCACACCATCCTAGTTCCCGTACCGTATCCGATGCTCGTCGTCCGCGACGATTCCGAGAAGGCCCGACTCTACGCGATCATGCGTCGCCGAGCGACGGCGTTGCTTGCCGCCTTTGCCGTGTTGTTCGTGGTGGTGGCGACCACGATGCACCTGCGGCCCGACCTTTCGCCGTTCTGGCTGGGATTGGTGCGGGCCACGGCAGAGGCCGCGATGGTGGGCGGCGTTGCCGACTGGTTCGCGGTGACCGCCCTGTTTCGACATCCGATGGGGATTCCCATACCGCACACGGCCATCGTGGCGCAGCGGAAGGATCGCATCGGCCGGAGCCTGGGAAACTTTGTGGGGAACAACTTCCTGTCGCGGGACGTCATCGCGCGGCAGCTTGCCGGCCTGAGCCTCGGCGAACGCGCCGCGCGATGGCTCGTGGAGCCAGAGCACCGAGCGCGGGTGGCGCGCGCCCTTGCGGGTGGCGTGGCGCGGGCGGCCGAATCGATTCCTACCGAGGAGCTCCAGCTTGCGGTGCACGAGACGCTCGTGACGCAGTTGCGAAAGGCGCAGATCGCACCCATCCTCGGTGATCTGCTGGCGCTCGCGACGACTGACGATCGCCATCATGAGATGCTGGATCGGCTGGTGAAGCTGCTGAGCCGCATTGTTGACGAGAACAAGGAGATCATCCGCGAGCGCATCGCCCGCGAAAGCCCCTGGTGGGTGCCGGGCGCGGTGGACGACAAACTCTACCAGAAGATCGTCGCCGGGATCGAGCGCACGCTGGGTGACGTGATCGCTGACGAGGAGCATCCGTTGCGTGAGCAGTTCGATCAGGCACTGCGAGGTTTCGTGGTGAAGCTCCACTCGAGCCCGGAAACGATCGCTCGTACGGAGGAGATGAAAGAGCGGATGCTCGAACACCCCGCCATCGGCGAGCTTTCGAGTGCGTTGCTGGGCGCGGCGCGCAATTCGCTGGGAAAATATGTTGGTCCTGATGCGCCTTCTCCCGAGCCGTTGGAGCGTGCGATCGGCGCGATTGCGGAGCGTGCGCTCGGGAACGAGGCGTTCCTGCGCGATGTAGATGAAGCGGTGGAGCGAGTGGTCCTTGGTGTGGTGGATCAGTATCGCCCCGAGGTGGCGGAGCTCATCGCGAAGACGGTGGAGGGGTGGGACGCGACCGATGCATCGCGGAAGATCGAGGTGCAGATCGGCCGGGACTTGCAGTTCATTCGCATCAACGGGACGCTGGTGGGCGGGCTCGTGGGGTTGCTGCTCTATCTGGTCAGCAAGTTCGTATAGCGGGGGAAATCGTTGCGAGGAGAATCGTGATCCGACGTCTCACGGCCTGCGCGCTGCTGCTTCCCGCAGCGCTCGCGGCGCAAACGCAGCAGGAGTATGCGGGTCGGCGTGCCGACCTTGCGGCGAAGCTTCCGGATGGCGCGTTCATCGCGCTGGGCGGGCACGAACCGGCGCAGGACTACCTGTCGTTCGAGCAAGCGCCCTCGTTCTACTATCTCACCGGCTTCAAGGAACCCGACGCCGCGTTGCTGATGATCAAGCAGGACGGGGCGGTGCGGTCGGCCACCATGTTCGTGCGCCCGCGTCAACCAAGTCGTGAAGTGTGGACGGGCACCCGTATTGGCGTGGATGGTATTGGCGCCCTTACCGGGATTCGCGGGCGCGTTGCCACGGACCTCGGCAAGGTGCTCGACTCACTTGCCGGAGCGGGATTGGCGTTTGCGGTAGTAGGCGACGTGGGAACGCGCGATGCGGATGACGAGGGCGCTGCGGTTGCGCGGTCGGCGGACGAGCAGGTTTTCGATCCCATCCGAAAGAAGCATGCGTCGATGAAGGTGACGTCCGTGAACCAGATCGTGGAACAGCTGCGCGGACGGAAAAGTGCGGCCGAGTTGACGCAGATTCGCAATGCGGTGGACATTACGGTTCGGGCCCAGAAGGAGGCCATTCCTTCCATCAAGCCCGGCATGAACGAGTTCGAGGTCCAGGCCTTGATTGAGTACACGTTCCGGCGCAACGGAGCAGACCGTCCGTCGTTTTCGACGATTGTGGGTTCGGGTCCGAACGCCACCACGCTGCACTACAACCAGAACGATCGCTTCATGGAGTTTGGCGACCTGGTGGTGATGGACATCGGTGCTTCGTTCAAGGGTTACGCCGCGGACGTGACGCGGACGGTACCGGTGAGTGGGACGTTCACGGCGCAGCAGCGCGCCGTGTATCAGATAGTGCGAGATGCCCAGGCGGCGGCTGAGCGACAGGCGACATTGGGCAATGCGGCGCGCCTGATGACGGATTCGTCGAACGCGGTGTTGGCGGCAGGGCTCACGCGGCTGGGGCTCATCGAGTCCCCGAACGCCACGTACGACTGCGTCGGAGGCGCGCAGCCACGGCAGTGCGCGCAATTCCGGCTCTTTTACATGCACGGCATTGGTCATGGCATCGGACTCGAGGTGCATGATCACGACCAGTACTACGATACCGGGCGCATTCAGCCCGGCAGCGCGTTCACCATCGAACCGGGGATCTATGTCCGTGAGCACCTGCTCGACGAGATTCCCGACACGCCGCGAAATCGCGAGTACGGCGCCAGGATCCGCGCGGCGCTGGCCTCGTACAAGAACATCGGCGTGCGCATCGAAGACAACTACATTGCCACAGCGCAGGGCATCGAGTGGCTGTCGCAGGGTGCTCCGAGAGAAATGAACGACATCGAGGCACTCATGAAGCAGGGATCCACGGGAGTGGCGGCGCGCGATGAATTCCGGGTGGAGAAATATCGAATGACGCCGTGAGCGAGCGGCTCGGCGGTGGCATGAACAGGAGCGCGGCGGCCATTCCCGTGGTCGCCGCGCTCCTGCTGTTTGCGTTCGGGCTGTATCCACTCGCCAACCGCCTGACGGATGGTGATGCCGCACAGTGGTATCGCCATGCGCTCGCACTGTGGGTGGTGTTTGGCGGGCTATTGCTGGCCGTGTTGCTCGCGTTGTCGTATTGGTTGCCGGCGGGAGTGGATGCGGTCTGGCAAAGTACCGCTGGCCGGATACTCCGGGCACCGACCACGGGCTTTCTGGGAGTGGTTGCTGGCTTCGCCTTCGTCGCCGCAGCAGGCATCGCGGTGATCTGCTTTGGCCGCCAGCCCCACAATGCCGACGAAGTGGCGCAACTCTTTCACGCAAAGATCCTGCTGAGTGGCCGCCTGTTCCTTCCACCCGATCCCAACCCGGAGTTTTTCGGGATGGACAACATGATCGACGTGGGCAAGTGGTACTCGCAGTTTCCGGTGGGTGGGCCCGTATTGCTGGCACTCGGCGTAGCATTGCGGGTGGCGTGGCTGGTGAATCCACTCTTGCTCGCGCTGACCGTGGTTTCGGTGTACGCGTTTGCGCGTCGCGCTTACGGCGAGGCCGTCGGGCGGGCGGCGGCGCTCCTCATGGCGCTCTGTCCATTTGCCTTGTTCGTCGCGGCGAGCTTCATGAACCATGTGCCGGTCCTCCTGCTTGCGAGTGTGGCGATGGCGCAGGTGGCGGCGTGGGTCGAATCCGATCGTCCGCGCGACAGCTACAGATCGGCACTCCTCATCGGACTGGCGCTCGGTGCCGCATTCACTATCCGCCCGCTGGATGCGATTGTCGTGGCGGGAGTGGTGGGGGTGATGCAGCTAACGCAACTGCGCGGAAGCACCATGCGAATGGTGTCGGTTGGATTCACGATTGTTGGAGGCCTCATTCCGCTCGGCGCGCTCTTTTATGTGAATGCACACACAAACGGAGCACCGCTCCGACTCGGCTACGAGGTGTTGTACGGGAACGCACACCAGCTCGGCTTTCATGCTGATCCGTATGGAACGATCCACACGCCGCTTCGCGCGCTGGTATTCGCGTCGAAGTACTTGCTGCAGCTGAACTTCTTTCTGTTCTCGTGGCCGCTGCCGGCGGTGGGCGTCATGATCGCGGGCTTGCTCGTCCTTGGGCGCCCCAGCAAGTGGGACAATTTTCTGCTGGCGCTGCTCGGCGCGCAGGTGGTGGCGTATGCACTGTACTGGCATGACGGCAACTTTCGCGGGCCTCGTTTTCTCTTTACGGCGCTGCCCGCCATTGTAGTACTCGTCGCGCGAGCGCCATTCATCATTGCCGGTGCAACGCGGGGGGCAACGCGGCGGGTTGCCATGCTCACCGTGCCAGCCTGCGTGCTGTTTGCATGGCTGGCATACGGATTCAGCGATAGCGTTCCGGGAAGGATCCGCACGTATCGGCGCGCGTCGCCGGTGGGTCGCGTGGATGCGGCGAGCGTGGCGCGGGCGGCCGGGCTTCACCACGCCGTTGTTTTCGTGAACGAAGGACGCGAGGCAAGGAGTCTTCATTACCTCTGGACACTGGGACTGACCCGTGGCGAAGCGGCGCGATTCATGGTGTCAGCCTCGTCCTGCGCCGTCCGCCTCGCCATCGATGAAGAGGAATCGCTCCGCCCTGCGCATCCACAGGGCCGGTTGGATCGGATGATCAAACGTGCAATGGCATTCGATCAGACGAAGTCGAGTGTCATCCCCGAAGCATGTGCGGCTGACGACCGCCTGGACGCTCGGGGCGCGGCCTCGTATGCACCGTTCTTCCCTGCCAATACCGTGGAGCCGGATGGTAGAGTGGGTGGCGACGTGGTGTACGTACTGGACCTCGGCGACCACAACGAGGCACTTCGCGAACGATTTGGAACGCGCGAGTGGTATCGTTTTGGGCCCCTGCGAAGCCCGGGCGACTCGGTGCCAACGATCGTGAGATATACTCGCTAGCGACTTGGGGGCCGTCAGCCTGTCATACCTGACTGCCAGCGCCAATACTTTTCACCTACAGCCTTTATCAGGCCGGGACGACGGGCAGAACAAACCGCCATTACCACAGAGGCCACTGAGGAACACAGAGGAAGAGCAAGCAACAGGCTTCGACAAGCCCTCCGTGCCCATCTGTGTCCTCCGTGGTTCAAGCAATGCGAGTCAATTCGCATTACCTGAACAGCATTCCTGCTAGCGCCGACTGGTCTCCCACAATTCGCCGTCCGGGTATTTCGCGAGCAGGGTAGGCTCCGCGAACACGGCCGGATCAATGATGTGATTGGCGATGGCCCACGCCAGCGTCTGCCCTTGATGTGCATCGAGCACAAGAAATGCCCGGTTGGACACATCGAGAGAGACGGTAAGCAGCGTGGTGTCAGCGCCAGCCCGTGGGAAGTAGTAGAGGAGTGGACCGATTGCGGGAATTGGCGCAAGCACTCGATCACCGCGATGGAGTCGCGGAGCCAGTAGCGCAGTGACTTGTTCCGCTGGGCGGAATGCGCCGGTGTCGTCGGACTGTTCAGCTGCGTGCGTGAAGACGGCGACGGCAAGGGAAGCAACGCCCAGCCCTATCGCGACGAGGCTAACATGCGGAATTTCACGCGTGGTGAAACGACGCGCGACGCGAAGAGCCCCTCTTGCCGTGGCAATGAAGAACAACGGAAGGAGAAACAACCATATGCGAACGAATGGCGCGCGGTGCGTGGCGACAAGCAGCGCTCCGCACCAGAGCGCGACGGCAAGAGCCAGCGACGGTCGACCACTATTCGTTGGCCGCCGAATGCCGAGCAGTGCAAGCACGGCCATGACCGGGATGCACCAGAGGGGCAACGGGCTTGTCCAACTGGCGAGCGTGGAGCCGACCATCCGTGGCAATTCGTCAACGAACTGAGCCCACGAGCTTGGAGCGACGAATTTGTTGCCGGTCAACGCACGCAGCCCCGCGCTTTGAATGATGGGGAGGTAGAGGATTCCTGCGATCAGGGCGGACGCGACGACCGCCGCGACGAGTGACACCTGGAATGGGGTGCGTTGCGCGGGGGCGGTCAGTCGCGACGCGAGCAGGAGCCAGAGGCAAACGACGCCCAAGGGATAGAGCATCACCGGGATGGCATAGAGCCCTGCCGCCGCGAGGACCGCGAATGCAACCCAGCGCCAGACCGTGGCGTGTGTGCGCAGGTCGTCGGCAATCAGCAACAAGGCGAGGAATACCGCCACCACGATGGTATACCCGCGAGCGTTCGTGGAATACAGCACGAGTTGTGTTGCGCCCACGCTAAGTGCGGCAGCGAACAGTGCGCTGGTATCGTCAGCAAACCGCCTGCCCACCTGCCATGTGAGTGGGACGACGGCGATGCCGGCGACGAGCGCCGGCAGTCGGAGTGCCCATGGGGCGTAGTTCACGCCTTCCGCACACAGCTTCGCGAGCAGCGAGTAAAGGACGTGGTTGTTTGGTTGCTGATATGTGCCGACGATGGTGGCCCAGGGACGGCCAACGTAGTATGCCCACGATACCGCCTCGTCAAACCGCATCGGTTGGCCCAGCGCCGCGAGCCGACAGATGGCGGCGAGCAGCGTGATGACGAATATCGTGGGGATGCTTCTCTCGCGGGGAACCGTCACGCGGTGGCGGGATACACCTCGAAGATGCCTGCCGCCCCCATCCCTCCCCCGATGCACATGGTGACGAGGCCATGGCCACCGCCCCGCTTCCCGAGCTCATGGACCAACTGCGTCGTGAGCTTTGCGCCGGTGGCACCGAGTGGATGCCCGAGTGCGATGGCGCCACCATTCACATTCACCTTTTCTTCCGGCATTCCGAGTTCACGCACGACGGCGACCACCTGTGCCGCGAATGCTTCGTTGAATTCGATGAGGTCGATATTGGCCATCGTCATCCCTGCGCGTGCGAGCGCCTTGGGAACGGCCCTGATGGGTCCGACGCCCATGATGTCGGGAGCGACCCCCCCAACGCCGAAGCTCACGAAGCGCGCGAGTGCCTTGAGTCCAAGCGCGTCAGCATTTGAGCGACGCATGAGCAGCACGGCGGCAGCTCCGTCGGAGTAGGGCGAGGCATTGCCCGCGGTGACAGTGCCATTGGCCTTGAACGCGGGTCGCAACTTTGCCAGGCCCTCCGCAGTGGTGTCGGCACGAACGAGTTCGTCCTTCGCGAAGCTCAGCGTCTGTACCTTCTTCTGGGTGCCGTTCCAGGTTACGCGTTCCACCGGTACCGCCATGATCTGACCATCAAAGGCGCCTGACGCCAGCGCAGCCGCCGCCTTCTGCTGGCTTCGCAATGCCCACGCGTCCTGGTCTGCCCTGCTCACTTTCCAGCGATCAGACACGCGCTCGGCCGTGAAACCCATACCGATGTACGACTCGACGGCATCGACATCAAGCCGTGTGTGATAGCCCGACATCGGTACCTGGCTCATCATCTCGATGCCGCCGCTCAGCACCACATCGGCCATGCCGCTCATGATCTGCATTGCGCCGTTTGCAATGGTCTGCAAGCCGGAAGAGCAGAATCGATTGACCGTTTGTGCCGGCACTTCCACCGGGAATCCCGCCCGCAGTGCGCTGAGGCGCGCAACGTTGAGCCCCTGTGATGCCTCTGGCATTGCGCAGCCCCAGACCACATCGTCGATAGTGCCAGCGTCCACACCGGCGCGGGCCACGGCTTCCTTCATCAGGAGGGCGCTCAGATCGATGGGATGCACGTCCGCGAGCGCGCCACCTTTCTTCCCCTTGGCGACGGCGGAGCGAACCGCCGACACGAGCACGACATCGTTCTTGTCAGTCATGGGATCCTCTAGTTGCGAAGCGGCTTGCCGGTCTTGAGCGTGTACGCAATCCGCTCCTGCGTCTCTTTCGTTCCGAGCAAGCGAAGGAAGGCTTCGCGCTCGAGGTCGAGGATGTCCTGCTCGGTGACGGTGCGCGGCGGCCCGTCGCCACCACACAGGACGTATGCGAGTTCCTTCGCGATGCGAACCTCGTGATCAGTGATTGCGCCGCCTTCGTGCATGGCCCAAGCAGCGTACGACAAGTTACCGAGTCCTTCCTTCCCCATGGCGGTGATGGTCCGCGGCACCGGCGCGATGTAGTCTGGTGCGAGATCGATCACACGCGCTTTTGCATCGGCGATGAGGCGATCGCGGTTCATGGAAATACGATCGGCAACAGGACGGAGAAATCCGAGATTGCGCGCGTCGAGGGCACTGGTGCTGGTCGACGCCAAGGCGATCAGCTTGAACGCGCGTCGCACCGCCTCGAACTGATCCGCTTCGTCGTACGATTCGAGCGCCTGCGTGAACCGGAAGAGGAGTTCTTTCGTGCCGCCGCCCGCGGGAATCAATCCGACGCCCGCCTCAACGAGGCCCATGTACAACTCGGCATGCGCCTGAATGCGATCGCAATGCAAGGCATACTCGCACCCGCCGCCGAGGGTTAGTCCAAACGGCGCGGCGACGACTGGAAAGGGCGACTGGCGCACGAGCTGGGCGCCTTCCTGGAAGTAGCGCACCATTGCTTCCAGGCCTTTCCAGTCGCCTGCCTGAACCTGCGCGACCACAGCGCCGAGATCCGCGCCAGCGCTGTACGCACGCTGATCGTCATTGCCGATGACGAGCCCCACGTATTTGCCAGTGGCGACGCAATCGAGCGCCGTGCGCAGCATGGAAAGCACGCCCGCACTCATCGTGTTCATCTTGCTGTGCGATTCGAGCAGCAACACGCCATCGCCGAGATCGAGAAGATTTGCGTCTTGCGCGCGCTCTACCACGCTGAGCTTGCGACCTCGCACTTCATCGAGCAGCACCTGCCCCGGTACGGGCGGCACGGCAGAGTACTCGGCCTTTTCGGTGAGCACCGACCAGGTGCCATCGTGCGCATGATAGAATGCACCGTTCTTCGCGTCGTCGAGCAACGCTGGGGTACCGAGGCCCAGGCGTTCGAAGCCCTCGCGGAGCATGTCGTGGCCGAAGATATCCATCTGCCGGAACGGACCGGCCTCCCACGCGTATCCCCATTCGATCGCGCGATCGACCGAGACGAGGTCGTAGGCAATGGACGGCGTGGTCTTCAGCGTGTAGTGCGACATCCGCAACAGGTAGTTGCGAATGAACTCGCCGTACTTGCCTGGCAGTTTGGCCGCCATGACGATCCGCTGCTCGAGTGGCAGCCTGCCGAGCGACGCGAGCGCTGTGTCCTCGATCTTCTGCTGGGGACCGTATTCGAGCGACTTCCAATTCAGCGTGCTGATGTCCTTTCCTGTCTTCTTGTAGAAACCGCCGCCGGTCTTGTCGCCGAGACGGTTGCTGGCGGCCAGCGCGGACACCCAATCGGGCATGCTGAAATCCTCGCCGGTACTGGCGCCCAGTCCTTTCGACACATGCATCAGCACGTCGAGGCCCGTGATGTCGGCGGTGCGGAAGGTGGCACTCTTTGCTCGGCCAAGCAACGGGCCTGTGAGTGCATCAACCTCATCGATGGTAAGGTCGGACTCCATCAGCCCTTTCATTGCCGCGATCATCCCGTACACGCCGAGGCGATTGGCGACGAAGCCGGGAACGTCCTTCGCAATCACGACGCCCTTCCCGAGTACCACTTCACTGAAGCGGCGGGTGGCGGCGAGGACCTCGGCCGACGTATCCGGCGTGGGAATGATCTCGAGCAGGTGCAGGTATCGCGGCGGATTGAAGAAGTGCATGCCGAGGAAGTGCTTCTTGAACCGGTCGCTCCGCCCCTCGTTGAGCACCTTCATCGGAATGCCGGACGTATTCGACGCGATGATGGTGGACTCCTTCACCAGTGGCTCCAGCCGGGCGTACAACGCCTGCTTCGGTTCCGGTTGCTCGATGATGGCTTCGAGGATCAGGTCACAATCGCGCAGCAACTCGATTGAGTCATCGAGGTTGCCGATGGTGATGAGCGCGGCGCGCGCCGGATCCATGAAGGCGGCAGGCCGCGCCTTCTTCGCTCGTTCCAGTCCGGCCTTCGCCGGCCCACTCTTGTCGCCGTCAGGTCCCGCGATATCCAGGAGGATGACGGGGATGCCCGCCGAGGCAGCAAGGGCAGCGATTCCGCTTCCCATGGTGCCGGCACCGATGACGCCGAGCTTGCTGATGCGCATTGGTCGAGTGCATTGCGAGGGAATGCCTGCATTCTGCTGCGCGAAAGCTAACGGCCGTGTCAGGCGGCGGTGAGCGGGTGAACTGGTCGCGTCAATGCCGGGCTCGGCTTCGGTAACGTCATCCAGTCGCGCTGCGAGGGTCGACCTTTCCTTGAAAGGGGGGAGAACGTGCCTGATCTATCGATCGGTTGTTCCATGCAGAATGCCGTTGCGAATTCGGGTTGCGCGCGCTGGCGCCCTCGGGTCCTCTGCCAGACGCGGAGCCGAGGCCGCGTACGCCAGCGCGCCGCGGAGCGTGAGCGTTTCCGTGCCGCGCTTCACGACGATGGGAAGCGGCGAGCCGCTGGGGCGACCCGTATAGCGCAGGCGGAATTTCGCACCGAACTCCGCGTCCGCGATGGGCACGTCGCCAACGCTCACGAGCGCGTCGCCTCGATGGACGCCTGCGTTGGAGGCCGTGCTTGCGGCTTCGACGTCTACGACACGAACTGTCCCTGTCGAATCACCGTTTGTGGTGACGCCAATGCGCGGTGTGCTATCTGGTGCCAAGCGGAGACCTGCCGCCGCGAGCGCCGTGGTCCACGGATACGGTTCCCGCCCGTCGATGTATTGCCGTTCGAAATCGTCGAAGGCTTTGCCGTTCGCCGCGCGGCCGATCGCACCCCAGAAGTCTTCGGACGTGAAGCCACGACCCTTCTTGAAGCTGTTCTGGTAGAGTTCGCGCATGACGCCATCGAGCGAATGCTTGTTGTCGCTCGCATCCCGGATGGAAATATCCAGCAGAAGGCCAGCGAGCGACCCCTTCGGATAGTAGCTGTACTCCGTGCCATCCTTGGGATGGATCCACGTGTTCAATGATGCATCGTTGAGCGCGAACGGCGCTGTGGTGGCGATCTCGCCAACCTTCGCGGCGGTGAGGGCGTAAAACCCGGCCGCTTCAACAAGGCCCGCGCGAACTTCGGCGAGGTCTGCGTAGTAGTCGGTGATCCCTTCACTGACCCACAGCCACGGCGTTGGCTGCGGTCGATCGTATCGATACGGCATCATGTCGGCGGGCCGAAGGCGCTTCACATTCCAGGAGTGGAAGATTTCGTGGGCGTAGAGTGATGGCTGGAATTCGCTTCCAATGCCCCCCGCGCCGAGGATGTCCACATGGGAGTTGGCGTGCTCCAAGCCGCTGGCCCCCTGGTAGGCGGAGTCGGCGATCTGCATGACGGTATAGGAATCCCACGGCGCTTCACCAAACACCATTACTTCAACGGGGATGATGCGTTGGAGCTGGTTCCAGGCCGTGGCTCGCGCCGCTCCGGCGACACTACCAACCGGGTAGGTGGCGTATCGGACCGTTTTGCCGGAGATGGTGGCGCTGTCGAGATCGAACTTGCCAACGAACACTGGCATGTCTACCAGATCGTGATAGTTCGTGGCTTTGAACGACCTTCCTCCCGCGGACGTCATCCCCGTGGCGACGAGAAAGTCCGCGTCTGTCTTGATCGTGACCGTTGAGGGAAAGTCGAACGAGCGTCCCTCAGGATACATGAAGAGGTTGGTGCCGTTGAACAGGGCGAAGTCGGGCTGCGCCCATGACATTGCATTGTCGAGTGAATCGGCAGTGTATTCGAACGTGACCGTTACTCGACCTGCCTTGGTGGGACGAATGCGCCAGGTATCGTAGTCGAGCTTGTCCCATCGCAGGGGCGCTCCATTCGCGACAGCCGAAAAGCCGCTAACCCAGCGCGCGAAATTGCTGATCTCGTACGCGCCAGGCGTCCAGGCGGGAAGGGACAGCAAAACCACGCCGCCGTCGGCCACGTCGAAGGTGGTCGTGACGCCGAGGCGGCGCGCCAAGAGCGCAGCACGGTCGGCGGTAACCTGGTAGTGAATATTGGTGATAGGTGCGGAAGTGGTTGCGTCTCCAGCCGGTCGCTGGGCTGCAGCGACGGACGTGAGGAGCGCAATGGGTACGGCGAATGCAGCGCGAGAAAGCCGGGGCATGATCTGAATCATCGTCGTGTATTTCACTGGAAAGCGGTCGGAGCTATTCGCCATTGCCCGAGAATCCAGACGTCTGCCGGACTCGTGATGAAGCGTGCGCGTCAATGGGCATTACTCATGCACGTTATACGGTTGTTGCCGATTGCGAAATGTCGCTTCTCCATGGCGCGCAACGACTTACGCAAATCGGGTGCGATCCGGAGTGTCCTCAATCACGGACCATGCTGTCCTACTTGTGAGAACTGGCCGGAATGCGAATGTTAGCCCACCTACGTGGAGCGGAACCATGAACGCCACAGCTCGTGTTCTCGATGTCGGGAGACAAACATTTCCCTCGCTGAAGCTGCGGCAGCTCGTCGCGGCCCTCATCGTTCTCTTGGTCGCGCCGCGTGTCGGATTTGCGCAGGTAACCACCGGTGCCCCGCTTCCCGTCATTGCGGCACCGCCGCCGGTTGCTGTTGCGGCGCCGACGACGTATGCGATCGCCGAACTCGATCGCATTGTTTCGCCGATTGCATTGTATCCGGATCCACTGCTTGCCCAGGTGCTCACCGCGGCCACATTCGCGTCGCAAATTCCCGCCGCGGCACAGTGGGTTGACGCGCGTCGCGGATCAACTGGCGAGCAGCTCGTGGAGGCATTGTCGTCGGAACAGGTATCATGGGATCCGAGCGTGCAGGCGCTCGTCGCGTTCCCCACGGTGTTGCAGATGATGGCGACGTCGATGCCGTGGACCGCGGAGATCGGCGATGCATTTCAGGGGCAGCACGCCGACGTGATGGATGCGGTGCAGCGGCTGCGTGCGCAGGCGCAACGATACGGTTATCTACAGTCCACGCCGCAGTATCATGTAAGCCAGGCCCCCATGATCGAGATCGTGCCGGTGAACCCCACTTACGTGGTGGTGCCCTACTACGATCCGATTGTCGTGTTCGCGCCACCGCGTCCGCATTTTGTGGTGTCCACGGCCATCTATTGGGGTTACGGCGTGCGACTGGGAGTCTTTTACGAGCCCTGGGGTTGGGGATCCAGCAGGTTCTACTGGCCGGCGCATCGCGTTGTGAGTGTGTATCCGGGCTGGAACCGGCCATGGAACTATCGCGAGCCGCCGCGGCCGTACCGGTATGCCGGCCCCCGCCGAGACGAACGAGTGGTCGTAACACCCCGCGGGTATACTGACCCGCGCTACACTGATCGCGGCACCTCGGATCGGAACCGGACATCGCACGAGTCCGACTATGGCCGTAGTGATGCTGGCCGGTCCAACCCATCGGGTGCCAACCCCGGACGCACGGCGCAACCACGCACGGCCCGCGACGCACCGCTGCCCAGTGCTCGACCCGAAATGTCGGCGCCCAGCAGTGGGAGAGAAGCTCCGCATGGTGGCAGTGCCCAGCCAGCTCCGCATGGCAGTGGCACACAGCCGGCTCCGCGCGCCAACGGCGATGGCGCGTCACACACGGCTCGCGTGGCGAAGGCCCGCCCGTAAGGGCGGCAGCATTGACCAACTAGCGTGGCGTCTGCGCGCGCCATCATATTCGGCCCTCTCTCGGGCTGATCTCTCAGGACCGGCCCCGTCAACGAGATCAGCCCGCGCGAGGAGCGCCGAGCATGACGCAGTCGAATGGCACGCCGGACAACGGGGCGGGAAGTTTCAGTCCCTACATTCCCGCCTCCGAATCGCCGAAAGAGTTCAGTGTCGGTGCGTTGGTGCTCGGTGTGTTGCTGGGCCTCGTGTTTGCGGCCTCGAGCATCTACCTGGCACTCAAGGTAAGCCTCACGGTCAGCGCGTCGATTCCCATTGCCGTGCTGTCCATCACGATCTTCCGCTACATCTCGCGGGCGTTTCGTAAGGCACCTGCGACAATTCTCCAGAACAATCTCGTCCAGACCACGGGTTCGGCGGGTGAGTCCATTGCGGCCGGCATCGCGTTCACGCTGCCGGCCCTTTTGCTCCTCGGCTACGAATTGCCGTGGATCAAGGTCATGGCCATCGGCATCGTCGGGGGCATACTCGGCGTGCTGTTCCTCGTGCCGATCCGGCGCAGCCTCATCGTCAAGGAGCACGCGAACCTGAAGTACCCGGAAGGCACGGCCTGCGCGCAGGTACTCATCGTTGGCGAAAAGGGCGGCATGCAGGCCAAGACGGTGTTCATGGGGTTCGGGTTGGGCGCCGCGTACAAGCTGTTGAACGGCGGGTTCCATGCGTTTCTCGAGGTCCCCAAGCACGCGTTCACCAAGGTCATGGCGAACGGGCAAACGCAGCTCTTTGGGGAGATTCAGGCGGAGATCAGCCCTGAGCTCACCGGGGTGGGATACATCATCGGCCCGCGCATCGCGGGCTATTTGTTTGCGGGAGGGTTGCTGTCCTTCTTCTGCCTCATCCCCGCGATCAAGCTTTTCGGCGCGGGACTGACGGAGCCGATCTTCCCGGCAACGGCGCTGATCAAGGACATGAACGCGATGGACGTGCGTTCGAAGTACGTCTACTACATCGGCGCGGGTGCGGTGACGATGGCCGGAATCATCAGTCTTGCCCGGACCCTCCCCACCATCTGGAGCTCGCTCATTGCGGGCCTAGGGGATTTCCGTGGTTCCAAAAGCGGTGACAATGTCGCGCGTACTGATCGCGACCTGCCCATGGGCGTCGTCATCATCGGCGCCCTGGTGTGCCTTGCTGCCATGGTATTGCTGCCACAGATCGGGATCAACATCGCTGGCGGTATCATCGCACTCTTCTTTGCGTTCTTGTTCGTGACGGTTTCCAGCCGCATCACGGGGCAGATTGGGAGTTCCGCGAATCCTGTATCCGGCATGACCGTAGCGACGCTGCTGCTCACGTCGCTCATGTTTCTGGCGGCAGGGTGGGTGGGCATCGAATATCGAGTCCTGGCCTTGTCGATTGGAGGCGTGGTGTGCGTCGCGGCTTCGACCGCCGGCGCGACCTCGCAGGATCTCAAGACAGGCTTTCTCGTCGGCGCCACGCCCCGATACCAACAGATTGGTCTCCTCATCGGTGTAACCGCGAGTGCACTGTTGGTGGGCGGCATCATTCAGTTTCTCAATGACGCCAAGACGACGATCGTCGCGAAGGACTTCCCGGGGGTGCAGGTTTCGACCATCGAGCAAGGGGCCCGGTTCGCGTTGTCGAATGGGCGCCTGGTTCCGGCCAGCGAAGCCGGCGGTTCGCCGAGCTATCGGGTGGGACGGTTGTTCGAGGCGACCGGGCCTGCGATTGCGGGCAAGTACCTCGTGGATGACGCGGGGGCGATCAAGTATGTGGTCGACCCCGGAGTGGGCGGCCACGAGCCAACCAATTACGATGGCCGGACCGTCGAAAAGCTGGACTCGCCGAAGGCCCAGATCATGGCCCTGGTGGTTGACGGAATCCTGACCCAGAAGCTGCCGTGGGGCTTGATCCTTATTGGCGCCTTCCTGGCCATCGGCATCGAAGTGCTTGGTATTCCTTCACTTCCAGTGGCGGTGGGCGTCTATCTCCCTATCTCGACGTCAGGCGCCATGTTCATGGGCGGGCTGATTCGGTGGCTGGTGGACCGGCGGCTTACTGCAACCGAACGTGACAGCGCTGACGCGGACTCGGGTCCCGGGGTCCTGTTCTCGTCAGGATTGATTGCCGGCGGCGCCATCATGGGCGTCGTCCTCGCCGGTCTGGCCGCGCGTCACTATGACGAGAAGTTCGATCTCTCGAAGACGCTGGGCAGCATCAGTACCAACAACATTGTGTCGATAGTCGCTTACGTAGTCCTGTTGGCAATTCCGTTATTCCTGATAGCAAGACGTCCGCGCTCTGCGGGTGTCTGACGGATGCGCCGACGCCCCCCCCACCGGGCGGTCAGGAGGAAAGATGTACGGCACAGGGAGGCAGATGGTCCAACTGGCACTGCTTGCGGCAGGGGTTCTTGCCGCGAGCGCGGTGCCACGACCGGTCGCGGCGCAGCAGCAGGTCGCAACGCTTGTGGGATTGGTTCGCGATTCGTCCGGCCATCCGGTTCCCAATGCCGAGGTTCGGCTCACGGGATCGCAGAGCTTCACATACACGAATGACTCAGGGGGATTCCGCCTTCTCGGGCTCCCTCTTGGCACGGTGAACGTGACGGCGCGGCGCCTTGGCTTTGCGCCAGCCAGTTTCGATCTGCGTATGCGGGCAGGCCAACGCGATTCGCTCGTCCTCACACTGACGATTCTTGCCCAGAGCCTGCCGGGCATGGTGGCTGAAGACGAGGCAATGGCACGGTCTCAGCGGCTGCTTGCGGGGTTCTGGTCGCGCAGATCCCAGGGCTTTGGGCACTACCTCACGCGAGACGAGATCGTCAAGCGCGACGCTCACGAATTCACCGACCTGGTGCGGATGGTTCCGAGCGTGAGTGTTCAACTCAAGAACGGCCGACCGACCATTCGCTTTCCCCGCTACGGTCAGTCGTCCATGCGTGGTGACTGTCCGCCCCTGTATTGGGTGGACGGGCAACGCGTGGAAAACGCGTCGCCCGACGAATTTCCTCCCAACGACATGGAAGCGATCGAAATCTACTCGGGTGCCGCTACCATCCCGCCCCAGTTCGCGCCGCGGATGACCTCCAATACGTGCGGCGTGATCGTCATCTGGACGCGCATTCCGGGCCAATAGCGCACTGACGGGCGCCTCGGGAGGTCGAACGAGGCACCGATTGCTCCAGCGAGGGCGCGGCACCACTATTCGCGCGACCCTTACCTGAGTTTCATGCGCCGCTTTGCATCGCTCGCACTCGTCCTGGCCCTTTCCGAGCCGGCTACCGCCCAGTCGTCCACGCGACCGGCCGACCTCATCATCACCAATGCACGGATCTACACCGTTGACGATTCGCGGCCGGTTGTCTCGGCGATGGCCGTCCGAGACGGACGCGTCGCCTTCACGGGGTCGGTGCGCGAAGCAATGGCGCTCAAGGGCGCGAACACGCGTGTCCTGGACCTCAAGGGACGTACCATCATTCCTGGAATGGTGGATGCGCACGCGCACTTGCTTGGCCTTGGGCAGGCGCTGCGCACAGTCAACCTGGTGGGCACGAAATCGTACGACGAGGTCATCGCACGGGTCGTGACGCAGGCCAAGGGAGTGGCCGCGGGAAAATGGATCCTGGGTCGAGGCTGGGACCAGAACCAGTGGGGGGACACTCGCTTCCCCACACACGATGCGCTGTCGCGGGCGCTGCCGAACAATCCCGTGTTCCTCGAGCGCGTTGACGGACACGCACAACTGGCGAATGCGGCCGCGATGAAGGCAGCAGGCATCACGGCGGCGACCAAGGATCCGAGTGGCGGCAGGCTGGAGCGCAGTGCCACGGGGGATCCGACCGGGGTATTCGTGGACAACGCGATGGAGCTGGTCAATCGCGTGATCCCCCCGTCCACGCGTGAAGAAGATCGCCTCGCCATCAAGGGCGCTATTGCCGAGTCGCAAAAATGGGGCTTGGTGGGTTTGCACGACGCGGGCGAATCGCGGGCGACCATCGACCTCGTGGAGGACATGGCGAAGAGTGGGGACATTCCGTTTCGCCTCTACATGATGATCAGTGACGACTCGGCCGCCGTGGCGCACTATCTCGCGCGAGGCCCGCAAAGCGCCTTGTACGACAATCACCTCTGGATCCGCGCGATCAAGCTGTATGCCGACGGTGCCCTGGGCTCACGCGGTGCCGCGCTGCTGGAACCCTACAGCGACGACGCGAAGAACAACGGACTGCTGCTGTCCCCTCCGGCGCACCTGCAGGATGTGGCCACGAGAGCGCTGCGCGCCGGCTTCCAGGTAAATACCCACGCGATCGGCGACCGGGGCAATCGCATCGTGCTGGACGCGTATACGGCGGCCTTGAAGGCGGTCCCGACGGCCGATCATCGCTTCCGCATCGAGCACGCACAGATCATCAATCACGACGACATTCCGCGGTTCGCGGATCTCGGCGTGATTCCCTCGATGCAGGCCGTTCACCAAACGAGCGACATGTACTGGGCCGGTACCCGTCTTGGCCCGACGCGACTACTTGGTGCGTATCCATGGCGTTCGCTGCTGAATACCGGCATCGTAATTCCAAATGGGAGCGATGCGCCGGTGGAGTCGATCAATCCGCTGTTCAGCTTCCACAGTGCCGTGTCGCGGCAGGACGCGGACAACTGGCCCGCAGGCGGATGGTTCCCCGAACAAAAGATGACGCGCGACGAAGCGCTCAAGAGCATGACCATCTGGCCCGCGTTCGCTGCATTCCAGGAAGCCACGATGGGTTCGCTCACCCCGGGGAAGCTCGCCGACTTCGTCATCCTCGACCGCGACATCATGACCGTGGCTGATCGCGACATCCTCGGCACCATGATCGTCGCGACGTATATTGGAGGGAAGGCGGTGTATGAGAGGGCGATGCTGCCCTGACGCGCCGCGTTTCACGGTGGCGAGGTGCGCATGGTGTTCGAGCGTCCTGCAGCGGAAGTCGGCCCACACGCCGACAGCGAATCCAGCCGGTACGAATGGTTGACGCACGAGCGCCAGGCGCAACTTCGCGGTGTGCTGTTGGGCATCACGCTATTTCTGGCACTGGTGGTTTGGGTATGGCACTCCGTCGGAGCCAGCACGCCGCAGCCGAACGGGCTTGTCCGCAAGCTGCGCATTGTCGGTATCATGACCTGGATCTACGCATTGATTCAGATCCTCGACATGCGCTTCCTGAACAGCGCCGTGGCACGTCGCCGACGCGCGAGCGTGGGCATTCCCGAACGCATCATCGCGTGGCTCTTTGGACAGATGCTGGCGTGGTTTGGCATCGTCTACTACGCGTTCACCGAAGACGCGCGCTGGTCCCTGGCGGGTCTGGTCGTGCTACTCGTCACCTTCGCGGCATTTCCGGTCCGCCGTGACGGATGACGGAGGTCATGTAGCACTGCGGATCATCTCGCTGCTCCCAGGGGGCACGGAAATCGTCGTCGCACTGGGAGCCCTGGACAGTCTCGTGGGCATCACTCACGAATGCGACTATCCGCCCTCGGTGACAACGCGCCCCCGCGTGACCGCGAGTACCGTGGACCGCGAGGCAGCGTCGGCGGAGATTGACGCCGCCGTGCGCGTGCTGTCGAAGTCGGGCATGCCCGTGTTCGCGTTGGAGGCGGGCGACCTGCGTCGCTTGGCACCGAACGTGATCCTGACACAGTCCCTGTGCGACGTCTGCGCGGTAAGCGAAGGCGATGTGCAGAGTATCGCGAGCGTGCTCGATCCTTCGCCGCGCGTGGTGGCACTCGTTGGCACTACGCTGGACGGAGTGTGGACGGACATCCGAACTATTGGGGACGCTATAGGCCGAGGAGCCGCCGCCGACATTTTGCTGGCGGACCTCGACAACCGCCTGAAAGAAGTGCATCGGGTGCTCAAGGCTGCACGTGCCCCGCGCCCGCGTGTCGCGGTGGTGGAGTGGCTGGACCCCTTGTTCGCCGCGGGTCATTGGACGCCCGAGCTCGTGAAGAGGGGAGGCGGCATCGACGTACTCGCGGAAGCCGGCGCGCACTCGGTGGAAGTATCCGTCGAGCGCATTCGCTCGGCCCGCCCGGAGTTGTTGCTCTTCGCGCCGTGCGGCTTTGACATCGAACGCAGTGAACGTGAGGCGCGTGCGCTGTTCGGCACGGACGAATGGGCCTGGGCACGCGACATTGAAGCGTGGGCAATCGACGGGAACGCCCTGACGTCACGACCCGGCCCACGACTCGCGAACGCCATCGAGGTTATCGCGGCGATCGTCGCACCGCGCCTCTTCGCGGCGCCATCACCGTCATACGCGCGACGCCTTCAGGCCTGAGCCGGACGCGAGGAGCGCGGCTACTGCGAAAAATCGAACGCACTGGTCATGTTCGCGGCCTTTGCGTCATGCGTCGAGAGTGGGGCCAAACCCCAGCGTGCTTCGATAAACGCGAGGATGGATGCCGTCTCGAGTACCGTGTGATCCACATGATGCCTTTTGGCATACGGTGAGATCACGATGGTGGGTACGCGCGTGCCCGGCCCCCACCGGTCAACGACTGGTGGTGCGACATGATCCCACCACCCGCCGTTCTCGTCGTACGTGATGATGATGGCGGTGTCGTGCCAGTTGGGTCCGTTGCGAATGGCGTTGATCAGCTGGACGGTATGCTTCTCTCCCGTCATGATGTCAGCGTACCCTGCGTGCTCATTGTTGTACCCGATCGGCTTCACGAAAGAGACCGCCGGTAGCGTTCCCGCCACGGCAGCAGCAACGAAGTCGGATTCGTCCTTGAGATGCAACGCACGACCTGGCGTACCATCCGCGTACTTCGCGAAGTAGGCGAACGGTTGATGATGATACTGGAAGAACCGATCCGGATTGCCCGCGATGGCATCGTTCCATCCGCCGGAATACCAGGCCCAACTCACGTCCTTGTCCGTCAGGCGATCTCCGATGGTTTCGTGGGTCTGATTGGGCACGAGGCTGGTCGCCGGCGCCGTACTCGGATGCGGACTGTTCACCGAGTACATCGTATTCACCGCAAAACCGTCGGGGGTCACCGGCTGATCTCTCACAAGCCCCCCGACTGAATCGAGCAGCGCGCGCAGCGCCGGGGTCGCTTCGGTAAACCGAGGCGCCGCTGCCGAGATGAGAAACTGGTGGTTCAGGAAGGAGCTACCGAATGCGCTGTGAAAGAAGCGATCGCACAGCGTGTAGTTGGCCGCCTCGGCGGCCACGGGCAGGATTGACGTGTGGTAGAAGCCGAGCGCCTGTCCTTGCGCGTCGCTCACCGCGGCGAACTTGTCCATGCGACCGCCATGGATCTGCGCCTGTTCCTGATAGAACTTGTGCACCAAGTCGTGTGTGACGACGGTAGCGGGCACGAACTGCGCAATATCGAATGGCGTGTTCTCGAGGGTCGTGGGATACGGCTGCCCGGCGGCCTGCGGGAGCGTGGCGTACACCTCTCCCGTTGTGCTCACCTGGCGCGGCGCGTGCGACGCTGCATCGAGGCCGTCGGCTCCCGGAAACTCCCCGTACATGTTGTCGAAGCTTCGATTTTCCAGGTAGATCACGACCACGTGATTGATCTTCGTGATACCTGGTGGTACTTCGGCCCTGGATGCGCTGTTGATTCGCGCACAGGCGGATACACCGAGAAAGGTGACGAGGGTAGCCACACCCGCGACGCGCAAGCTGCTGGTGGAGATCATTGCACTACGGATTGTGCGCGGGGTTCGCGCGTAATGATTGAGGAATCTGCTCGAACGTGCTATCAGTGAGGGACCGAAGAAACGCGACCAGATCCTGCTGTTCAATTGCCGACAGGTGCAACGGACGGGTCGAAAGCGTTTGTGCCGGCACTCGGGCGCCCACACCTGCCCCGCCGCCCCGGTTGTAGAAATCAACTACCTGCTCCAATGATGCATAAGTGCCGTTGTGCATGTACGGCGCGGTGCGCGCGACATTGCGCAGCGTCGGGACCTTGAACGCATGCAGGTGCTGCGGGATGTTATCGATGCCGGCGCGACCAGGGTCCTTGTCGATGACGGCTCGCATCGTGTCAGCGCGGGTCGGCACGCCGATGATCTCCGGTTCGGACGTGGTGAACATCGGCGGCAAGACCCCGCTGAAGAGCGGCGCAAAATGGCAGGTACCGCATCGAGCCTTGCCCATGAAAATGGTGAACCCGTGCCGTTCCTTCGGAGAGAAAGCCTTCCCATTGCCACGGACGGCGGCATCGAATCGCGAATCGAGCTTCACAAGCGATCGAACGTACGTGGCGATCACGGCCCGGACCGATGTCTGTGCGATCTCGCCGGCCTTCTGTGAAGGAATCAGCATGGCAAAAGCGGCTCTGTAGGTGGAATCGGCGCTCAAGCGGCGCGCCGCCAATTCCGGCGAACTTGCCATTTCGGTTGGGCTTGCGAGCACGGCACCGATTTGGTCTTCCAGGTTGGCGGCGCGCCCGTCGGCAAAGAAGGTGGGATGCAGTGCGACATTCAACAGGGTCGGTGTGTTGCGAGCCACCTGCGCTGAACCCGCACCCATGGCGGCGTGCCGTGCGACGCCATCCGTGAACGCCAGCTGCGGGATGTGGCACGACGCGCACGAGCGTGTTCGCGGACCGGACAGCAGAGGATCGTTGAACAGTCTTTCGCCAAGGCGGACGGCTGCGTCGGTGGCATGGAGCGCGAAGTCTGGAGCATAGGCGGTCGGGTCGAACGCATTGCGCTGGAAGACTGTGGATGCGGTTGATCGCCATACCAATCGCAGGCCGATGTCCATCGGGCCCATCTCCTCACGTACGTGGAGCATCGCGCGTCCAGCCGGTTCGGCTGCGTTGGCAAGGAAGTCGAGCCGGTCCATGGTCGTGGCATTTGTGTCGACCCGGAGGCGCGCGACGGTCGCAGCAAGGGCATGGATGAGCGTCGTCCACCGTTCCGATGATGCCTTCGTACCGGTGACTTTGGACGCAACCCGCGCAACAGACACCATTCCTTCCACTGCGGCAGCCGATTCCACGACAGCATCTCCGGAGTCGTCGCTATCGACGCCGGCGAGCGACAGTGTGCTGACGCGCGCGAGTTCGGCGCGGAGTGCATCGAGTACTTGTGGCTCGATGATGACGAGAAATCCCGTGAGGGCGCGAAAGTGCGTGACCGCCTCGCGCATCGTGCTCACGTTACGATGCGCAGCAATGCGATCGGAATCCGCGAATGACGCACCGACAAACAGCCGGGCTTCGATTCGTTGAAACGCCGCGACCTCGCCGAGGGGCTGCGCAGGTCCTTCGTCGTCATCCTGCACGGGGCCGTTGAGAATACTGACGGTGCTCGGCGAGTAGTATGCGAGCAGCGCTTCCTGGTGCTTGTAGGCCGCCCGCGCGGTCCGAAAAGCGGTGCGCGCGTGGGCGATGTCGCGGTCGTCGAGTGCGGAGTCGAATCCTGCCAGCGCGATGGAGAGAGAGTCCATGCCTGCCTCGAACGCATTGAGCACTGGACTCGGCGCCTTGGCGCGTCCGCCGCAGGCATTGCCCAACACCATCAGGGTCAGCGTGAAAACCAGCGAGACACGTGGCATGCTTCAAGGTAGGGCCTCGCGCGCGGTCTTGACCTGCCCGGTATCGCGCACTAGTGTATCGGTCAACCAATACACTGGACCAGAGCATGCTCATCTCCGTTGACCCCAACGATCCGCGTCCCATCTACATCCAGATCATGGACGAGGTGCGACGCGCGCTGGTGGTGGGCACGATCGGTGCCGATGCGGCGCTTCCGTCGGTACGTCAGCTTGCCGGTGACTTGCGCATCAATCCCAATACGGTCAGCCAGGCGTACCGGGAGCTCGAACGCGAAGGCGTGGTGGAGGTGCGACGCGGACAGGGCACGTATGTCGTGCAGGCAAACGTGAATGCCGCCCAGCGGCGCGCGCTCGCCCGCGACGTGGCGGTGCGGGCTCTGCGCGACGCACATCGCAACGGGCTCGACGTGGACGAACTGATCCAGGCGCTCCGCGCCGCGGGCCTTCAGCAATTGAAGAAGGTGTCGCGCGCATGAGCGTCCTGCCCACTGCCATGATCGGCACCGAGTTCACGGTCGCCACGCATGACCTATCGAAGCACTACAAGTACGTTCCTGCGCTGCGGAAGGTCGCACTCCAGGTCCCCACTGGCGCCGTCTATCTCCTGGTCGGCCCGAACGGCGCCGGGAAGAGCACAACCATCAAAATCCTCCTCGACCTGCTGCGGCCGACGTCTGGTTCAGTGGAGGTACTCGGGATGGATCCGCACCGGCACCCGGCCCTCGTGCGCGCGAACGTTGGCTACGTGCCGGAGCAATTGAATTGGGGTTATGGCTGGATGCGTGTTGGCCGATTGCTCGAGCATCATGCGCGATACTTCCCCTCGTGGGACTGGGAGTATGCCAAACACCTCTCACGCGCGTTTCAGCTGCGGCCGGACCAGCGCATGAGCACACTCTCCAAGGGGCAGGGCCGACGGGTGCATATCGCCTTGGCGCTCGCGCACCGGCCCCCCGTGCTGATCCTCGACGAACCAACGGACGGCCTGGATCCCGTGATGCGCGACGACATGCTCGGCGTGTTGATCGACCACCTTGCCCAAACGCCAACGACGGTACTCCTCTGTACGCACCATGTCACGGAGTTCGAGCAGATCGCCGACCATATCGGGGTGTTGCGCAACAACGAGCTTTGCGCACAGATGCCCCTGCATCAGTTGAAGCAGGGGCTTCGCCGCTATCGGGCCGAAGTGCCCACGGGGTGGGGGGGCAAGGCGATGTTCGGCGCTGCGGTCTTGCGGCGCACCACGGCGCCGAATGAGGTGGATTGGACCGTTTGGGGGGAACAGGACGACGTCGCGCATCAATTCGCGTCGTCCGGGGCGTTCGTGCGCGACTCCGCAACCATCAGCCTGCACGATGCGACGCTCGCACTCTTGAATCCCAGGGAGACGGTGACGACATGACCGCCATTTCATTGCATGCTGCTCCGTCGTGGCGGGTGATTGCCGTGGAGCAAACCCGCGCGGTTGGCCTTCGCATGCGGGGGGCAGGGGTGCTCTTGTTGGTCATCCAGGTTGGCCTTGCGGCGGCCATGTTGGACGCGGCTGCGCGGGCACGAGCGATCTACGAGAGGCACCCGGGGCGTGGGGCGATGAGCATGACGAACATTACGTTCTCGCCGCAGGTGGCCGTCATCTTCTCCTTTCTGGCCTTGTTGGTGCCCCTGCTCGTGTGGGAGGGTGAAGACCCCACCAGGCGTCTCTATCATTGGTCAATGCCCGTGGGGCAGCCTTCGCATGCGGTCACCAAGGCGCTTGGAGGATGGCTCTGGCTGATGCTAGCCGTGACGGTGTCTGTCGCGGGCATGGCGGTCGTTCCCTTGTTCGTGGAGCGGATCACCGGTCAACCACAGACGTACGCGCCGCACTTCACCTGGTGGGAGTGGATCGTGCCGTTCGTGTCCGCCACGATCGCGTATGTATTCGCGTCAGCGGCAGCCCTCGGCACGCGCCAGCCTTTGGTGTGGATCTTTGGTTCGATGTTGATCTATGGGGGGGGCCTCGCTCTCTTCGGGAAGTCTGACATTCCTGTGCTCGTGGACGTGTCGCGCGCCATGGTCACGGGGATCGCCGGCACATATGGAGTTGCCGCGGCGGTTGCCGGGACCATCGATCAAGTTGACGCCGCGGGGCGCGTGGCCGCCCCATCGCTTGTTCGGTGGACTGGCGCGTCTGCACTTTGGGGAGCTGTCGGGGCGGCCCTGTTCTACCTTACCGCGCGGCGCCGCGAGGGCTAGTTCCGAGAAACAAAGCGGCCCGTCGCAATAGGCGACGGGCCGCTTTCACGTGAGCGCGAAGGAAGTCAGGGCGACCGTGGCTTGGCCGTCCGTCCACCGCTCGAGCTTCCGGACGACGAGCTACCAGACGACCCGGATGCGGGTTGGGGTGAAGGCGACCGACTTCCCGTGCTTTGCGGCGACGGTGACGCGTCGCGCGTGTAGCCCTTGCCCTTCACTGCATGCGCGGTGGTGCCGCCACCACCGACAACATTGCCAGACAGAATGATCACGGGCGGACGATAACCGTAGCCGCCGTAGCCGAAGCCGTATCCATAGCCGCCGTAGCCATACCCGTAGCCGCCATTTCCGTAGCCGTATCCGTAATCGGACCATCCGTAGTAGCCTGGGTCATAACTCCACGCCCCGTAGGGGACGCCGTAGTACCCGCCGTATCCGTACGGGCTGAAAGCCCATGGATTCATGTAGGCGTATCTGCGGCGTGCATATGTCGTGTCCGGTACCAGCTCAATAGCGGCGGTCTGGCCCTCGGCGCCGTCGACGTGGGCAACGGTGAACGTCCTCGGGTACGAAGATGCCACCATCGCATCGATGACCTGGTCCGGCATGCCGCCATCCGCCAGTTCCGCAACCTTCCTTGCATCCAGCGAAAACTGTTGATGACGCTCCAGTAACCACGATTCGGCAACCGACGGACTCACCGCCTTGGACGTCTCCAGCACCTCGGCCGTGGTTACCGATGACCCCGCGGCAAGGCGGGCGGCCTGCATCGCGTTGGCGCGGCTACCCAACGCCGTCCCGATTTCAGGAGGAAGCGAATTGATGTTGGTCGCATCGTGATAGCGGATCACGCGGACGTTCGTCCCCTCCCCCGCATTCACATTCTCGATGTCCAGCCAGTCACCGGACGACGTGAGTGCAAATAGCCCTGTGGTATTCCGCTGCAAGCCGCCTGAACAAATGGCAGATGAATGCGTATAGAGCCGCCGGCCGTCCGATGACCACTTTGCGCTCTGCATGCCTCGGCAGCCCTGGGCATCGAATTCGGCATCGCGACCACTCGCGTCCATCCGAGTGCGCGAGACCACCCTTCCGTCGGCGATAGTGCTGAACTCAAGGCTGTCGGTGCCGGCCGGAAGGACGCAAACGAGCGGACCGCTCGTGGTGATAGACGTCCTGCTGTCGGCGGACCCTGGCAGTGCCCGCCAGCAGCCGGTAAACGCATCGGATCGGGCCCGGGTGCCCTGAGCGCCTACCGCACTGGCCAAAGCCAAGCTCATCAACCCGGCACCAATTCCGATGAATGAACGACGAACGGTAAACATGGCCCGCCTCCTTCTGGTGTACGTCGCCATCAGAATCTCACCGTGAGTCCTACGGTTGTAGACACACCCGAGAGATCCAGATTGTTGAATCCCGTGAAGTCGCTACTGAGCGTGCCCTTCGCATACGTGTACCGGGCTGCGCCTGTGAGCGCCAACCGTGCATTGAGAGATATATCGCCACCTACCGCACCGCTCGCCGATGGCGCCCATCCGTTCGCTTCGGAGGTCGCCGTAAAGACATCATTCGTCTTGAAGTCCACGAAGTCGCCCTGCTGGCGGAACTGGAACCAGGTAAACCCGCCGCCGGCTTCCACCCATGGGGTGAACTTGCTCGGAATCCACACGAAGTGGCCGATGGAGCGCCCCCGCGGAGTGAGGTAGGCGCGCATGCTCGCGATCAGTGGCACGCGCCGGAATTCGGTGGTCTGCTCGATGGGCTGGTTGTCCTGGTCCACCAGGTGCCGGAACTCGGACCGAGGCGAGACGCCGGCATAGTCAGCAGAAAACGAGAGATCCAGCTGTGGCGCGATGCGGAACGAGAATTCCGCGCCGATGGTTGCTCCACTGAAGCTGCTCTTGTTCAGTGTCAGCTGGTCCGTGGTGAATGCGAACAGGTCGCTGGACGCATTGGCGCCGGAGTAGCCCGCCCTAATCTGGAAGCTGCCTTCAGGCTCGCGAAAGAGAAACCCATTGCCGGCGTTTCGTTGGGCCGCCAGCGGCTGGGCGCTACACAGGGCGACGATCGCGACGAGTGCGGTGATGCGCCAGACGCCGACAACCTCCCGCCGAGCACTCGAGATCCGCTGCTGCGTGGCCCTCGCTGCGATACCACGTGAGCGTTGTTCTGATGAGGATACTGACACGTGAGCCGTCCTGGTTTTCGAGGCTGACTGTACCCCGATGGAAGGTGGAAGTTCAATAGGTAATGCGCCAGCGTTTTGTAGTCAATACTGCATACAGATGTATGAACATTAATGTTCCGAGCGTGGTTCCCCGGGATGACACCAGGCCTGTCGGGCGCGCGTGGGGTCAGTCAGACCAAGTCTTCGCATGAAATGACATATGCGGCAGCGATTTCCACCTTCCTTACGACATCATGGAGAACTAGGATTCCTTTCCCCAGCCACTTGCCCTCCAAATGATCAGTCAGTCGTCCATTGCCTTCCTGAAGCGGCTTCTCGACGCTCCCGCTCCGTCGGGATTCGAGACCGCAGCCGCTCGCGTCTGGCGCGCAGAGGCCGAGTCCTTTGCCGATCGGATTGTGGTGGACGTCGCCGGAAACAGCATGGCTGAGGTGAACTCAGGCGGGGACGTGACCATCATGCTGGACGGCCACATCGACGAGATCGGTGTCATCGTGCAGTACATCGATGACGACGGGTACGTCTATATCGCGCCCATCGGCGGGTGGGACCCCCAAGTCCTCGTCGGCCAGCGTATTCGCTTTCAAGGGAACGACGGGGACGTACTTGGCGTCGTCGGGAAAAAGCCCATCCACCTCATGAAGGCGGTCGATCGCGAGCACGCCAGCAAGTTCACCGACCTCTGGGTGGACATCGGCGCGGCCAAGCGAGACGAGGCTGAAGCCCGCCTCAGCATCGGCGATCCGGGTGTCATCGACTCCCGGTCGCTGGACTTCCCCAATGATCGTATCGTGTCGCGCTCCATTGACGATCGCATCGGGGCGTTCATCGTGCTCGAGGCGCTCCGCCGATACGCGGAAAAGCCCGGCAGCGCCCGAGTGGTCGCCGCCGCGACCACGCAGGAGGAAATTGCCTGGCACGGCGGCGGCGCACTGGTGTGTGCGCACAAGATCAATCCGGCTGTGGCGCTGGTGGTGGATGTCACCTTCGCCACCGATCATCCGAACATCGAGAAGAAGGAGATCGGGGAGCACAAGATGGGCGGCGGACCCATCATCAGCCGAGGTGCCCTGTTGTCACCGGTCGTTCATCGCATCCTGCGCGAGACAGCCAAAGCGCACGACATCAAGCACGTGGTGCATGCGGTGGGTCGCGATACATCCACGAATGCAGACGCCATTCACATTGCCCGTGAAGGCGTGGCCACGGGCCTCGTCTCCATCCCGAATCGGTACATGCACTCGCCCAACGAGATGGTGTCGTTAGTGGATGTGGACAACGCCGCAACGTTGCTGGCGGAGTTCTGCCGCGCCGTCACGAAGGAGACTGACTTTACGGCACGTTGACCGCGAGAACGCGTCGATTACTCTAGCGCGCTGCGGTCGAAGGAGCACCGCCGGCGCGTGCGATGCGTCCCAGGGTGTGCCCCGCAGCGTCTCTGACCTCCTGCTCCTTGTCACTCTGGAGCGCGCCTAGCGCCTCCAACGCAGCGGGTGTGCGCGCTTCGCCAAGTCCGTGAACGGCCGCAACTCTGAAAGCAGTCGTCTTCTTCTTGAAGAGACCGCGTTCTGCGTCCGCAGCCTGGACAAGCCGCTGCACGGCGTCTGCCGTCTTCAACTTGCCCAGCGACAGCAGGAACGCGGCGCGCACCTCGTCGTCCTTCTCCGAGTCCAGGGCGCGAATGAGCGTTGCCGCGGTACGCAGGTCCTTGCGCGCGCCGATCGCCGCGGCGGCCTCGATGCGCGTCTGCGCCGCATCGTGCTTCAGCCCCCCATCAATGGCCATCATGGCGCGCGGCGTGCCAAGTCGCATGAGCGCCATGCTGGCGGCTCGACGGGCGCGGTCGTCATGGTGCTTCAGCATCTCGGTGAGCGGCAGTTCTGCCTGCGGCGCCTGCATTTCGCCGAGCAGTTCAGCCGCCGTCCGTGCCACGAACCAACGGGCGTCCGACAACATGTGCACGAGCGCCGGCACGCCGGCCTTCATCTCTCGTAACACCTCGAAGTACACACGGCGATCGCCCGTGCTGGATACTGCCGCGAGCTGCTCAACAAGGACGTCCACGCCGTCGTCACCCGCTCGCACCATGATACTGGCAAGTTCATCTCGTCGCTGAGGCTCGCGAGGAAGCTGCATGGCCACGGTTCGAAGGATGGACGGCTTCGCGAGCTGCTTGAGCGCGAGGCTGAATATGCGCCGGTGCTCGGCCAATTCGATTCGCCCTTCCCGACGACCGATCCGAAGGAGAATCTCGCTCACCACCGCGGCCTTCCCACCGCGCGCCGCCTGTTCAGCGAGCACGATGAGACCGTCGAGGAGATCGGCGAGCTCATCGCCGTCCACAGCGATATCGAGACTCGCGAGCAGCTGGTCGCAGGGCGCCGACGGGGCGCGGACGGCGGCGAACTGGGCAAACAATCCCGTGCGGCGCTCACCGGATTTTTCGCCCGGCGGCATGACTGCATGCACATGGCGCGGCGTCTCGCGAAGCTTTGCTTCCGCGATGGGGTCGTCGTATACGTCGCCGAAATCGATTTCCGCCACGGAGGTGCTGAGGCGCGTCACGGCGTCTGGCATGGGTTCCGCGTGGCGAGAGCGCGCCGCAAAGCGGACTGTCGTGGCGCCAACGGCGAGACGTTTTGCCTCAACCGCAGACCCGCCGTCACCCAAAACGGGCATGCCGGCCACGATGCGCGCGACGGCCAGCAGGTCGGCTGGCAGGGCGTCCATGTCGAACAAAATGGCGGCGAGCCCGTGCGCCTGGAACTGCCCAATGAGATCGGACGCCCCGGGCGACTGTGTCGGGACGGCCATGTCGTTGGCGTGCAGTCCGTCCCCGCGAAGGGCGAGGTTCGCCGGACCTGACTTGGATGTGGTCACGAGCGCCCGCAACTCCGCCTTCTGCTCGTCGATGCTGTCCGGCTTGCGCAGGATGAGCGAAACGAGCCGACCGAAGTGGCACGCGAAGGTGACGGGAACGTCCATATGTCCGGGTAGCTGATCGTGATCACTGACACGGTCATCGGGGACCGCTTAGCATTCGCCATCCTCCACAACGCAACAGATGCGAACTTCTCAGTATCGTCCTCTTCGGGCGTTCTCTCGTGCCTTTCTTGTGTTCTCGATCGTTGCGGCCCCCGGCCGGGCACCGGCGCAGACGGCGGGATCCAGCGCCGCAGCGGACCGGATCCAACGAGATGTTGCATTTCTGGCCAGTGACGCACTCGAGGGTCGTTTGACGGGTACGCCTGGCAATGACAGCGCCGCTGCCTTCCTCGCCGCCCGTGTCGCCTCTTTGGGGCTGCGTGCAATGATCATGGATACGACGCGTACCGCGTGCCGCGCGGCACCCGTACCACCGCTCTGCTCGACGTTTCTCCAGCCGTTCACGGCACACGGCGTCGAGATGGCGCGAGCCGGGCACCCGGAAGGCGTGGCAACACAGAATGTCGTCGCCATGGTTCCCGGTCGAGATGTTGCCCTGCGCGGGCAGTACGTGGTGGTTGGCGCACACTTCGATCACCTGGGGCGCTCCACCACCGGCGCATTGGATCCGGAATCGAAGAACGTCATTCGAAACGGCGCAGACGACAATGCGTCGGGCACTGCTGCCGTGTTGGAGCTCGCACGTGTATTCGCTGGGCACGCGGCGAGGCGATCAATCATCTTCGTCAACTTCAGTGGCGAAGAGATGGGCCTGCTTGGTTCGCAGTACTTCGTGGAGCATGCGCCCATTGCACTCGACAGCATCTCCGCGATGCTGAACTTCGACATGATCGGACGCCTGCGTAATGACAAGGTGATCGTGTACGGCGTCGCGACCGCGACCGAGCTCCCAGCTATCCTCGATAGCGCAAACGTGATACCGAAACTTGCGCTGAGCGCGGTCGGCGACGGCTTCGGGCCGTCGGATCATGCGTCGTTCTATGCCAAGGGAATTCCCGTGCTCCACTTCTTCACCGACATTCACGAGGATTATCATCGCGCGAGCGACCAGGCCGAGAAGATCAACGCACCGGGCGAGGCGCGCATTGTCTCGATGGCCGAGCGTGTCGTGCGAGCGATTGCCGATCGGCCGTCGAAATTGACGCCTGTACGGGCGGCGGCACCTGCACCTGCGGGCAGCAGTCGGGAAAGCATCGCCGCGTATCTCGGTTCCATTCCAGACATGGCGGCCGGCGACTCCCCTGGTCTCAGGCTGAGTGGAGTACGGGCTGGGAGCCCTGCGGATGCAGGCGGATTGAAGGCCGGCGACGTAATCGTCGCATTCGGCGACACGACTGTGAAGGACCTGTATGCGTACACCGATGCGCTTCGCGCGCACAAACCTGGAGACTCCGTGCGGGTCGTCTATGTACGCGCCGGCGAAAGGCGCGAGACAACGGTGACGCTCGGATCGCGACCGCAGTAGAGTCGTATGGCATTCACGCTATGGTCATCGTCCCGCTACACGTTTCCCCTGCCTGATGGCCACCGGTTTCCCGTGGGGAAGTACGCGTTGTTGCGGGAGCGAGTGATCGCGGACCGCATCGTTCCAGCCGATCGTGTGCTCGACCCCGCAGGCGCGACGAACGATGAACTGCGGCTCGTGCACACAGGAGATTACGTGCACCGCTTCAACGGCGGGCAGCTCTCGCCGGCCGAAGAGCGGCTCATCGGGTTTCCTTGGTCGCCGGAGTTGGTGGAGCGTTCGCGGCGCGCGGTGGGTGGGACGCTGGCGGCATCTCGTCACGCCCTCGCGAACGGACTCGCGATGAATCTTGCCGGCGGCACGCACCACGCATTCGCGGATCACGGGGAGGGATTCTGCGTCTATAACGACATCGCTATCGCCATTCGGGCGCTACAGCAGGTGCGCTCAATCGAACGCGCGTTGATCGTTGATCTGGATGTACATCAAGGCAACGGCACGCACGCCATCTTTGCCGATGACGACGCCGTTTGCACGTTCAGCATGCACGGCGGAAAGAATTATCCGTTTCACAAGGTAGCGGGCACGGTGGACATCGAGCTGTCCGACGGTACGGGTGACGATGAATATCTGCGCCTTCTCGAGGGAGTGTTGCCGAGTTTGCTCGCCAAGGCGTCACCAGACATCGTGATGTACATCGCCGGCGCGGACCCGCATGAGGGCGATCGGCTGGGCCGACTGTCGCTGACCTTTGCGGGGTTGGCACGGCGCGACGCGTATGTCCTCTCGCAATGTCGGGAGATTGGAATGCCGGTGGTGATCACAATCGGCGGAGGCTACGGCGCGGACATCAACGATACCGTGACTGTTCACGCGAACACGGCGCGAATCGCCGCGAGTTTCGCCTAGCCTACCGACGTTGGGTACACCCTACCTGCCGCCTATTTCGGCAATGCGCCGTTCGAGAAACCGCCGCTGCGGCGCCTGCGTGGTGAGGTCGAGTGCGGCGCGATAGGCAACGGCAGCTTCCGCGAGTCGATCAAGTCGTCGCAACAGGTCGGCTCTCGCAGCGTGCGCCAGTTGATACGAGCCCAGCTCTCCACGAGCGAGCAGCCGGTCAATGAGGGCGAGTCCGTGTTCGGCACCGTCGCGCATGGCAACTGCCACCGCGCGGTTGAGCTCCACGATCGCCGTGGGCTGCGCCCGCAGGAGAACGTCGTAGAGACCAACGATCTGCGGCCAATCCGTCCAGCTCGCATCCGGAGCCTCGGCGTGCACCGCACTGATCGCCGCTTGTAGCGCATACGGCCCAAAGCGGCGCGACTTCAGCGCTCGTTCGGTGAGCATGACGCCTTCGCGAATCTGATCCGCATTCCAGAGCGACCGATCCTGTTCCTCGAGGAGGATCAACTCCCCACCTTCCGAGACGCGCGCCGTACGTCGGGAATCGTGCAGGAGCATCAGGGCCAGAAGCGCCTCGGCTTCAGGCTCTGGCAGCAGCTGGATCAGCAGCCGGCACAGCCGCATGGCTTCGGCGCTCAGATCTGCGCGCGTGACCGTGTTGCCGGAACTCGCGGAGTATCCTTCGTTGAAAATGAGGTAGAGCACGGAGAGTACGGCATCAAGCCGCACCGGCAGGTCGCGGTGCTCCGGAATTTCGTAGGGGATTTTCGCGTCACGAATCTTGTTCTTCGCCCGGACGATGCGTTGCGCAAGCGTTGGCGCGGACATCAGAAATGCGTGAGCAATCTCTTCCGTCGTGAGCCCGCCGACAGTGCGTAGCGTCAGTGCCACTTGCGCTTCCGGCGCAAGGGCCGGGTGGCAACAGGTGAAGATCAGCCGCAACTGGTCGTCGCCAATATGGTCGTCATCCCGAGGTTGTCCGGAACGCGCAGCTTCGGTCATCTCGCGAGCCACCTCCTCCTGCTTCCCGTCGAAATTCGAACGTCGGCGTGCGCGATCGATCGCCTTGAATCGCCCGGCGCTCACGAGCCATGAGATCGGATTCGCCGGCATTCCCTCGATTGGCCACCGTTCGAGTGCCGCGACGAAGGCGTCGTGCACCGCCTCTTCAGCAGCGTCGAAATCACCCAGCAGACGGATGAGGGTGGCCAACACGCGTCGGGAGTGGACGCGATAGAGCTCGTCGAGGGCGGATTGAATGGCGCTGGCGTCGATCATGTTTCGACGCGTGCTGGGCCAGGCGATCCCGCTGCATGGCGGAACTGCCATACAGCGGGCCGAGACACATTATCCATTCGGGCTACGTCAATGCATTGCCGCGATCGGCCGCACTTCAACCGATCCGCTGCGTGCGCCGGGAATCCGCATGGCAACCTGTAGGGCATCATCCAGATCGCGTGCCTCGATCAAGTAGTAGCCGCCAAGCTGCTCCTTCGTTTCAGCGAACGGTCCGTCGGTCGTCCCGATGGAGCCGTTGCGTACGCGAACGGTGGTGGCTGTTGCAGTGGGTTGGAGCGGATTGCCACCGATGTAATGGCCGCTGTCCGTGATGGAGGTCGTCAGCGCGAAATACTCGGCGCGAATCGCGTCGGACTCGTCCTTCGACATGGTCTCCCAGAGCCTTTCATCACCGTAGAGCAGGCAAAGATATCGCATGGATGGCGCCGTCACATTGCCATGACAGGGCGCACTTCGATGGACCCGTTGCGCGCGGCGGGAATCCGTGCCGCCACCTGGATTGCGTCGTTCAGGTCTCGCGCTTCGATGAGGTAGTAGCCACCGAGCTGCTCCTTGGTCTCGGCGAACGGTCCATCGGTGTTGGCGACGGAACCATTGCGAACACGGACGGTCGTGGCCGTTTGCGTCGGCTGGAGCGGGTTGCCGTTGATGTAGTGGCCGCTCGTCTTGATGTCTTCGGTAAAGACGTTGTACTCGCCGTACTCCTTCCCGGCTTCCTCCTTGGTCATGCGATCCCAGCGTGTTTCGTCGTCGTAGATGAGGCAGAGGTATTTCATGTCAGTCCTCCTGGAGAGTGATTGAGCGGCATCGACCAGTAGTCGAATGGCATCCGGCGAAATCGACAGCACCCTTTACGCGGCCGCGTTCCGTGGCGGGACCTCCTCAGGTAGCACCATCTGCACCGGCACCACAACCCTCTGTCCAGACGCATGACCGGATGACACTTCCGTCCCGCACGGTGACAGCCCATTGTGCAGTGATGCCACCAATCCCAGCCCCTCGCGCAAGCGGTTTTACCACGACCACCCCGGTTCCGCTCTATTGGGCCGAATACGGGGACGCCAATGCTCCTGCGCTGCTGCTCCTCCATGGCGGGCCGGGAGCGAGCCACGAGTACCTTCTTCCGCAGATGCTGGAGTTGGCGCGTGAGCATCGTGTCGTCTGCTATGACCAGCGGGGAGG
This sequence comes from bacterium, assembly GCA_040003455.1. Lineage (GTDB taxonomy): Bacteria > Gemmatimonadota > Gemmatimonadetes > Gemmatimonadales > Gemmatimonadaceae > AG11. The sequence goes on from JBDUCM010000020.1 coordinate 47,700, forward strand.
CGGGCGGTCCAAGTACGATGATGACCGGGCGCCAATCGGCTGGACCCAGCAAGTCGCCGATGTCGCGCTCGTCGCAACGGAGCTTGGCATCGCCCCATTGACGCTGGTCGGCTATTCGTGGGGAGGCTTGCTCGCGCTTCTATATGCCATCGAGTGCGCCGCCGGGCGCTCGGCACCGCTCCCCGCGAGGCTCGCACTGCTGGATCCAGCACCAATCACGAGTGTATTTCGGCAGGCATTCGAGGAGGAATTTGCGCGCCGGCAAGGAAGCCCGGCCATCGCCTCGATGCGCGAGGAACTCACGCGCTCCGGCTTGCGCGAGCGGGATCCGGACGCCTACAAGCAGCGCACCTTCGAGTTGAGCGTGGCCGGCTATTTCGCCGATCCGCGCCGAGCGCACGATCTTACCCCATTCCGGGTGACAGGCAGGGTGCAGCAGTCGATCTGGAATTCGCTCGGCCAGTTCGACCTGCGCGACGCACTCGGGTTGGTGCAAACACCGTCATTTGTCGCGCACGGACGGCAAGATCCCATTCCACTGGAGTCGTCGATGGAGGTGGCGCGAGCCCTTGGGACACAGTGCCTCATACTAGAAGAGTGCGGGCATGTACCATATGTTGAACAGCCGGCATCACTCTTCCCTCCCCTCCTCGCCTTTCTTCGCGAGCCGGGCTCGACACCCACTACAGTCACATAAGGCGCCGTGGCCGACGAAACTATTCAACCCCACATCGCGACGCTCGAGTACGACGGTCGGCGGTTCAATGTGAGTTGCCGCGTTGCCTTCGACGGTATCGAGTATGTCGGCCGCCTCTGGTTCGCCGACGAAGACTATGACGACGCCGGTCTCCCCGACCGGGGCGCGCTCCCCGGTCGAACGCGCGAAGAGTCACTGGCGCTGGCACGCCGGCTCACGCCGCAGGACATGCTGCTCCGTTATCGCAGGGCCCTGGCAGAAAAGCGCCGTTTTGTTGGGCTCCGTAAAGCCACGGATGAGATTCTCGGCAAGATCCGTTACCTGAACCAGGTTGCGATTTCCATGCGGGCAGGCTTGCTCGATTCAGAGGGTGCGGCGGCGGAAATCGACCTCACGGAAAAACAGTTGCACGAGATCGTCGAAAAGCTGCGTGCGTTCGCGGGGCATGAGGGGTAGAGTCTGCCGTTGCGGCCCATAGCAGCAGCAGGTGGGCTATTTTCTCTGAATGGATTTTCGTACCCTCCCCCCCCCACCCCGCGCCAGTCGATTGATGGCAGCCAGGAAATCTTCCGTCACGAAGGCCGCGTCGCGGCCCGGGGCGAAGCCGGCACGAAAGCCTGCCGCAAAGCATAAGGTGTTTCGCGGAGCGGAACTCAAGGCGCACGCGTCAATCGTGCTCCAGCGCCTGCTCGCGGAGTATCCCGACGCACACTGTGCGCTGGACTTCACGAATGCCTTCGAACTGCTGTGCGCCACCATCCTCAGTGCCCAGTGCACTGACAAGCGGGTCAACATGGTGACGCCGGCGCTGTTCACGCGTTACCCGACCGCGGCTAGGTTGGCGGCCGCGAGGCCCGAAGACGTTGAGGAGATCATCAAGTCCACCGGTTTCTTTCGCAGCAAGGCCAAGAGCCTCATCGGAATGGCCACGGGCGTCATGGAGACCAACGGGGGCGACGTTCCGGCCGACATGGACGCACTCGTCCGGCTGCCTGGCGTCGGTCGCAAGACGGCCAACGTGATTCTTGGCAATGCCTTCGGCAGGAACGACGGCATCGTGGTGGACACGCATGTGACGCGACTCAGCAACCGGCTCGGATTCACGAAGGAAACCGATGCCGTGAAGATCGAGCAGGTCTTGATGCCCCTGTTTCCGCGAGAGCGGTGGACGATCATTTCGCACCTGCTCATCGAACATGGCCGGCAGGTGTGCGACGCGCGCAAGCCGCGTTGTGAAGCCTGCGTGCTTGCCGACATCTGCCCCTCCTCGCTCGTCTGAGCGCTTCCGCCACCATCAAGTCATGACATCACGTTCGTTACGCGCGACGATGCGCTACGCGTCGCTTGCTTCGTTCTCGCTTCTGGCATTGCTCGGCGCATGCGCCCACGCCGCGCCCGAGCCGGAGCCGGAACCCGAGTTGGTCGCCGAAGTGCCGGTTCGCGTGGCGCCTCCCGAAGGTGCTGTTGCGCCGGGTGACTGCCCCGAGGCACTGCGACGCGCCGCCATCAAGAGCGACCTCCCGGTTGACCGGCTTGCGTCGCCCACGAAGATGGTGCCGGCGCCCATCCCCGCGAAGGGGATGCCCGAGGCCGTGCGTCGCGCCAAATACAATGAGGTGCGTGTCACGGTTCTCGTCGATACGCTCGGCAAGCCGGATATGAAGACCTTCACGATCGTGAAGGCAACGCATCCGTGGCTTGCGACCAGCGTGAAGAGTGCCGTCGCGAAGTGGACCTTCTCGCCGGCTCAACTCGCGGGTTGCAAGGTTCCGCGATTGTGGCTCGGCGCGTACTCGTCCGGCGTGGCGCCGAAACCAGCCAGCTGAACTGGTATGTCGACGGCGCGGATTGGAACCACAATGCCCGCGCCGCCCGACCGCCGTTACTGGATGCGCAGAATGGCGAGGCCGATGTTCGACGTGGACGGAATGGATGTGCCTCCGGCCTGATGCAGATCGAATAGTTGGGTGGCACCGCTACCCGTTCCACCCACGCGTACCAGCATGACTCCGCCGCCCTTCAGCGAGACCGTACTTGTTGTGAACGTCCCGAACGCCGCGGTCCGTGGCACGAGGGGCGATGCTGGTGGCCGCGAGGACACGTCACCGCTGTAACCCTGAAACACGCCAGGCAAGTTCCAGCTGGGCTCCACGAACGGAGCCGTGCTGTTGGTGAGATCGTCCGCCGCCAGCATCAGGGAGAATTGCGACAGCAGTTCCGGCCACGTCTTTCCGGTGACGTTGGTGACGTTGTCCACGCCGAGGACATTGTAGTTCAGCACGATCTTGTGAAGGATCGCGCTCTCGTCCGAACCACCGTAGGTATCCACCAGCCAACGCGTGAACATCCAGGAGCTTCCGTAGATGTCGTTGTCGTCCTGTCCGCTGAGGATGGTCTTCGTCTCGATGTTCTCCAGGAACTCCGTGAGGAAACCAAAATGGTTTCCCATTACGTACACGCCGCCACCACAGGTGGGGGTGGTCGGGCGGACTTCGCAGTCGAGCGTGCCGAAGTAGCTGGCGTTGGTCCGCCACCCATTCCCGTGAATCGCCCGACCGTACATCTCGCTGGCGAGCTGCGCGGTCGCTTCTTCGAGCCACACTTCCTCGTCGTCGTTCACGAGAATGGGCGTGGCCTGCCGCTCGGCATTGGCGATAATGTGTTTGGTCTCGTGGATGAGCGTGGAAGGCATCAGGCGCTTCCAGAGCGGCCTGCCGTTCAGTGACGTGCTTGTTGCCGTCGTATCCGTAACGGCGCGCGCGTAAAAGATTTCCGCCTGATTGCTCCCGCTTACCCCGGCAAAGTCAGTGGGCCGGAAGAAGTCGCACGGTTGCACGAAGCCGAGGAGGTTCGATCCAGCCTGGTTCACACGGGGAGTGAACAGCATGATGATCTTGCCGTTGTTGTCCGTCTGTGCGTCATACGCCAGTGGATCGCCGAATTTCTGGAGAATGGGCCACGACACGTTCTCGAAGTCGGTGGCCAGACCGATCATGTCCGCATCGATCTTTCCGGCCAGCGCAGAGGCATTGTCCTCCAGAACAACGGTCTTGGGGCCGACGTAGACCACGCGCGCGGTAATCGTTGGCGAGCCCGCTGCCGTGCATGTGTTGTAGTTGAACTTCATCGACGCCGTGGCACCGACGGTCAGTGGCACAGGCGACTGCAGCGCCGACCCCTGCGAACCAACGCCGATGCGCGACTGGTTCACCCGCGATCCACGCCGATACTGGCTCGGTGAGCCGTAGATTCGGCGAAATGTCGCGGCGTCGGTAAGACGTCGCAGATGTTCGCTCGCTGCGGCCGCCATCGCCGGGTCCACCGGACTCCGTACGGGTGCGACCGGCGCCGAGATCAGCGTTGGGCGAACGCCTTGATTGACGGGGATCGCGTTGGCGAGGACACCTCCAGCAGCCCCCGTGAGCTCCACAGAGGCGGACTGCGACAGGTCCTTCGCCGCATTGAACACGCTCACGATGTACGTGCCGGTGGCCGGCAATTCGTTACACCCGATGTTGCCTGTGGCCGTGACGAGCATGCTGGCGCCAACGGCCAGCGTTCGTTGAGTTGCCACGGTCAGCGGTTGCTTCGCTCCCACCGTGCCGGCCACGGTTGTGACCTCGACGTTGACGGGTTGCGTGCTTTGGCACGGGATACCGGAAGTCGGCACCGTGAACGACAGCTGCGTGGACGACGCGGCCGTTATAACGGCCGGCACACCAGCGACCCAAACGATATTGCCAGCGACAGTGGCGCCGAAATTCGTGCCGGTCACCGTTGCCGCCGCGCCTGGCGCCAGCGTCGCCGGGGCGATGGAGGTAATCGAGGCGAGCGTCGTTCCGGCCGGAGGAGCAACGACCAGGTTGGCCGTGCCGCTCACGCCTTCGCTGAGCGCCGTGATTACCACCGTGCCGGCACTGAAGGTGGTCACTCGCCCATTCGCGTCCACGGTGGCGATACGCGCTGCGCCGGAACTCCACGTCACAGTCCGTCCGGTAAGGTCAGCGCCGTTCCTGTCCTTCAGCGCCACCGTGAGCGTGAATGCCTGCCCTGCCGTGATAGTGGCAGGGACAGCTCCCACTACCACGCTTTTCACCGGTGGCGGAAAGACGGCGGCGGTCGCTGAGCCGCTCTTGCCTTCCACGCTCGCCGTGATTGTTGCGCTACCCACCGTCACACCCGTCACCACACCGGAGGTCGCATTCACCGTGGCGACCGCCGGGTTCGACGACGACCACGCGGGCGCCTTGCCAGCCATCACTGCGCCAAACTGATCGCGAACCTCCGCGGTCATGGTCGTTGTGGTCCCCATCTCGACGGTCGCTAGTTGGGGGGCCACCGCCACCAGCGTCACGACGGGCGTGACAGCAGTGCCACCACCGCCAGGATTGGTACCGCCTTCGCCCCCTCCGCATCCCAGGGCGAACGCAAAGGCAATGGAACTCGACAACAGAAAACGGATGCGCATTCGGGACACGGAAATTGGTGGGCGGCTACAGTTTGACACACAGGAAAGCTGGGCCCCTCTGTCACATGTGGTAAGTACACGACCCACCCTGTGGCATCGCGGCCACGGCGGACTATCTTTCGTCATTCACCCCGTGCGGAGACGCCCGTTGAAGACAGCCACATTCGAGACCAACCGCGGCACGATCACCGCGGAACTCTATGACACCGACGCACCACAGACCGTGGAGAATTTCGAGAAGCTCGCCAATTCGGGATTCTACGACGGCGTGAAGTTTCATCGCGTCATCCCCGATTTCGTCGTTCAGGGCGGTGATCCGCTCTCCCGCGACCTGCCCGACGGAGATCCCCGGGTTGGCACGGGTGGCCCGGGCTGGAAGATCAAGTGCGAAACAGCCGGCAACCCTCGCAAACACCAAGTGGGCTCGCTCTCCATGGCGCATGCCGGCAAGGATACCGGCGGCAGCCAATTCTTCATGGTACTTTCCGAAGACAACACGCGTCATCTGAACGGCGTGCACACCGTGTTCGGCAAGATCACCGGCGGAATCGACATCATGCAGCAAATCAAGAAGAACGACGTCATGAACAAGGTGACTGTCGCATGAGTGCGTCGGGCCAGACCGACAAGTCGGCAGGGTTTACCGGACTGATCCTCGGCGCCATCGCAATTTTCGTCATCGTCTTTGCCATCGTCCGCATGACGAACGCGCACTACGCATCGGAAGAGGGGGGCGCAAAGCCCGCCGCCGAAGCGACGAAGTAGGTTACGCCCGCAATCAGGGCCTCTCGAGGATCACGCCGTAGTAGATGATCGGCGCCTCGAGAGGTCCAGCGAGGAACACCCGAGCGCCCAGCTTCCCTTGCAGCGGCTTGGGCATGTATTCCACGGCAAGGCGACGGCCTTCCACGAGCAGGAAGTAGCGACTGTTTTGCTGTGCGATGATGCCATCGCGCGCCGGAACGCCATCCATTCCTCGCACGACGAACGAATCCGCCTCGAATATGCGCGCGCCTCGTGGGCTTGCCGCGTAGCTGCGCTGACCCGAGAATCGCCCCGCAGCCATGATTTCCACTTTGCGGAGCGCGCGGAGCAAGGGTAGTTGCGAGCCCGCAATCGACAGCGACTCACCATCATTGGCGGGCGTCATGATGAGTTCTCCCGTGGGCTCATTGCCCACGATGGAGAGGGTACCGCGAACGGTATCACGATTTGTCGGTGGAAG
>JBDUCM010000249.1:0-5803 GCA_040003455.1 bacterium
CCCGCCGCACCCCTCACGCTCACGCCCCGCGCCCGCCGCTGCACGGACACGCCGTACGCCTCACGTCGGCCGAGCGGCGTGCAACGTGCGGCGTGCAACGTGCGGCGTGCGGCGTGCAACGAGCGGCGTACGGCGCTTGCCTTATGTGATGCTTTCGTGCCGCGTTGGTAAAAACACGCTGATTGTTGTCCCTACTCCAAGCGCGCTCGCCGATTCTACCTTCCCTCCATGCGCATCGACCAGATGCCGCACGATCGCGAGTCCTAACCCTGTTCCTCCTTGCTCGCGCGAACGCCCCGCATCCACGCGATAGAACCGCTCGAAAATGCGCGGCAGATGCTCGGGTGAGATGCCCACTCCCGTGTCGGCGACGTCCACCATGATGCCTCCCTCGCGAGCGCGAGCACGAAGTGTCACCCCCCCCTCCTTCGTGTACTGGACCGCATTTTCTACCAGGTTCGCGATGATCTGCCGAAACGCCGTCGGGTCGGCCATCGCGCGACCCGCGTCGGGGGAAATGTCCGAGGTGAGATACAGCCCCTTCTGCCCCGCGCGCGGGCCGATCTCCGTGAATACGGCCGCTACCACCGCCGCCACGTCCATCGACGTCACGTTAGGGCGCCATCCTCCGCTCTCGATGCGCGACAGGTCCAGCAGGTCATCAACGATACGCTGCATACGCCCGGCATTATCGCGGATGGTCTCGACAAAACGCCGACGCTGGTCCGGCGGAATGTCATCGTCCAGCAACGTCTCCGCATAACCGCTCACTGCGGTAAGCGGTGTCTTGAGCTCATGCGACACATTCGCCACGAAGTCGCGCCGAATCGTCTCCAGCCGGCGAAGCATCGTGAGATCCAGCACCGTCACCACGGCGCCCGCCGTCGGCAGGGGGCGTGACGTGATGGCCACCGTCCGGTCATGCAACGTCAACTCGGCACTCGGTGTGCTCGAGCCGGCGAGACTCTGGTCGATGGCTGCCCGAATGGTGTACTCGCGTGGGAGCAGTTCACGACCAAAGGGGAGCGGCGCGTTGACGTGCAACAACGTCCGCGCGCGCTCATTGATGCGCACCACGGAGCCGTGTTCGTCCAGCGCCAGGACGCCCTCCTCGAGCGATTCCATCAGCGCCACCATGAGGTGGTCGTCTTCCTGGAGTGCGAGTAGCCGACTTCCCAGTTGCTCCGCCATCCGATGCAGCGCATTTGCCAGATCGCCGATTTCACCCGGCGCGGACAGGGCAGGGCGCTTGCCAAGGTCACCAGCGGCAATCGCGCGCGCCACGTCACGCAATTCCACCACCGGCTGCGAGATGCTCCGGGCAAACAACCACACCAGGACCAACACCCCCAGCAGGGCGACGATCCCGCTGACGAGGACGTCCCGCTGCGCGCCACGGACCACGTCATCCAATCGATTCGTCGTCATGGAGACGCGAACGGTACCGAAAGGGTGACGCGTTGCCACATACAGCTCTTCGTCACCCGCTGATGCGCTCTGCCGTCGCGCGGAGCCGACGCCGGTCTGCGATGAACGCGCCTGCATCACTTCCGGTCGCGCCGCATGATTTTCCAGGCGCTGGCGCGCTTCGGGACCAAACTCCGCGTCGCCGACGACCACGCCGGCAGTATCGATGAGCGTGACGCGATAACCGAGCGCCGCGCCCGTGGAGGCGGCAAGGGAATCCGTGTTCATCCCCTGATGCCACGAGGCAGCGATGGCGTGTGCATCACGCGCCAGTTCGTCGGTCTTCTCGATCACCAGGCGGCTGCGCAGCCGGCCGCCCGCGATGAGCACCACCGCCGCCACCAGCGTCACGACCACGAGCAACGATCCGGAGAGCAGCCGGCGCGCCAACGTCACGAGAGGCGGGTCTGCGGAGCCCTGATCCTGTAGCCGAACCCACGCACCGTCTCGATCAGGTCGCCTGCCACCCCAAGCTTGGCGCGCAGTCGCTGCACGTGCATGTCCACCGTGCGAGTCTGAATGTCGGGCGCCGCTTCCCAGACAGTCTGAAGGAGATGCGCGCGCGCCTGCACCCGGCCGCGTCGTTCGGCGAGTGTGAGCAGCAGCTTGAATTCGGTAGGTGTCAGCTCGATTGGCTCACCGTCCACGTGCACCAGATGCGCAGCGAGATCGATGGCCAGGGGGCCGATGGTGATCTTTTCGCTGCTGGTCGATCCCGACGCTCCCACGCGCCGCAGGATGGCGCCCACGCGCAATACCAACTCCTGCGGACTGAACGGCTTGGTGAGATAGTCGTCGGCGCCAAGCGAGAGGCCTTGGATGCGATCAGGCTCTTCCCGCCGTGCGGTGAGCATCAACACGGCGATGTCGCGGGTGGTATCGCCCGCGCGAATCTGCTCCAGCACCTCGTATCCCGAAATACCTGGAAGCATCAGATCCAGGACGATGAGTGCGGGCCGCTCGCGGCGCGCTGCGTCCAGCGCTTCGTGGCCCGAGCTGGCGGTCGAGACACGATAGCCGCTCTTGGCCAGGTGATACGCGACCAGGGCAACGATGTCTGCCTCGTCATCCACCACGAGAATGCGTTCGCCGGTAACCGGCGCGGGTGCTGTCATGATCCTCCTGCTTGAATGCGTCTCGCGATCTTCGCGACGATCATCTCGATGGCCACGGGATTGTGTCCCCCTCGCGGCACGATGACGTCCGCATACCGCTTGCTCGGTTCCACGAATTCCAGATGCATTGGTTGCACGGTCGCGAGATATTGCTCGAGGATTTCCGCCAGCGGACGTCCACGCTTTGCCATGTCGCGCCGAATGCGACGAATGAGGCGCTCATCGGCGTCCGCGTCCACGAAGACTTTCACGTCACAGAGCGCCCGCACGCGCGCATCCACGAACAACAGAATGCCATCGATGACTACCACATCGGCGGGGGGGATGCGGACCGACTCCGGACTCCGCTCATGCTTCACGAAGTCGTAGACCGGCTTGTCGACGGCCACCCCGCTCGCCAGCTTGCCTAACTGCTGCACCAGCAGATCCCAGTCGAAGGCGTTGGGATGATCCCAGTTCACCTTCTTGCGTTCGTCCAGCGTCAGGTGCGCGTGATCCAGGTAGTAGGCGTCCATGTCGATGAACGCAACCGACGCATCGCCCAGCGCCGCGGCCACATTGCGCGCGACGGTGCTCTTGCCGGACCCTGTCCCGCCGGCCACGCCGATGATCAGGGGCTTCATACCGACCGCCGGTTCGATACATCAATTGTCACGAACGAAAAGTCGCGCATGGGCTGGGTTCGGCGAAGGGGTACACGTGTCACAGTCATGTATATGTAGCCGCGCCGGCAATGCTGTTGGCACCTGCGTCGCGACGCCCGGCAACACTGCCCCCAGGGGGCCCCAGGGGCGCTTCCTCCCCGCGAACCAGGCAGGCGACTAGATTTTTTCCATGCTGATCCGTTCATGCGTTTTCGCCGCGGCATGCACCGTCGCGGCCGGTTGCGTCCCCCCCTCGGCCGGCGCCGGTGGAAATGCGGGCACCTTCGATCTCGTGGTCGCCGCCACCACGGACGTACATGGGCGCCTGCGCGGCTGGAATTACGAGTCCAACCGACCGGACAGCGCGCGCGGCCTCAGTCGCGCCGCCACGATCATCGACTCCCTCCGCGCTGCCGAACCGGGCCACGTGATCCTCCTGGACGCGGGTGACCTGCTCCAGGGCAATTCGCTCACGTACGTAGCCGCGCGAGTCGCACCAGCCGCGGCGCCGAGTCCGGTGGTGGCGGCCATGAATGCCATGCACTACGACGCGGCCGCAGTTGGTAATCACGAGTTCAACTACGGCGTCCCCTTTCTCGACAACGCGGTAAAACAGGCGACCTTTCCGTTCCTCGCGGCCAACGCGATGCGCGTGAACGGGACGCACGCCTTTTCGAGCTGGACGATGGTTGAACGCGGTGGCGTGCGCATCGGCATTGTTGGCGCAACCACGCCGGGCTCGATGGTCTGGGATCGCGACAACCTCAAGGATCGCCTGGTCATCCAGGACATCATTCCGTCTGTGCGGGCCGCCGTGGCCGACGTTCGCGAAGCAGGCGCGCAGGTCGTGCTGGTTACCGTGCATTCGGGTCTCGACGGCGCCGCCAGTTACGACACGGTCGGCACGGGAATGCCAAGTGAAAACGTGGCGGCGCGCATTGCGCGTGAGACGCCTGGCGTTGACCTGGTGGTCTACGGGCATTCCCACCAGGAAATGGCCGATACGGTCATCAACGGTGTGTTGCTCATGCAGCCGAGGAACTGGGCAACGAGCGTTGCCGTTGCGCACCTGACGCTCACGCAGTCCGGCAAGGCCTGGCATGTTGCCGGCAAGCAATCACGCGTCATTCCCGCGGCCGGTCATTCCGAGAATACGGCCGTGCTGGCCGCCACCGATTCGGCCCATCGTGCCACAGTCAGGTGGGTCACTGCGCCAATTGGCCGCACAGCCGTTGCGTGGCACGCGGACTCATCGCGTGTAACTGACACTCCATTGCTCGACTTCATTCTCGAAGTGGAGCGCCGCGTGAGCGGGGCGAATCTCGCTTCTACCGCGGCCTTCTCGCTGGACGCCTCACTCGACTCCGGCGCTATCACCGCCGCTCGTCTACAGGCCCTCTATCCCTACGACAACACGCTCCGCGCCATCCGCATCTCGGGCAAGCAACTCCGCGACTATCTGGAGCAGAGCGCGCGATACTATCGCACGGCGGCCGACGGCGCGGTGAGTGTTGATCCATCCATTCCCGGCTTCAATTTCGACATCGTCGCTGGCGCTGACTACACGCTGGACGTCTCGCGTCCGCAAGGGCAGCGCGTCACGCGACTGGAGTTTCACGGCCGGCCGGTGGCGCCCACCGATAGCTTCACGATGGCCCTGAATAACTACAGGCAGACGGGCGGTGGCGGATACGCAATGCTCGCCGGATCGCCGGTGGTGTACGACAAGCAACAGGAAATCCGCCAGCTCCTGCTGGAGGAGGTTCGCCGCAGGGGCACCCTTGCTCCCTCCGACTACTTCATCCGCAACTGGAAGATCGAGCCGGCCAGCGCGGTAGCGTCGCTTCAAAAGGAACTCCGTCGCGAGAATCGCGAAGACGCGCATGCGTCCGGCCCCGCGCTCAAGGCAGCCGCCACCACCGCGCGATCTGCGCGTCCCGCCACGCGCCTTCGGATCATCGGCACCAACGATTTTCATGGCGGGCTTGAAGCTCGCCCCGACGCGAACGGAAAGAGGAGAGGAGGAGCAGCGTATCTCGCTGCCGCGATCCACAACGCCGCAGCAGGCTGCACGCCGCCCGCGTGTGAGGCGATCATCCTTGATGGTGGCGACGAGTTTCAGGGCACACCAGCCTCCAATCTCGCATTCGGCCGGCCCATCGTCGCCATCTTCAACCAGATCGGCTACGCGGCGGGCGCACTTGGCAACCATGAGTTTGACTGGGGGCAGGACTCCCTCCGCGCACGGATGCGCGAAGCGCACTACGCCATACTCGGCGCCAATGTTCGGTACGCCGACGGTCGCGACGTGCCGTGGATTCGCGACGACACGCTGATCACGCGCGGTTCGCTCAAGGTCGGCGTGATCGGTGTTGCCACCGTGTTTACGCCGTCCACCACGAAGACAGTGAATGTGGCCGGTCTCAAGTTCCTGGCGCCCATTCCCATCGTTGACAGCCTGACGAAACAACTGCGGGCACGGGGCGCCGACTACGTGGTCGTGATCGCGCATGCGGGCGCGTTCTGCGATCGCGATGGCGCGACAAACTGCAATGGCGAGATCGTCGATTTCGTGCG
>JBDUCM010000250.1:0-5789 GCA_040003455.1 bacterium
TACGGTTCACGATGAACGCCTTCTTGCCGGCATCGGCGTTCGCCTTCTCGCTGAACCAGAAGCCGATGAGCAGATACGAGCAGAGACCTACGCCTTCCCAACCGATGAACATCAGCGGGTAGCTGGAGCCGAGCACCAGCACCAGCATGAAGAACACGAAGAGATTCAGGTACGCGAAGTAGCGCGGGTATCCTGGATCGTCCTGCATGTAGCCGACGCTGAACAGGTGGATCAGCATACCAACGCCGGTGATGATCAACACCATCAGCATGGAGAGCTGGTCCAACTGGAAGGCGACGTCGATGTTCAGGTCGCCCACCGGCATCCAACTGAAGTAACGCTGGACGAACGGCGCGTGCAGCTCCGTCACGCCGCGCATGGCCATGAAGATCGCGAGCGCGAGCCCGAAGGCGATGACCAGCACGCCGGGCCCAATCAGGCTTACCAATCCCGCATGCTTGTGCCGCACGACCGCATGGCTGTCATGCCCATGCGCATCGGTGTGGCCGTGCGCATCGTGCGCGGCATGTGCGTCGCCGTGGGCGGCACTCGGATCGTCCGGGCCAAACGTGGATGCGCTCGTGATGGAGAGCAGCCCGTTTACCAGGAAACCGGCCAACGGAAGGAGAGGCAGCAGCCAGACGTAGCTGGCGATGGTGCCGGTCAGGGGGTGTGCAGCCGCCGTCGCTGCCTGGAGAAGGAGCATCATCCCTTGAGGAGATTGATGTTCGACAGATTGACCGTATGGCGATGGCGGAACAACGCGATGATGATCGCGAGTCCTACGGCAGCTTCCGCGGCCGCAACCGTCATGACGAAGAAGACGAAGACCTGGCCGCTTGCCCCGTACACCTGGGCGAAGGCGACGAAGGTGAGGTTCACCGCGTTGAGCATGAGCTCAACGCACATGAAGACGATGATCGCGTTGCGGCGCGTGAGCACCCCGACCACGCCAATGGTGAACAGCACCGCGCTGAAGAAGAGCGACTCAGCCAGCATATTCACGATCCTTGCGCTTGCCGAGCACCACTGCGCCCACAACAGCGGCAAGCAGCAGCACGCTCGTCACTTCGAACGCGAGCAGGTATTCATGGAAGAGCGGGCCGGCCAGCGGCGCGATGGCACCCGTGTTGGTGATCTGGTTGGCCACGGTATTCTCCGGCAACACCAGCGACTCCGGCACCCGCGCCTTGGTGAGCGCGAAGATCTGCGCCAACAGCGCCAGGCCAACAAATCCCGCAGCGAGCTTCCACCAGATGCCACGTGCGTCGGCCAGCTCTGACGGATGCCCGAGGTTGAGCAACATGATCACGAACAGGAACACCACCATGATGGCGCCGGCGTAGACGAGCACCTGCATGGCGCCGATGAACGGGGCGTCGAGCATCACGTACATGGCAGCCAGGCAGAACATCGTGGCCACCAGCCAGAGCGCCGCCGACACGGGACTCTTCCGCGTGACGAAGGCGATGGCCGAGATGATGGACAACAGCCCGAACAGGTAGTAGTTGGCGACGTAGAACAGCGGGAGGTTGTTATGCGGCATCATTCCCCCTTTGGATCGGCGGGGTCCCACATCTCGCATACCGGATGCGTCTGCGCCATCAACCGCTCCAGGTCATACACAAACCCTTCGCGGCTGTACTCGGCGTTCTCGTAGTGACGGCCCACATGGATGGCTTCTTCCGGACACACTTCCTGGCAATAGCCGCAGAAGATGCAGCGGAACTCGTCAATCTCGAAGACGAGCGGGTAGCGGTTGCCCTTCTCGTCCTCACCCGGCACCAGCTTGATGCAATTGGCCGGGCAGACCGACGGGCAGAGTCCGCAGCCCACACACTTGGCCTTGCCGTCTTCCGTGGTGAGCATGCGATGCGTTCCACGCCACCGCTTGGAGATGGACTCCTTTTGCTCCGGGTACTGCGTGGTCACCTTTTCCTCGAACATGTGCCGGAGCGTCCGCTTCATGCCGCCCAGTGTGGCGCGGACGTAGCTGACCTGCTCGATTGGCCGTTCGACGACCTTCACGCCGATGGACATCAGTCTCCGGTCTCAGTGGCAGTAGGAACGAATTGCGGCGCGCGAGCGGCGCGCAGCTTCTCCAGATCACGCTTGTTCAGGCGCGAGTACGCAGGGCTGATCAACCGGCCGCGATCGATGATCACGAACAGCACGATCACGCACACGATGTTGAGGAGGATCAGTCCGAGGTGGAACGGGAACGATCCGCGCGCAAAGCCGAGCGAGTCGAGCGTCACGATGGTCGTCGCCGTGGCCACGATGTACCCGAGGGCCAGCGGCAGCAGCAACTTCCAACCGAGCGACATGAGCTGGTCATACCGGAAGCGCGGCAGCGTCCAGCGGATCCACATGTAGAAGAAGACGAAGAACAACGTCTTCACGAGGAAGCACAAGATGGACAGCAGCGTCTTGATGCCGGTGTGCGGCGCGACGTTGTCCCACAAAGTAAAGGGGATGTCCCAGCCGCCGAAGAACAGCGTGGCCATCAGCGCGCTGGCCGTGACCATGTTGGCATACTCGGCGATGAAGAACATCGAGAACTTCATCGAGCTGTATTCCGTGTGATACCCGGTGATCAGCTCCGACTCCGCCTCGGGCAGGTCGAACGGCAACCGGTTGGTCTCGGCAAAGGCGGCAACGAGGAAGATGAAGAACGCGATGGTGAGGTTGAGCACGTTCCACGTCTCGTACGCCTGCTGGTTCACGATGGCGCTCATGGACACATTGCCCGCCAGCAGCAGCACGGGAATGGTGCTCATGCCCATCGCGATCTCGTACGAAATCATCTGCGCGCTGCTGCGAAGACCACCGAGGAGCGCGTACTTGTTGTTGGACGACCAGCCGGCGATGACGATGCCGTACACGCCGATGGACGAGATGGCGAGAATGAACAGGAAGCCCACCGGCATGGGCGCCAGCACCATGTCGATCACGCCCCACGGCGAACCCCACGACGCACCGAACGGGATGACCGCCCAGGTAACCAGCGCCGGAATGAACGACAGAATAGGTGCGAGAATGAAGAGCGGCAGGTTCACCGCGTCGGGATAGGTCTCTTCCTTCACGAAATTCTTCACGCCATCCGCGGCGGGCTGAAGCCAGCCCTTGCCAACGCGATTGGGGCCGTGACGATCCTGCATCCATGCCGAGATCTTGCGCTCGGCAAGGGTGAGGAGTGCCACGCCAACCATGTACAGCGTGAAGACGATGATGAGCTTGAGCGCGGTGAAGAGCAGCCACACCCCGAAGCTGGGCTCAGTGGTGGGGCCCGTCACCTGAAGCAGCGCAGTCATGGGGATCATGCGCTTGCCCCCGACATGGCACCAGCGATCATCGCGCCCTTGAGTGCGAGGGAGTCGTACGACATGCCGGCAAACTCCGGATGGCCGGCACTCAACGCGTCGAATGCCTGCGAGGCCGTCCAGTAGCCACTGCCTTCACCCAGTGCGGCAAGCAGATCGCCAATGGCGAAGAAGCTCGGACGCGCCAGACCAGGCGCCGCCTTGGCCTGAAGGAACCGCTGCACGCGGCCCCGCACATTGGTGAAGGTGCCGTCTTCTTCCACGCAGTTGGCAATGGGCAACACCACCGATGCGCCATGGCGCGCCCACGCGGGCAGCGTAGTGCCGATGACGATGATAGCGCCCGCCTTGGCTACGTCGGCCGCGTCAACGCCAGCCAGCTCTTCGTCCGCAACGATCAACACGTCGCCGGCGGTGAGTCCACTGAGTGGCGAGTTGGACCGCGTGAAGCCATGCAGCTCCGCCCCGCGCGCATTGGCCGCGCGATCCGTGCGCAGCGCGAGATCCTCCACGCCTAGCAACGGCGCCTCGGCGCCCTGCTCTACGCGGAAGGAACCAGCGCCGCTCGTCTTCTTCACCAGCTTGCCGAGCAGGAACAGCGCTTCATTGGAGAGGTTGGGCGACGCGAGCACGAACGCGCGCTTGCCGTTGAGCAGGTTGGCGGCAGACCGCAGCGCCACTTCCCAATCCGCCTTGGCCAGCACGTCATTCTGTCGCACCAGCGGCGTATCAACACGATCCTGCCGATTCATCCAGCGGTAGTCCAGACGACCATGATCGCACATGAAGAACTTGTTCACTTGATCGTTGGGACGCGGGCGCAGGCGAACCACCTGATTGTCGCGCGTCTCCACGATCATGTTGCAACCCTGCGAACAGCCCGGGCACACCGATGCCGAACGATCCAGCTCCCAGGCGCGCGCCTTGTTGAGCGAGTCCTTGGAGAGCAGCGCGCCAACCGGGCAGAGGTCGATGACGTTGCCGGCCCACGGATGCGTCATGTCCTCGCCCTCGAACTTGGCGATGAACGCGCGATCTCCACGTTCGGCAACAGCGAGCACGGGAGTCTTTGCGACGTCATCCATGAAGCGCACGCATCGCGTGCAGAGGATGCAGCGGTTCTGCACGTACATCACGTCGCCGCCAAAGTCCTCCACCGGATTGAAGCGCTTGGGATCGCGATAGCGACCCTCGGAACGGCCTTCCTGATACGTGTAGTCCTGAAGTTCGCACTCGCCCGCCTGATCGCAGATGGGGCAATCGAGCGGATGATTGATGAGCAGCATCTCGAGCACGCCCTTGCGCGCCTCGAGAGCCTTGGGCGAGTGCACGTGCACCACCTGCCCCTCTGCGGCCGCCGTGGCGCACGAGGGCGCAAGCTTGGGCGACTTCTCCACCTCGACGAGGCACATGCGGCACACGCCAGCCACCGGGAGACCCGGGTGGTAGCAGTAGTGCGGCACGAGTACGCCCGCGAGCTTCGCCGCCTCGAGAATGGAAGTGCCGTTCGGTACGCTCACCGCGCGGCCTTCAATCGTGAGGTTCACCATCGCAACGTCTGCCATCAGGCCACCTGCGCCGGCACCATGTGGACCTTCTTCTTCTTGATGAGCGCCTCGAAATCACCACGGAACTTCTGAATCCCCGAGCTCACCGGCACCGCGCACGAATCACTCAGCACGCAGATGGTCTTGCCCGTCATGTTCTCTCCGATTTCCAGCAACGTATCCAGGTCTTCGTGCGTGCCGTCACCCGCGACAATGCGCTCGAGGATCTTCGTCGTCCACGCCGTACCCTCTCGGCACTGCGTGCACTGGCCACAGCTTTCGTGCGCGAAGAAGCGCGCCGCGCGCGCAATCTGCTTCACGAGATTCTGCGCGTCATCGATGATGATCACGCCGCCGGACCCGAGCATCGTGCCATTGGCGACGAAGCCCTCGTAATCCATCGGCGTGTTCTCTGCTTCTGCCAGCGTCTGGATGGGGACCGAGATACCGCCGGGGATGATCGCCTTGAACTGGCGGCCGGGCAGCGGACCGCCACACAAGTCATACAGGAAATCCTTGAACGGAAAGCCCAACGTGACTTCGTAGTTGCCCGGCTTCGTGACGTTGCCGCATACCGAGAACAGCTTGGTGCCTGTGCTCTTCGGGTTGTCGGGTCGGCCGAACTTCTTGTACCACTCGGCGCCGTTGTTGATGATGTGCGGCACCGCGGCCAGCGTTTCGACGTTGTTGATCGTGGTTGGCATGCCGAACAGCCCCGCCACGGCGGGAAACGGCGGCTTGATGCGCGGGTTGCCGCGCTTGCCCTCGAGCGATTCCATCATCGCGGTTTCTTCGCCGCAGATGTATGCGCCCGCGCCCCGGTGCACGTACACGTGCACCGTCTTGCCGGTGCCCATGGCGTTGGTGCCGAGGATGCCGGCGGCGTACGCTTCCTGGCAGGCCACGTTCATCCGCTCGA
>JBDUCM010000021.1:0-53683 GCA_040003455.1 bacterium
GCCACGCTACGGACTATACGCGCTGCGGCATTGCGGTGAGGGGATCGATGACTTGCATCACTTCACTCACACTACTGGCCGGTAGTCCCGCGCGCTTCGCATGCTCGCGCACCAGTTGCTCGCTCTCGGCCAGGTATACGCAGTAGATCCGGTCCGCGGTCACGAAGCTCTGTACCCATTGAATGCCCACTCCCAGGTCACGAATAACGCCGTTGGAAATCTGGGAGGCGTCCCTTAGCTGCTCCGCCGTAAGACTGCCGGCACCCGGCAGGTCACGTTCGATCACGTAGCGCTTCATGATTTGATCAGAAGGTTGGTTTGGCGTGAGTGGTTCTGTCAGGCCGTACCAGACAATCTACTCAGCAATGCACTCGCGGGTTCCACGACGCGAACAGGCCGCTCGGATTGCTGCGGTGCGTCCACACGTGCAGGGCCCACACGCCGAAGACGTCGTTCTGGGAAAACTTCTGGTCAAAGAGCACGGGAGGAGTGGACGTCTTGGGGACCAGCGTGTATGGCACGAGAAACTCCACGCCAACCAGGCTCATCTCGCCATTCGTACCCGGCTCATAGATCAGCACTTCAGGATGTGCGGCATCGGCGGTGCCGTCGATGAAGGTGGTGTTGCCAAAGTGGACGCCCATGGCTCCCTCATCGCCGTTCGACATGCAGTCAGTGATCATGGTGCTATACCCTGCGTCCTTCGCAAGCTTCAGGCTCGAGTACGCCGCCAGGGAGTTCTTCAGCGTCTCGACGGCCGCAGGCAGTACGGTGGGTGCTGGTGACGTGGCGTCGCTACCGCCGCATGCTGCCGCTGCCGCGACGGAAATGATGGCGACGGCCGACAATGCAGCCCTGTAGGAAATCTTCATGACTTGTGAAACCTCGCTGTTCAACTGTAAGACGCTTCATCGGCTCACAAACTCCTGGGCGCTTTGCCCGGGTGAGCCGCGTTAGTGCCCGCACAGTAGGCGAGAGTGGTCGTCCCACTCTCGCCGATGTATCGCCCATTCGTCGCCCGACTATCATGAATCGTCTTACTCTCTTTGGCAGTGCGGTGGTTGAAACAGCGGACGGTCCCATTACAGGGCGCGCCGCGCAGCGCCACCGGATCGCCCTCATGGCCATGCTCTCGTCTACCCGGCGCCTGTACCGCAGTCGGGACCAGCTCGTGACCATGCTGTGGCCCGACTCCGACGCGGAGCGCGGCCGGCGATTGCTGTCGGATTCGATCTATCGCATCAACACCGCGCTGGACGGTGATGCGATTGTCGGCAACGGCGAAGATGTGCGCCTCAACCGTGCGATCGTCAGCAGCGACGTGGCTGACTTCGAGGCCGCCGCCGAAGCGCGCGAATGGCGGCAGGTTGCCGACCTGTACCTCGGCCCCTTTCTCGACGCGTTCTACCTTCCTCGAGCCACCGAGTTTGACCAGTGGCTCGAAACCGAACGATCGCGCTATGCACGCTCCATGGCGAAGGCACTGGAGGCGCTGGCGGTGGCCGCGCGTGACGCGAGTCGGATCACCGAGGCAGTAGAGTGGTGGCAGCGGCTCGCGGCGCTGACGCCGGACGATTCGCGCGTGGCCCTGGAGCTGATGCGCGCACTCGAGGCGTCGGGCAATCGTGCGGGAGCACTCCGCCACGCACGCATGCATGCGAGCGTTCTGCGTGACTCATTCGAGATGGAGCCCGACCGCTCGGTGCTCGATCTTGCCCACCGCCTCACACAACGCAATGACACGCACGTCGCCGCGCCGCCCGTCGATCGCGCGGTCCCCGTGGAGCATCGCCGTCCGGTCTGGGGCAGCACCATCGCCGTGATCCCCTTCAGCAACGTGAGCGAATCCGGCGTGAACGCGCACGTCGCTGATGGCATGTCCGAAGAACTGATGTGCCAGCTCACGCGGACTGCAGGCCTTCGTGTCGCATCGCGTACGTCGGCGTTTGCCTGTCGCGACCTGAACCTCGACGTCCGCGAAGTCGCGCGTCGTTTGCAGGTGGACTGGATTCTCGAGGGCAGCGTTCGCCACTCCGGCTCCACGATGAGAGTGGTCGCACAGCTGACCGACGCCAAGAATGGCTACCAGGTGTGGTCGGAATCATTCGACAGGACATCGAGCGACGTCTTCGCGAGTCAGGCGGAAATTGCCATCGCCATCGCCGACCGTCTGGTGGTCGCGCGCAACGTTTCAAGTGTCACCGACGTGGCATCGCCTCCGCAGCAATCGGGATTGGGGTCAGCCGTGTCCTCCGCGTGATTCGATCGCCCGCATTGCTGCGCGCTGGTTGGCGACGAGCCTGGGGTGAAAATGCGTCTAACGACTCGCGGCCACCGATGTCGTGAACGGCACACTCGCCACGCTCTCTCCCCACGCCATCTCGAGTGATCCGCGATCTGCCGCAACCGCCCTCACGGCGATGGTGAACATCTCGACGTGACTGGGTGCCGTGGCCACCGCCATCGGCAGTCGGCCGATGTCCTGGCGGGCGTCATATTGCGTGCCCCACTGCCCCGTCTGCCGGTTGACGATGAGGAACGTGCCGTTTCGCGTGTGCTGAATCCACAGCGTATACATGCCCGGCGCGAGCGTGAGTCCACCCATCGCCAACGTGCGCGTCGTCATCAGGTGAGTCGCGTCGTTGGCACCGGCGCGCCAAACGGAGTCGAATGGAACGAGGGCGCCGCCCCACACCGTGCGCTCGCGCACGAGTGGACGTCCATAGTCGACGAGGACGAATCCGCCGGGACCAAAGGACGCGCGGGCCACGTCACGAACCGACAACACTCCAGTGGGCTTCATCACCCGCGCCACGGCAGGGAGATCGAACGTCGTGGTACCGCGCGTCGCCGCAGCCTTGTTGGTAGTGAAGAGTCCGTCCGCAGACAGGAGTTGGCTGCGTCCGTCGTACCGCAGGACCATCGCATACGCGCCCCCGCGCAGCCGCATGGTATCCGCCGCGCCCTGGACGATACCGGTCATGCCCGGGCCGCCTGCGATTCCCAATGCTGGTAACGAGTCCACCGCGACGCCTTTCTGCTTGAGCGCCGCGAGCAGCTCCGTGGGACCGTACACGTACGTCGGGAAATTCACGAAGGCATGACCCATCGCGAACCCGCGTCGCTGAACACTGTCGGGGAACACGTTTTCACGAACAGCGGAATCAGCAGTGAAACGGAAACGGGTCGTTGTCGGTGCATTCGCCACGGCGGTGCCATCGCCATTCAACCGAGTGATATTCGCCGCAGTAGGCCGTCCGTCCGGCCCGATCGTCATGTCATAGACCACGCGAAACACCGCCGGTCCGGACCGTTGGACCATTTCTCCTGACAGCCTGGTCGCGGTGCGCGTGTATTGGTCGATAGCAACGGTGTCGGTTCCGAGCCGATAGACGAACGACGTCGCCTGCGCCGACGCCGACACCGGCGAGAGCGCGCAGCCGGCAACGATGGCGGAGCCCAAAAGGGTGCGCATTGGAGGCTACCGGGGCGGAATGAACGTTCTGATCTGCTTCACCGCGTAGTCCACCTTCATGTCGAACACGCGCTTGCCCAGCTCCTTGCTCGACCGCCGAGCGTCGCCCGTGATGCCGTTGTTCACACGGACCACGTTGGAATCGCGAGCGGTACCGCGCGGCAGCATGGGATCGCCGAGCGCGTCCTTCACCTTGTCCAATCGCACCCACGTCCCGTCCGTCAGATACATCATCTCGGATGTGTCAGGAATGCCTGCGTGGCTGCTGACGGGATATCCATTCTGCGCGAGCCACTTGTCGTAGTCCGCGGCCTGCTTCACGTAGACATCGTCGCAGTAGTACACGTGGATCCCCTGCGGCGCGTACTTGTCATCGAGCTTCTTTGCCACGTCGCGATACGTGTTGGGCTGGCCGCCACCGTGATCACCCATCACTACCACATTCTTGAATCCAGTGGCGATGGCCTGCTCGGCAATGCGCTCCAGCACGGTCGCGAGTATCTCGGGGGTGAGACCGATGGTGCCCGGTAGTGTGGCGCTCGCGTTGTTCGGTGTGTAGGGCAGCACTGGCAGGAAGAGCGCGTTGCCCAACTGCTGTGCGATGGCCTTCACGGTCGCGCGGCCCATGAGCGTGTGTCCGCCATTCACATTTTGCGGTCCGCGTTGCTCGGTGCCACCAGTATATATGAGCGCGGTTGTCTTGCCCTCGGCAAAGGCAGCCTTCACCTCGGGCCAGGTCATCATCTCGAATTCCACCAGGGGCTCCGCACGACCGCGTATGGCAACAGATGCCGCCGGTGCCTGCGCCATGGCCAAGGCGGTAGGCAGGGCCAGCAGGGTGAGCGATGAAAGCAGGCGATTCATGACGGCTCCTTGGCCGTGAGGGAATGGAGTGCGCGCGGAACACAGACAACACCACGATGGACTGGTCCGGGCGAGGGGCAATATTGGACGGCTGCCTTTTCCGCCGCCAGTCGGCGCGCAGGCCCCTGAGCCTGCGGCCCGTCGGCCTGCCTCCCCAGGCCGGTTGGGCTCCGCGAAAATGGCGCTCCCCCGGAAAAGCTGTACTTTTATGCAGCGAACGGGCGGGTAGCCCCGTAACAGGTCATGGCCAGCTCAGTTAGGCCGATATTGCCGCTCAAGCGTTCAAAAGGGTTCTCGTACGCGATCCCGACGGCTGGGGTCTCCTGATCAGCAACCTGGCGAAGGAGTAGCACCAGCCATGACCGGTGTGCGCGTTGCGGTAGGATTTGTGCTGGCTGGCCTCGTGGTCGCGGCGGACGCGAGCGCGCGAGCCGTCATGAAACGGGCACCGGTGCCCGTTCCCCGATCGGTGCGGGCGCCAGTCCACGCGCCGCCCGTCGGTCATGCGCCGCCAATCGGCCATGCCCGTCCGCGACGGATTCCGTCGCCAGCCCTGAACGAAATCGTGGTCCAGTACTGTGTGGACTGCCACAATGCGGTCGAACTCCGCGGCAATCTGTCGCTCACGGAGTTCAACATCGATTCAATCAACTCTCCGGCTCGGCTGGCCACCGCCGAGAAGATGATTCGCAAGCTGCGCGCGCAGATCATGCCGCCGCCCGGGATGGAGCGTCCGAAGGGTGACTCGCTCATCGCGCTCGCTGCGGCCATGGAAAACACCATCGACAGGGCCTCGCGTCCCAATCCGGGAGCGCGCACCTTCCCGCGCCTCAACCGGCCGGAATACGAACGTGCCGTGCACGACCTGATTGGCGTGGACGTCAACGCCAGCGATTACCTGCCCCTCGACACCAAGAGTGCGAACTTCGACAACATCGCCGACGCACAGGCGCTCTCCGCCACGTTGCTCGAGTCCTACCTCAACGCCGCCGCGGTTGTCAGCCGCATGGCGCTTGGCGACAAGAGCGCCATCAACCTCGTCACTACATACACATCGTCGCCATTCTCGTCGCAGCATGAATGGGATCACATGGACGGCACTCCGTATGGAACGCGCGGTGGCGTCGTGGCAGACCATGCCTTTCCCGCCGACGGCATGTACACGTTGCGGGTGAATGTCGAAGGTGGCGTCGGCATGAAGTTCGAGGACGTGGACGTCTCCATCGACGGCACGCGCGTGGCGCTGCTCAAGTACGAACGGGCGGTAGAACGCTCCGTGAACTCCGCCGACAATATCCTTGGTGCGGACTACATCCGTACCGAGCCCATTCACATCAAGGCCGGCCAGCAGCGCGTCACGGCTGCCTTTGTCCGTCGCATGGAAGGGCCCTACGAAGACCTGATCAAGCCCCATTTGTGGTCACAGGCTGGACATGGCAGCGCGAGTTCCGGAACCACGACGCCGCCGCATGTCATCGATGTAAGCATCATCGGACCGGAAAAGGCGGGTGGTGCACCGGACACGCCGAGCCGCCGGATGATCTTTACCTGCCAGCCAAAGACAAAGGCACAGGAGGAGCCGTGCGCCGACAAGATCATCACGCGCCTGGCCACCCGCGCGTACCGGCGCTCGCTGACGACGCATGACCACGACGGCCTGATGGGTTTCTACCGTCGCACCGCGTCCACGTCAGGATTCGACGAAGGCATCAGGATGGCATTGCAAGCCATTCTGGCCAGTCCGTACTTCGTCTTCCGTTTTGAATCCGCGCCGCAGTCGGTGGCCCCGGGCGGCATGTACAACATCAGCGATACGGATCTCGCCTCGCGACTGTCGTTCTTCCTGTGGGGCAGCATTCCCGACGACGAACTGCTGGCCGTGGCAAAGGCGAACAAGCTCTCGAATCCGGCAACGCTCGACCTCCAGGTCAAGCGCATGCTGGCGGATCCCCGCGCCGAGGCACTGTCCACGCGCTTCGCGGCGCAGTGGCTGCGGTTGCAGGACATCGAGAAGGTGCGGCCCGACGTCTTCTGGTTCCCCGACTACGACCAGCAGCTCGGCGACGCGATGAAGCGGGAGACCGAGCTGTTCTTCGGCGACATCGTGAAGAACGACCGCAGTCTCTTCGACCTGTTCAACGCCAACTACACGTTCGTGAATGAGCGTCTCGCTCGTCACTACGGAATACCGCACGTGTCGGGTCCGGCGTTCCGGAAAGTCACCTATCCAGACAGCACGCGCCGAGGACTCCTGGGTCACGGCAGCGTACTGGTGCAAACGTCGCTTGCAAACCGGACGTCGCCGGTGCTTCGCGGAAAGTGGGTCATGCAGGTGCTGATCGGCATGGCGCCGCCGCCACCGCCCCCCGACGTGCCGGCACTGGATGAGACCTCGGACGCGAAGGATGGCAAGCCGCTTACCACGCGGCAGCGCATGGAGATTCATCGTCGCAATCCGACGTGCAATGCATGCCATCAGTACATGGATCCCATCGGCCTCGCGCTCGACAATTTCGATGTGACCGGACGGTGGCGCTATCGCGAGAGTGGGACTGAGCTGGATACGCGTGGCCGGATGTACGACGGCACCACCGTCACCAATCCGAGCGACCTGAGTCGAGCGCTCCTGTCACGCCCCATTCCGTTGGCCCGCACCTTCACCGAGAACCTGATGGCATACGCCCTCGGCCGTCGCGTGGAAGACTATGACCAGCCCACGGTGCGTGCCATCGCGAAGCAGGCCGAGACGAACGGCTATCGTATGTCGTCGTTCATCACGGGTGTCATCAACAGTCCGGCGTTTCGTAGCAAGCGCGCGGAGGAAGCAGCAAGCACGGCGGATCAGCGCGAGCATCAGTAGGCGTTCACGGCGCAAGCAGACCATCACGCTCCACAGGAAGGAACGATGCATTTTCTGACCCGCGATTCGATGCCTCGCCGCACGTTTCTCCGCAGCATGGGAGCAATGGTGGCGCTGCCCTATCTCGATGCGATGATGCCGGCGCTCGGCAAACTCGGCGCGCGTGGCGCGGCGGCAAGCGCCGCGGCCGACAAGACACGCTTCGTGGCCATCGAGACCGTGCACGGCGCCGCCGGCTGCAACACCTGGGGGGCGACGAAGAATCTCTGGGCGCCGGCTGACGTGGGCCGAGCGTTCGAGCTGAACCCCGCTGGCGCCCTCGCGTCGCTGGATCCATGGCGGAAGCACCTCACCATCGTGAGCAACACCGATGTAAAGATGGCCGAGCCCTTCTCCGCACCCGAGATCGGCGGCGACCATTTCCGCTCCAGTGCGGTATTCCTCACCCAGTCGCATCCCAAGCAGACCCAGGGTTCCGATCTTTATGTCGGAACGTCACTCGACCAGCTCATTGCGCGGCGGATTGGCGGCGGCACGGCCATCCCGTCCATGCAGCTCTGCATCGAGAATCTCGATCAGGCCGGCGGGTGCGACTACAACTACGCGTGCGCCTATACGGATACGATCAGCTGGGCCGGTCCCACTGAGCCGCTGCCGATGATTCGCAATCCGCGCGTGGCGTTCGACATCCTCTTCGGTGCGGGCAACAACAACCTTGACCGCGGGGTTCGGCGGAAGACCAACCAGAGTATCCTCGACTGGATTACCGGCGAGGTCGCCACGGTGAAGAAGGATCTCGGCCCGCAGGATCGGCTGCGCATCGACAAGTATCTTCAGGACGTTCGCGAACTCGAGCTGCGCATCCAGGCCGTGGAGGCGCGCAACCGCGGCGGAGAGGGTCGAGAGCTACCCGAAGCGCCGAGTGGCGTGCCGGACTCGTTCGCCGAGCACATGAAACTCATGTTCGATTTCCAGGTGCTTGCCTTCCAGTCCGACATGACGCGCGTGTTCTCATTCAAGACCGGACGCGACGCATCAAGCCGTGCCTATCCGGAGAGCGGCACCGACAAGGGGTTCCATCCCGCCTCGCATCATGGAGGTCGGGAGCAGAACATTCTCGACTTCAACCTGATCAACAAGTATCACGTCAGCATGTTGCCGTACTTCCTGGATCGCCTTCAGAACTCGGTGGAAGGCGACTCCAACCTGCTCGAGAAGACCACCATCATCTATGGCTCGCCCATGGCCGATGGCAACGTGCACAATCACCGGCGTTGTCCCCTGTTGGTGCTTGGGCATGGCAATGGAAAGATCGCAGGGAACCTGCACCTCAAGGCGCCGGACGGCACGCCCATGGCGAACGCAATGCTGTCCGTGATGCATACCCTCGGCATGGATGATGTGAAGAGTTTTGGTGACAGCACGGGCGCACTCACCCTCGCGTAGTCGCGACCGATCAACAGGAGGCCTGTGTGATTCGCACGAGAACGAGGCACGTCGTGGCGGGTATCGCCGTCGCGGCCACGGTGTTGGTTGCTGCCGCGATGCTTCCTGCGGCAACCCCGCCGAACGCGCTGATTGCCGACGCCGCGATGAAGGGTGACATTGCCACGATGCGCAAGCTCATCGCGCAAGGCGAGCGCGTAAACTCGGCTCAGGGCGATGGGATGACCGCGCTGCATTGGGCCGCCGACCGCGGCGACTCCGCGATGACCCTCCTGCTGCTCAAGTCAAAGGCCGACGTGCGCGCCGTCACGCGCATTGGCCATTACACACCGCTGTTGATCGCCAGCCGCACAGGCAGTGCGGCCGTCGTCACGGCCCTGCTCGATGCGGGGAGTGACACGAAGGCGGTGAGCGAAGCAGGAGCAACTTCCTTGCATCTCGCAGCGGCCGCTGGAAATCCTGCGGCCGTCGCTGCCCTGATTGATCACGGCGCCGACGTGAATGCCCGTGAGCCAATGTGGGGACAGACGCCGCTGATCTTCGCGGCGGCCTACGATCGTGGCGACGCCATTCGCGTTCTGCTCAAGCGTGGCGCGGACGCAAGCGTCCACACCAAGCAGGTGAATCTCACCGAGGATGGAGCGCGAGAGCAGGCCGCAGCGCGGAAGCGGAATGAGGTGCTGGTCTCCTTCGAGCCGGAGAAGCATCGTGACACCGCGAAGACGGCGGCGACGGGCAACGTCGACACGGCGGCAGGTGGACGACGCGCCAGAACGGAGCGTACGATGGCCGGTGCCGAGGTGGCGCCCGCTACTACTACCGCGGCTTCCGCGACGGGCGCAGACACGGCGGCAGCCGGACGAGGGCGCGGCGGGCGTGCTGCTGCGCCGGTTCCGAAGGGCCCATTCACCCCGTCACAGATCCAGGCGGCAATCGACTCCGGGCGAGCCGTGCTGATGGCGCCCACTCCTGCCACGCCGGCTGGCTTCACGGAACAGGTTGATACAATCAACGGCGGCGTGGCTGGATATGTGGGCTCCGTCGGTGGTCAAGGAGGCCTGAGCGCGCTCCATCATGCCGCGCGCGAAGGAAATGTGGACGCCGTCGTGGCCCTCCTGGACGGCGGCGCAAACATCAACGATCCAAGCGGGGTGGATCACACATCACCTCTGCTGTCCGCGATGATCAACGGCCAGTTCGACGTCGCAAAGGTGCTCATCGAACACGGTGCCGATCCCAATATCGAAAGCACGTCGGGCAACACACCGCTGTACGCGGCGATCAACACGCAGTGGGCGCCGCGCACGCGTTTCCCGCAACCGCAGGAAATCCAGAACCAGAAGGCCAGCTACCTCGACCTCATGTCGTCGTTGCTCAAGGCAGGAGCAAACCCGAACGCGCGGATCAAGCAACAGTTCTGGTATTTCTCCTTCAACAATTGCGGCAACGCGAACTGCGGGCTCGAGAACATCGATGGTACGACGGTGTTCTGGCGGGCCGCGTACGCACTCGATGTGGACGCGATGCGCATGTTGGTGAAGGCCGGCGCCGACCCGAACATTCCGTCCGCAAAGATGGTTGCGGCGGCGGGCAGTGGACGGGGCCGGATCGCGGCCGGAGCTGCACGCGGTGATTCGGCTGGCGGCGGACGGGGCGGCGGCGCAGGAGCGGGTGCTGCCGCAGCGGGCGGACGCGGCCAGATCCCACCCCCCGTAGCGATTGACGCCCAGGTGGACTCGGCGGCCAAGGCGGTGAAGCCCGGCACTGGCGTCTTTCCGATTCACTGCGCGGCCGGAGTGGGCTACGGCAACGGCTTTGCCGGCAACTCGCACCGGCACGTGACGGACGGCTGGATGCCTGCGATGAAATATCTGGTGGAAGAGTTGCACGCGGATGTGAACCAGCGCGACGTCAACGGCTATACGCCGCTTCATCACGCGGCGGCCCGTGGCGACAACGAGATGATCCAGTACCTCGTCAGCAAGGGCGCGGATGCTCGCGCGGTCGCGTCAAATTTCCGTACGACGGCCGACATGGCGAATGGTCCCGTGCAGCGCCTGCGACCATTTCCGGAGACGATTGCCCTGCTGGAGAAGCTCGGATCGAAGAACAGTCACCGATGCGTCGGATGCTGATCTGATCTCAAGGCCGGGGTGGCGCTGACCACCCGGCCGCTTTGCACTGGACGAGCTCACGCGCGACCGGGGTGGCCCGGATCGGCGACACTCTGACAAGGTCCCCCCTGCCTGTCATTCGGAAGCGGAAGCCCGCCAACGATCACCCGCCGATCGTGTTGCCCGCTACGGACAACGCCACCGCACGCCACGATTTTCTCACCGTTGCCGCGGTGGCGGTGATCGTCTATTCGCTGTCGAGCCTCTTGCACGAGGCAGTTGGCCACGGGGGCGCGTGTCTCGCTGTCCGTGGAGTGGCAACCGAACTGTCGTCCATGCACTTCGAGTGCAACCTGCCTGTCACGGCGACCACGGCAGAACGCATCGTCGCGGCAGGCGGCACCGTAGCCACGCTGCTGGGCGGAATGGTGGCACTCCAGTTCTATCGTTTGGCGCCCGCCAGCAACGTGTGGCGTTACGCGCTCTGGTTGTTCGCCGCCATAAACCTCATGCAGGGCACAGGCTATTTCCTCTTTTCCGGCGTGGGGAACGTTGGAGACTGGGCAGCCGTAACCGAGCACTGGAAACCGGAGTGGGCGTGGCGTGCGGGCTTGGCGCTGATCGGGTTCGGGTTGTACCTGGCGGTGACGATTCGGTTGTTCAACGTGCTGCATCCGTTCGTTGGCGGCGCCCGGCCTCGTCGGTTCATTCATGCCATCCGCCTGGCCGTCCTGCCGTACTTCGTTGGCGGCGCGCTGGAGATTGCCGCCGGCGCCCGCAACCCCGGTGGGGTGATGCTCGTGCTGATGTCGGGAGCAGCCGCATCGTTGGGTGGCACGTCGGGGCTGCTGTGGGGACCACAGATGCTCCGCGGGCCCCGCACAGCCTCCGACATGCTTCAAATTCCGGTGTCAATCATCCGGCGCAGCTGGCCGACGATCCTCGTGGCAATCGTTGTCGCAGCCGTCTTCATCATTGTCTTCGGTCGCGGCCTGACCTTCTCCTAAACGGCCCCGGGCGCGAGGTCCCGTTCAGGGTGTTCGAGTGGCGCGAAAGCCGGCAACCGACAACGTGACACCGTTCACGAGCAGCACGCTCGCCAGGATCACGGAAAAGCCGGCGACCATCCCGCCCGTGATCGGCTCATTGAGGAAGATTGCGCCCCACGCCATGCCGAACACCGGAATGAGGTAGGTGACTGTCTGCGCGCGGACTGCACCCACCTCGGATACGAGATAGAAGAAGATGAGGAACGCCAACGATGTGCACAGCGCGGCCAACGCAGCTACCGCCCACAACGCGTTGACGGCAATGGGAAGGGCGGGCGGGTTGAACAGTGCCGGAATGATCAGCCAGGCGGCCGCGCCCAGTTGCTGCCCCAGCGCTATGGACGCCGATGGAATGTGCGAAAGCTTGTGCTTCGCAAAAACACCGGAGAATCCGTAGCTTGCCGACGAAAGCAGGAGCGCGCCGAGACTGACCATCGTGTCTCGCGTCAACGCGCCAGGGCCCCACCCCACCAGCATCGCCACACCGGCCACTCCGAGCACGAGTCCCGCCGCTCGCCGCGCCCCCACCGGTTGACGGAGCCACAGCGCGCCAACCAGCACGCCGAACAGCGGCACGGTGGCGCCCACCACTGCCGCCAGCGACGCCGAGACGTGGACCTCGGCCATGGCGATGAGGGTGAACGGGATGGCGCTGTTGGTAGCGCCGATTACCAGGATGCGTTTCCAATTGGCCGCGAGGCCGTCTGCCCTTCGGCCGGTGATGCGAAACCCGACCCAGAGCAACACCGCAGCGATGCTCACGCGGGCCGCCATGAGCCCAATCGGGCCGAACGCAGGAACGGCAACGCGAATGAGGAGGTACGACCCGCCCCAGAGCGCGCCGAGTACGAGCAGCGCCATCAACTGCTTGAACGTCATTGCAATCAACCTTACTTCAGCGGGTATGCCTGTGCTTCGCGTGCGCTTCCTGACCGCGCGCGCGTCGTGTGCACTCTTCAGCCATCAGGATGGAATGCGCGTGCCGTGCGAAATCTGGGCGACGCACCTTCGCCAGCCAATGCCTTGCGATGACGGGGCCAGGCAGCGCACGTCAGCCATCCGCTACATGAGTGATGCGGACCCCCGACGCGCGTCGCGATCGCTCCGCCAGAGCGCGAACGCGAGCAACATCGCACCCAGCGACACACCAACATCCGCGATGTTGAAGACATAGAAGCGCGTGGATCCCACTCCAATGTCGATGAAGTCGACGACGCCACGATTGGAAATCAGCCGATCCAGCATGTTGCCAACGGCACCGCCCACAACGAGAGCGAGCCCCGCAGTGCCCACACGACCCGTGCGCGTGATCTGTCCGTAGGAGAGTGCGAGCATGCACAGGACAGCCAAGGCGAACGCGATCAAGACCCATCGTTGATATGGACCGAAGTGCGTGGAGAACGCCGCCCCCTGATTGTATGCCAGGGAGAACTTCACGACGTCGTGCACAATCGGTTTCTGGACGCCGACAACCGGAAAGGCCTCCTCGATGGCACGCTTCGACGAGCAATCGGCAAGCAGCAACAGGCTTGCGAGCGGCCAGAATACACGACCCGGTGATTTCATCGGTGATTGCCTCGCATCACGATGGTGGACAGGAGGGCAGCGCGAACGTCTGTGCTACCTCGGAGCACCGGCAAGGGTCCGGTGGGACTTCTCGTCACATACCAACCCTGAGGGTGAACGCCGGCCGATAGTAATGGGGCCAGTCAGGTCTTGTTCGCTCATTTTCTTCGCGACTTCGACGAACCCAGATGACAGCGCTCACTCCGGAACAGCGTAGAACTGCGCTGTGTCAGACACTGCTGATCTATCAGGACGCAAAGTTCGCCGTGCGCCCGCTGTCGGGTGCGTGTGAGCGTCATATTCCGATGGTTCGGCGCGCTATCGCGGCGGCCTATCGCAGTCTTGGCCTGACACCCGTGTCCGAACTGGTGTTCCAGGAACGCCTTCAGGCGATAGCCGCACGCTTGGACACCGCCCGCATGGAAGCCCTGGCCATGATCATGGACGTGAGTGCCACGATCCAGCTCGACCAGATGGCGATGGCGGCAGCCCTCAAGAACGACGCGGTATTGCCGGTAGCGCTGAAGATGTCGCCTGAACAGGTGGAAGGCCCGCTCGCGGCGGTACTGGAAGCGCTACAGGACGGCCTGGCCGAACTGTCCGCCGTGGGCAACGTTCCTCAACGCACCATCGAGCAGCATCGCGAGCTTGTCCCGATCATGCGCGGCGCTGGTGGGCGCCTGTTGCAGCATGTGAGTACTGCGGCGTGGGCGGCG
Source organism: bacterium (assembly GCA_040003455.1). GTDB lineage: Bacteria > Gemmatimonadota > Gemmatimonadetes > Gemmatimonadales > Gemmatimonadaceae > AG11. The sequence continues at coordinate 14,091 of JBDUCM010000021.1, forward strand.
CGGGCATGCAAGGTCCTGACGCCGTATTCCGGCGTGCCGCGCATCAAGTTCCTCACTCCCATGCAGTCCACCCCGGCCGTGCCGAGCACGCCAGTGGCCGCCGAGTCGCCAGATGTGGCAGCCAACGCGCCAAAGGACCATCGCCTGCCAGAAGGATTGGCACCGGCGCCGGCGTCGGAACGCGAGGCTGCGGTCAAGCTCCAGGGACAGGTGGACGTGGAGGCATACTTCGAGCGCAAGCGTCGCCGGGCCGCGGGCGAACAGGTACCCGGCTAGTCGCTGGTCGTTCGTGTTGCGGTGTGCTGGCCGGCTGCTAGAATCGGTCATGACTGTTCCCAATCGCCGGACATTTCTTGCGACCAGCGGCGCTGCCCTGGTGTCCATTGCCGCATCGCCGTATGTGCGCCGGCGCGCGGACCACGACGTGATTGTCCGCAACGGCACCGTATTCGACGGTACTGGCGCGGCCGCATTTGAAGCCGATATCGCCATGACGGGCGGCCGCATCGCGGATATTGGACCGCGCCTCACCGATCGGGGGCGTGAGGAAATCGACGCGCGCGGCCTCGCGGTGGCGCCCGGGTTCATCGACATCCATTCGCATGGCGACGGAAATCTTGCGGAGGATCCACGTGCCGAGTCCGTGATCAGGCAGGGAGTCACGACGATCGTCGTAGGGGCGGATGGCAGCTCGCGCGCAACCGGCTCCGCCGGGAAATCCTTCTCCAGCTATTTCGCGGGGTTGAAGCAGCTACGACCCGGGCCGAACGTCGCGTCCATGGTCGGGTTGGGCTCACTTCGCGGCGAGGTCATCGGCGACGCGGATCGCAAGGCAACACCGGACGAGATCCGGCGCATGACGGAGATGGTCGAGCGCGCCCTCGCCGAAGGTGCATGCGGTGCCTCGTCCGGCCTGGAATACACACCAGGCGCCTTCGCCTCCCTGGACGAGCTCATCGCGCTCTGCAAGCCGCTTGCTCGCCGTCGCCTTCCGTACGCAACACACATGCGCAACGAGGACGATCGTCTCCTCGACGCCATCGACGAGTCCATTGCTGTTGCCCGCGGCGCGGGCTGTCCGCTCGAGATCTCGCACCTCAAGACGCAGGGTCCGCGCAACTGGCCCAAGCTCGATGTGGTGTTCAAGCGCGTTGCCGATGCGCGAGCCGCAGGGGTCGAAGCGGCGTGGGATTGGTATCCGTACGTCGCCTATTCAACGGGACTCACCAACCTCTTCCCCGTCTGGAGTCGCGACGGCGGAACCGCCGCCTTCCTGGCACGACTTGATGATCCAGGCGTTGCGCCGCGTATCAAGGCCGAGGCCCTGGCCAAAGTGGACCTGATCGGTGGTTGGGACAATGTCCAGATTTCATCGGTGCGCGCTGTGGAGGATCGCGATGCGGAAGGCAAGCGCCTCGGCGCACATGCGCGGGCCGTCGGGCTCGATCCGTACGATGATGCGGTCGCGCTGCTCAAGCGCAGCGACGGCAACGTCGGCATGCTGGGCTTTGCCATGGGCGAAGAGACGCTCGAGCGCATCCTTGCGCACCCTCTCACTACGATATGTTCGGATGGCGGCGGATTTGCCATCGATGGTCCAACGCGTCGAGGAAGTCCGCATCCTCGCGGCGCTGGCACCTTTCCGCGCGTCCTCGGCCATTACGTCCGGGAGCGCAAGGTGATTCCCCTTGCCGACGCCATCAGGAAGATGACGTCGCTCTCCGCGTCGCGCGTTGGCCTGAAGGATCGGGGCCGGCTCGCAAGAGGGTTCGCGGCGGACGTCGTTGTGTTCGACCCGTCGCGGATTGCGGATACGTCCACGTTCGCCATGCCGTTCCAGTACCCCGTTGGCATTGCCGCCGTGATCGTCAACGGCAGCGTGACTTTACGGGATGGTCATCGGAGCGCGGCTGGAACTGGAACGGCGCTCACGCCGGTGGCATAGCAGCGAAGATACCGAGACGGGCCGGCGGGAGTTGCACCCGCATCTTCGGCGTCGTGGCCCTCACGGTCCGGCCTTCGTCAGGCATTGGGAATTCGTGTGGCGACGCCGTGCTCTGTGTGGCGCGTTGAGCTACGGATCCCGGTGGCGCGCGGCAAAAGCCCATACGCGCCGAGGGTATTGTTGAGGTCATGGTGTGTCGTTGGTGTGTTGTGCCTCCGGAGCGAGGTGAGAGGGCACCGCGTGGCGCTCCAGAGGCGGGAAATCGCATTGTCCTTCGTGACTCGTGGCCGGAGCGGTCACGACAGCGGATGTTCGCATACAGGGGAGTCGCGTGTCTCTCTGCATGAAAGCATCATGTCGCGCCGTCCGACGACGAGCTGTGTCGTGGTGGTGCGTTGATCCGAAATCATCACATGTCAAACAGCGGCGCATACAAAACGCCCCACCTGGCGGTTGGCGCAGGCGGGGCGTGTAATCGCTCCTGGTCGGGCGAAGAACGAATACTCTAGGGAGTACCTGCTCCTTGCTCCAAGCCTGCGTAGGCTGCGTTTTCCCTACTCCACTGCCTCGGCTGATAGCCTTTGGCAGTGATCATGCTCCCTGACTTGACCCATCCAATGGACGCGAGCGTGGTCGAGGCGCGCTGGCAAGAGCCGGCGCGTCGATCGCTCGCGAATGGGTGGGCAAGGAATGAGATCATGTGATGGTGTGTTGGAATTGACTGCGGTCTAAAGCGTGAAACGCAAAATCGCGCCGCCGATGATCGACTCGAAGGTTGTGGCCTTCGGGCTGGCCGCTGTGGAGCGCATAACCTCGCACTCGGCAACGACACGTGAACATCGGGACGCGACTCCCTGTGCGATCATCTTAGCAACGTGAGGCGACGGCTGTCAAGAGGACGGGTTTCTTGTGTCAAGCACCAATAGAAATGTCCCCCGAATTACGTCAATAGAAATGTCCCCTGTGGTGAAGGGTGCTTCGGGTGGTCGGTCGGTATCGTGTCATCACTCTCGGGAGTCGATCACGCGGTGGGTGCCTCTGGTTGTGCCCGTCGTGCGAGGGCTTGCGCTTTCCAGCGCCGGTGTTGTTGCCGCCACGGATGATCAGCGGCGGGGACGGACGACGCGGGCCGTGGCTCGACGGACGGCGCTGGAATCACCCGCGGCATGGTCGGCGCGGGCGGACGTTTGGCGCGCGGCACCGTCGGCGTCCAGGACAGCACCCGCTCCCGGCCATCGGACGCGACATAGACCACTCGCAGCGTCCCGTCGATCAACTCGCGGACGACGACCTTGCTCTTCGCCGGCACCCGGCCGCGCAGGGCACGATCGAGCTGCAGTCCGCGATTCTGATACTGGACCACGTGATCATTCCCGACGACGCGGATCGTCTCGAGACAAAACACGTCGACATCGGCCAACCGCCGGCGGTCACGCACGCGATGGTGATCGACGGCGCTGGCGGGCGCGATCGCGAAGCGCGTGTTGTGCGCCGGCAGATAGCGCGTCTCGACGTAGGCATTGGCGGCCACGACATCGCGGATCCCCTCGAGTCGGAGTTTCTTAATGAGTCGATCCTGATGGGTGCCATGGCCACGTTCGACCCGCCCCTTCGCCTGCGGACTCGCCGCCCCGATGAGCGTGATGCCGAGCTTCGTACACATGCGACCGAACTGCGTCAGTGGGACGTCGCCGCGGGCGAGCTCGTTATTTGTCGGCGCCCGCTGGTAGACATTCTTCCAGTCCGCGTACAGCGCGCCGGGGACCCCGTACTTCGCAATCCAGGCCTGCAGCACTCCGGCCGCCGCCCACGTCGTCTCCTCGGCCCCGAAGCGGAGGATCGTGCGCCCCGTGGCATCGTCCACCATCGTCATCGCGCACGCCCGCGGGCCACGGCCCTCGAACCAGTCATGGAAACTTCCATCGAGCTGCACCAGCTCCCCGAAGTGCGCCTTCCGCTCCCGCCGCTGATGGCGCGGCCGCGCGCGCCGCGCCCGGCCCCACAGATCCGCCGCCCGCATCCACCGGGTGAGCGTCGGCACCGAGACGAGAATCCCGTGATCCGTCCACAGGTGTTCGGCGGCCAACGTCGGCCCGAAGCGCTGCCCCGGCCCGCGCGTCGCCGGCCCGCTGTACTGCGCTCGCACCAGGTCCACGACGTGCGCGCGATGCGCCACCGGCATCGCCCGATTCGACGGCCGCCCCGTGCTCCGATGCACCAGCCCCTTCCGTCCTTCGGCCCGAAATCGGCGCACAAGACGTTTGGCCTGCCGATAGCCCACGCCCAGCAACGGTGTGGCGTCCGTGATGGTCATCTCCCCCGCAACGACGCGTCGCAACATCGCGCCACGCGTAAACTCTCGATCGCTCATGGCTGTCCGCTCCAACCCGACCTCCTCGTGGAGACCGGAGTCTAGAGGGACATTTCTATTGGCGTCTCAAGGGGACATTATCACTGATGCACCACAGAGGACGGGTTTCTTGTGTCAACGTTCCGTACAAATGTCCCTTCGCTCGTGCCGTCAGGCGTCTGCGGCCGACAGCACTTCACTCGTCGTGCGGACGGTGGCGAACTCGCCGTTGAGGCTCGTCAGCTCCACGGCATGCATGAGCTCCGCGGGGTAGTGCGTCCCATCGAGCCCACGCCTCTCGAACGTGGCGGTAGCATCGCTGACGAGCGTCACCTTGAAACCCAGATTGCTGGCCATGCGCACCGTCGTGGAGACGCAATGATCTGTCGTGATGCCAACGACCACGAGTTCCTCGATGCCATTCGTTCGGAGGTATGACTCGAGTCCGGTCCCGATGAACGCGCTGTTGACGTTCTTCTGGAAGATCGGTTCGCCGGCGAGGGGCACTGCTTCCGTTTTGAATGCATGTCCCGGCCTGTCCGGGCGAAGGGGCGAATTGGCCTCCGCAGAAAGGTGCTGAACATGAACCACCGGGCGCACGGCGTGGCGCCACGCCGCGAGCAAGTCGGCAATGCGACGCTCCGCGTCGGGATTGTTCCGCGTGCCCCAGCGAGGTTCATCGAGACCCTGTTGCACGTCGACCAGGAGCAAGGCGGGGTGGGATGCAGGCACGGAAACCTCCGGATGGAGCGCTGTGATCGTTCGTGGTAACGAGTGACCGATTGGAGAGTAGTCTATCGCCGCCGAAGGTCGATCGGGAGCGGTGGTTCTGGCTCACTCGGTCTGGCGTTACGTTCTTCCGGCCGCACGCGCATGATCACGCATATCGCGGGAGCATTACAATCACGACACCCATGACAACATGAAGCTGCGCCCACGACGCGCCCTCGCCGCCTTCAGCGCGGTCTGGGGTATCGGCTGCGTGCACCTGCCAGTTCCGAATGCCGGAGCAGCGCCCGTAGGTCCCCAACCGTCCGATGGCATCACTGTGTCCGTGCCGCTGGCGATGGACGCCGCCATAGACACGACGGTAAGTGTGCTTCGGTCCCGAGGCTATACCGTGCAGAACCTACGCGGCAACCGTCAGACCATTCGCACGGCGCCCCGGTTCGTCGGCAGCGATACCGGCCTGATGATCACGGCGGAGCTGGTTCCCGTCGACGTGCCAACCATTGCAACCGTGATCGCCCTCTCCGCGACGATCACGGTACCCTCACTCGGCATTCGCGATGCACAGGTTCAGCACGTGGCGGGTACTCCCGATGGCATCTGGATACGACTCCGGGAGGTTGAGGAGGTCTTGCGGCGCATTCGGCGTTGACCGACGATGTGGCCGCCCCGGTTGGGCGGGAAGCCGCCTTCGACTGCGTTCTACAGGGAGCCCGTATGCCGTTTCGGCCCATCCAATGGTGCCGGCACGATGCAACGATGTCGTAACTCCCTTTTCCGGGGCGGCCCATCCCTGGAACCGCCGTGGCCGGTCGGCGATTCCTTGCTAGATTCGCAGCAGTACGCAGCCGGCGCGTTGGTGAACCACTCACTGGAATTCCCATGACGAAATACGCGAACATCCTCGAAACCGTCGGTAACACGCCGGTAGTCCGCATCGGCGCGCTGGCACCTGCCGGCATCAATCTCTACGTGAAGGTCGAGGCGTTCAATCCGCTGGGATCGGTCAAGGATCGCCTGGCACTCGGCGTCATCGAGGACGCGGAAAAGTCCGGCGCCCTGAAGCCCGGACAAACGGTGATCGAGGCCACGAGCGGCAACACCGGCATCGGTCTCGCCATGGTGTGCGCGCAGAAGGGCTATCCGCTGGTGGTGACGATGGCCGAGTCCTTCAGCATTGAACGCCGCAAGCTCATGCGTTTCCTCGGCGCCAAGGTCATCCTGACCCCCCCGGCAGAGCGCGGTACAGGCATGGTGCGGAAGGCAAATGAACTGGCCGCGAAGCATGGATGGTTCCAGACGCGCCAGTTCGAAAACGAAGCGAATGCAGACATGCATTCGCGTACCACGGCACGCGAGATCATCAACGACTTCGCTGGTGAGCGGCTCGACTATTTCGTGACGGGCTTCGGCACGGGCGGCACGTTGAAAGGCGTGAGCCGGGTGCTCCGAAAGGAACGGCCGGAAACGAAAGTGGTGGTGTGCGAGCCGGCAGACGCCGCCATGCTCACCAGCGGCACTCCGCAGTCGCGCAACCCGGACGGATCCGCTACCGGAAGTCACCCGGCCTGGAATTCCCATCCGCAGCAAGGCTGGAGCCCGGACTTCATTCCGAAGCTTACCGGCGATGCCGTTGACGCCGGCGTAGTTGAGCGCGTGCTGACCATTCCGAATGCGGATGCAATGCATTGGAGCCGGCAGTTGGCGTTGAAGGAAGGCATCTTCTGCGGCGTGTCGTCAGGCGCAACGTTCGCTGGCGCCCTCAAGGTGGCAGCGGATGCACCGAGCGGTTCGACGATCCTGTGCATGCTGCCGGACACCGGCGAGCGGTATCTCAGCACTGCGCTGTTCGGCGAGATCGGCGCGGACATGAACGAAGAGGAACTCGCTATCTCCAACTCGCTGACTGCGTAGCGAGCACGACGTGATCGTCGATCGTCGCGTGAATGATCGCGATCACCCTCACAAGCGACTCTCCGGCTCGCGTATCACCTCGCGAGCCGGTTTGTCGTCGCGCACGCCCAGGTAGATCGGCTGGCGCAGTCTGCCTCCCGCAGTCCACTCGTTGAACTTCACTTCGACGACGACGCGCGGCGTAACCCAGTGAGCGGGTTGGTTCGTCTTTGGCGTCTCGGCGAACGGCGATGTCTTGCGTTCCAGTTTCGTCAATCGCTCGGCCATGTCCGCGAGCCCAGCGTGCGTGAAGCCGCCGCCTGTATGCCCCGCATAGATGAACTGTCCGTCCCGATAGTAGCCAAGGAGCAAGGCGCCGAGATGCTGCCGTGAGTTGCGCGGCTCGGTGAACCCACCGATCACCAGCTCCTGCCGGTGTTCCAGCTTCAGCTTGAGCCAGGCCTTGGTGCGGACACCCGGTTGATACGTGGCCGCCGTACTCTTCGCCACGATGCCTTCCCACCCCTTCCGTCGCGCAGATGCGAGCAGCTTCTTGCCGTTCTCGATCGACTCGGCAAGCTTCACGAGTGAGGTGACACGCTTGCCAACGAGCTTCACGAGATGCTTGCGCCGTGTGGTCCACGGTTCGTCCACGAGCAGCTCATCGCCGTCGAGGAGTAGATCGAACGCGAACAGCGCGGCGGGAATCCCCGCGTCGCTTCTGGCGAGCTTCTTCGTGTCGGTCACGTGCATGCGCGACTGAAGATCCTGGAAACGGAGCGGGGCGTCGTCATCCATCGCGACGATTTCGCCATCGACGACAAACGAGCGCTTGCGCCGCGTCGCCAGCGACGTGAGGGCGGTCGCGATCGCGGGGAACTGCGCGCTCTTGTCGTTGCCGTTGCGCGTAACGAGCGTTGCGCCCGTGGCGGTGGCAAAGCCCAGGACTCGAATGCCGTCGTATTTGGGCTCGAAGGTCCATCCCGGGCCATCAGGAATATCGGCGCCGACACTGGCATACATCGGCTCCAGGGTCTGGGCGACGCGGGCGCGAGGTGCCTTCGCCTCCGTGCGCTTGGCCACCCGCTTCCCCGTTGCTCCTTCGGCAATCTCGTCCATGGTGCGCCCCGTCGTGATGGATGTGAGTTCCTTCGCGACGATATCACCGCGAACCCTGGCGGATTCGTCTCGATGCTTGATCAACAGCCATTGCGGCGTGCGGTCACTGCGGCGCGTTCGAACGAGCACCCATGACCCTTGAAGGCGTTCGCCGTCGAGAACGAACTTGAGTTCGCCTTTCTCCATTCCTTCTCGAATTGTGGCGACAGGATCGTCGGCCGAATCGTCCACGGCCGTATAGGTGCCGCGATCCCAGAGCATCACTGTCCCGCCCCCGTATTGGCCTGCGGGGATTGTGCCTTCGAAAGTGTTGTAGTCGATGGGGTGATCTTCCACCTGCATGGCCAGGCGCTTCACCGACGGATCGAGGCTTGGCCCTTTCGGTATCGCCCAACTCTTCATCACGCCGTCAAGCTCAAGCCGGAAGTCGAAGTGCAGATGGCTGGCCGCGTGCTTCTGGATGACGAATCGCAGCGCGGATCGTGCCTTTTTCGTTGTCGGCATGAGGCCACCGTTGGAGTGTCGGTAACCGAAGAAGCAAGTTCGGTGCGCGCCTCGGCCTACGGCGGGCCTGCCCCGTCGGCACCAACCCAATCATACGTCCGTTCGTGATCCCGCAGTCGCCACTTCGTTGGATAGACGGTCTGCTGCCAGTCCAGTGGCTCCCCCAGAGGCTGCGGGGCGGCCGCCATGGCGAGCGCCGCCTTGAGGTCGCTCCGCTGCTCGCTGCCGAGTGCGTCGGGAGCGAGGGAGACAAACAACATCGTGCCGCTGCGGGCGAGGAGGTCGAGCCACAGCTTGTTCTGCGCCCACGGGATGTTCGTTGTCACGCCAACGCAATCCGCGTCAGCCACATAGAACGCGCCATGTTGCACGGCGCGGAAGGCGAGCGTGTTCACTCCCATCTTACGCGTACGCGACCATTCCGTACCGCTGGTGTCGTCGCCGATGCGGCAGATCTCGAAGTGGCCAGCGGAGAGGTGACTCACGGTGTTGCAACCAATCACCAGGCTGTCGCCCGCACCGGTGCGAATGGTGGCATACAGCTCGCTGATCACCTCCGCGGTGGTGTGCGACGGGCCAGACGCAAACGTCCAGTTGCCCCGCGTCATCTCGGCGCCCATCTGGAAACCCCATCGCCCGAAGATGTCGTAGGTGGTGTAGTCGTGCTTGATCAATTCGAAGCCCCACTGGCGAAGACGGGCCATGTCGTCGCGGACTTTCAGGCGCACCTCGGCGATGGTGGGGTCGAGAAACGCGCGGTCTCGCGGAAGGCGCCAACTGTCGGGCGTATCCTTCAGCGCTTGCAGCGGACGAATCCAGATGCCGGGCCGAGCGCCTTCTCGCTTGATCGCGCTTGCGAGGCCGGGCATGTCGGGAAAGTTCGCGTTGCCACGATCCCACGCGCCAACCACGGAATTGGTCTTGTCGCGTTCCGGCTGCCATCCATCGTCTATCACGGCGAAGGGACGGTTGCGGCCGGGTGGTGAGAGCTCGACGATGTGCTTGGCATCGGCGAGGACGGTGTATGCCGAGTTCTTGCCGTAGGCCCAATACCAGTCGTTGCTCCCATATACGGGCTGTGACGGCAGCCGCGGGTTGGTGCACATCACGCGGCAGAACGCGTGAATCGCCGCGAATGGGGACTCCCCCTCTCGGCCTGTCCGCGACACCACGTCGCAAACGTCCAGGGTACGACCGCCCAACTGCACGCCGGCGGCGCCGCTGCGGACATCTGCCCAGAGACTGAGGCCCTGCGGATCGACCTGCCAGAAGCAGAAGGAGTTGGCTCCTGTTTTCACACCGTAGGTATTCGTGCGCTGTCCGTCGTGCGTGGCCACGTACCATGGCATGACACGATCAGGAATCCACGCGCGCCACTCGAGGTCACCATACCCACGCTCCCACGCGTCGCCCAGTGTCTGGCGAACGGTGGAAAGGTTGCCGCGCCAACGGAGTTGAATTCGCTTCACCGCAACTGATGGCGCCATGAGCGTGACGTGCAGTGCGTTCGCCGCCTGGACCACCACGACCTCGACACCCGTGGCGGTGAAGACGCCGTTGGGTTCCGGTGTGAGACGGACGTCGCCGGTGGCCGTCTGCACCAGCACACTGTCCGGAGCACGATGCACGTCGATGAATCCTCGTGGCGCATCGGCCATGGGACTTGCCTTCGGCGCAAGGGCATCGAGGGTCGCAATGGGCAGCGACAAGCCAGCGGCCGCGAGCGCGGTGTCGGAGAGGAATTGACGGCGTGAGGTCATGTGCGAGAATATGACGAGCAACCTGCCACCCGGCGAGTCGCAAACCCTTCGCCGCGAGCCCTGGATGACGACAACCTTCTACGACGACCTCGCGCCGTTCTATCACCTGCTGTACCCCGACTGGGAGGCGAGTATTCACAGGCAAGGCGCACAGCTCGCAACGCTGTTGGCGAATCATGGCGTCATGGCCGGCGCGACGATTCTCGATGCGGCATGCGGAATCGGCACGCAGACCATAGGTCTCGCACTATCGGGTTATATCGTGCATGCGTCGGACGTGTCGCCGGCTGCGGTGGACAGGTCGCGCCAGGAGATGGCGCGCCGCGGCCTTGCCGCCGAGTTGTGCGTTGCGGATGTGCGAACACTCGAGCATACGCACCACGGGGGCTTCTCTGCCGTACTCGCGTGTGACAATGCAATACCACATTTGCTGTCCGATGCCGATATCATCGCCGCCCTGCGGTCGTGCCGGGAGCAGCTTGCTCCGGGTGGCGTGTTGGTGCTGTCTGTTCGCGACTACGCTACCATCGTGCGCAAGGATCGCGAGGTCCGTCCCTATGGTGTCCACGACGAGCATGATTCGCGATTTCTTGCCGTCCAGGTCTGGGACTGGGATGGCGACCAGTATGACTTGCGGTTGTACCTCACGACTGAACACGAAGACGGCCAGTGCACAACACGGGTGTTGAGGAGCCGGTACTACGCCATCACAGTCGCGCAGCTCATGGTGCTCATGCGCGAGGTCGGGTTCGAGGATGTGGCGCGCGACGACTCGGCATTCTTTCAGCCCGTTCTCGTCGGGTTTCGCCCGAGAGCGCCTGCGCCTGCGTAGTCTCGCGAGCGCGACACTCCTGTTGCCCCGCGGCTTGTCAGGGCGCTGTTCTCCGGTATCCTTACGGAAGCCGGTGAACCACCTCCCACTCCTTTCTCACATGCCTCCCATGCGTTTCTCGTCCGCCATCATTGCTGCGTCGTTGCTCACGGGCGTGGCCATTGCGCGCGCTGATGCGCAAACACCGGTCATCGCTCCCGCCGCGCAACAGATCGCGGCGGCTATCACGCCGCTGCCCGAGGAGTTGAAGGCCGACGCGAGTGTCCTGGGATACGTGACGGCGGGAAAGCTCGTATCCCTTCGGACAGGCAAGAACGACATGATCTGCCTGGCGCCGGATCCCGCGGTGAAGAACTTTCATTCTGCCTGCTACCACAAGGCGATGGAACCGTTCATGGCGCGCGGCCGTGCATTGCGGGCGGAAGGCGTGACGGGTGCGAAGGTGGATACCGTGCGGTTCGCGGAAGTGAAGAGCGGCAAGCTGAAGGTGCCGGCACAACCGTCAATGCTGTACCAGATATTCGGTGGCACCTTTGACGGCGAAACCGGCAAGGTGACGGGTGGATCGAGGCTCTACATCACCTACATGCCCTTCGCGACCACTGCGACCACAGGCCTCACGAGCAAGCCGTCGGACAAGTCGCCATGGCTGATGTTCCCAGGAACACCGAAGGCGCACATCATGTTCTCGGTGAGCATGTAGTCCAGGCCGGATGTGACGGCGTACGGGAATCGTGTGTTGTGCTATCAGATTCCCTGATGCTGGAGCTGTGCGGATGTACACCCACCGAGTTTGTCTCGTTGTGATATCGCTGATTGCGGCGGGCGCACTCGCCGCCTGCTCGCACGACGCTGCACCGGGGTCGTGTTGGGGGGACGGGTTCGCGCCGGGCGTCGTGACATTTGTTCCCGCAATCGACATCCTGGTCCGCGACGCGAAAGGGACGAGCCAGGCTCTGGGTACGAAGGTCACCGTGTATCGCGGCGCAGACTCGACGGTGGCGTTCGGGCACGACACACTTCTGGTGGCTGCTGGATACGCGGAGGCGGGCAGCTTTACCGTTCGCGTGAGCCGGCCATTCTATCGGGACACCCTCATTCCGAGCGTGACGGTCCTGGCCGGCCAGTGCAGTGCCATCGCCACCAAGGTACCGGTGACGTTGCAACTCGAGCCCGGCGCTCCGGCAATTCGCGCGCTCGCGATATTCGGAGGAGGCTTTCTTGTCACTCCCGGCGACCAGCGTCAACTATTGGCCAGGTTCGACGCGGACGCCAGCGTTCCCACAACGGTTTCGTGGCGCCTGTCGGATACGACGCTCGCGCGCATCGACGCCGGCGGTTTTGTCACATCGAAGTGCACAACTGTGGGCGGGACGGAACGCGTGACAGCAGTGGCAACGACAGATACCTCAGTGAAGGCCACCACGGAGTTTGGCGTCGCAAAGCAGACGGGCTGCCAATAGCCACCGGCTCACTCAGGCAGCCTGGGCCGGCATGGCAGTCTCCGCTTTCCGCGTCTCCGACATGCCGAGGGCTGCGAAGGCGGCGAGAATGGCGCCAGCAGCTGCCGCCATCCATGCTCGCTGGAAGCCCAGGTGGGTTCCCTCGTAGTTGGCGGAGTGACCCAGCAACGCAACGAGCACGCTGACACCGAACACACTCCCCACCTGTCGGCCCATGGTCACCACCGCGCTTCCGGTTGCGGAGCGGGATGGCGGCAGCCCAACCGTCGCAACGGAGAGCATCGTTGGAAGCGCGAAGCCCACTCCTGCCCCGAACATCAGCCAGCCCGGTAGCATCTGCGTCAGGTAGGACGGGTTCTGACCAACGCTGAGCAGCATGGTGAGCTCACCGAGGCCGCACAGCGTGCATCCAATCGCTGCAATACGGCCGACGGATATCCGCTGTGAGACGGACTGCGCGATCAGGCTGCACAGCAGGACCATCAGCGGCCCGGGCGCCACGCCCAGGCCGGTCCGCAACGACGAATAGCCCCAGACATTCTGCATCCACAGGACGTTCGCGAGCAGGTTTGCTGCAAAGCCCACGCTGAACGCCAATACAGCAACGTTGGCCCAGGCAAAGGTTCGCACGCGAAGCAGCGCGGGTTCAACAACAGGAGACTCGTGGTGACGTGACCGTATCCAGAACCAGCGGAGGCTCGCAACGGCCAGTGCGAGTGTCACGATGACCGCAGGACTGGACCAGCCCCAGTCGTTCCCCTTTACCAATGCCAACGCAAGCGCGCCGATGGAGAACGCCAACTGCGCGGCGCCAAAGAGGTCCGGCATGCTACCCGCAACGGTGTCTCTCATCTCCGGCACCCAGCGTACCGCGGCGAGGAACGCGATGACGCCGATGGGAAGATTGACAAGAAACACCAGGCGCCATGATGACACCACGAGCAGCCCTCCCACCACAGGCCCTGCCGCGGCAGCAAGCGCTGCCGATGCGGACCAGATACGGATGGCCTTGGAACGCGCCTCGACGGGGGTGGCGTTGATCAACAGCGCCATGCTGGTGGGCGTGAGCAATGCCGCGCCGACAGCCTGGAGCACGCGGAAGGTGACGAGCATCCAGAGACCATTGCTCGCCGCACACGCGCCGCTGGCAATGGTAAAGAGCGCCAGGCCGACCAGGAAGCCGGCCTTGCGACCGAACCGGTCGGCAAGACGCCCCAGCGGAACGAGGGCGGCCGCGTAAACGATAGCGTATCCATTCAACACCCAGCTGAGATTGGCGATGGGGGTGTTGCCGAAATCGCGGCCAATATCCTTGAAGGCGACGTTGACGATGAAGAGGTCCAGGCTGGCCATGAATGCCGCAAGCGACAGCACAGCGAGCACGAGTCGCGGTGAGAGTCTTGGCTCGCTCGTCATGACGCCGCGCTCTCCACCGCTCGGCGCAGGATGTCGCGCAATTCCCTGGCATCTGCCTTGCCAAAGCTCGACTCAAAGCGCCGCTGTGCCTTCTGCCAGTATGGTCGTGCCTCTTCCAGCCGCACCTTGCCGGCGGCGGTGAGCTCGAGGCGTCGGGTGCGGCGGTCGGTCCGGTCCGTGGCGAGCCGCACAAATCCCTCACGCTCGAGAGGGCGCAGATTGTGGCCGAGCGTAGAGCGGTCCAGCACGAGCTCTTCCGCGAGATCGCTCAAGCTGGACGGGCCGAGGCGATCAAGGAAGGCGAGTACAGAGTACTGCGTGGTCCGGAGGCCAACTTCGGCAAGTTCGGCGTCGTAGAGCTGCGTGATCTGCCGGGCCGCTTGCCGGACGGCGAGGCAGTTGCATACGGAGGCGGGACGCCCGGCATCTTTCTCGTCGCTCGTCATGTGAAGTTATTTACGGGCATATGCCCATAATGTCAACGCTGTGAGCGAAGGTCCCGGGCGTCCAGCATGGTGGCGACGCGTGTGGCGACGCGTGTGTGGCGACTGGTCCTGACCTTGCCATACCACTGGTGGACTGACCGCCCGGCATGGAGGTTTGGGGTTTGCTGGGTGGTCTTGGCGCAGCACATTGTGGAGGACTTCAGGGGGATGGGCATGGCGACGGCGATACCGCCTGGCGAAGTAAATTCCTTGTACAAGCTGCTCGTGGACAGCGTCCGGGACTACGCGATCTTTGCGTTGGACCCCACGGGACACATCCTCACCTGGAACGCAGGTGCGGAGCGGTTCAAGGGCTACTCGGCGGCCGATATCATTGGCCAGCACTTTTCGATCTTCTACACGGAGGCTGATCGCAAGGCAGACCGGCCCGGCCTCGAGCTCATCGAGGCGGCGGCGGCGGGCCGAGTGGAAGATGAAGGGTTTCGCGTACGGAAGGACGGTTCGCAGTTCTGGGCGAACGTGGTGATTACGGCGCTGCGCGACGGTGACGGCACCTTGGTGGGGTTCGCGAAAGTCACGCGGGACCTCACGGACCGTCGCGCGGCAGAAGAAGCGCTGCGGAGTAGCGAGCGGCGCTTTCGCCTCCTCGTTCAGGGCGTGCGCGACTACGGCATCTTCATGCTTGACCCCACCGGCGTGATTGTGAGCTGGAACGAGGGCGCCCAGCGCATCAAGGGGTATTCGGCGGCGCAGATTATCGGAAAGCATTTCTCCACGTTCTACACGGCGGAGGACCTCGCAACCGACAAGCCGGGGATGGAGTTGGAGGTGGCGGGACGCGTGGGCCGCTTTGAAGACGAAGGGTGGCGCGTGCGCCGAGACGGAACACTGTTCTGGGCCAACGTCGTGATCACGGCGGTGCACGACGATTCCGGCACGCTGATGGGTTTCTCGAAGGTGACCCGTGACCTCACGGAGCGTAGGGCGGCGGAGTCGCGATCGCGGGAAGACCTGCGACGGGTGACCGAAGCGGAGGCGGCAAACAAGACCAAGACGGAGTTCCTGGCGTCGATGTCGCACGAACTGCGCACGCCACTGAACGCCATATCCGGCTATGTCGATCTGTTGCTCGCTGGTGTGACCGGTGAGATGAGCCCCACTCAGGAGGACTACCTCCAACGTGTGCGACGGAGCCAGCAACACCTCCTCGCCATCATCAACGACTTGCTGAACTACAGCCGTATCGAGGCTGGCCGCCTGGACTACGACCTGCGGCCAATGGTGTTGAACGAACCAGTTCGGCGCGTGCTGACGATGATCGACTCGCAGGCGAAGCAGCGGTCAGTCGACCTTTCACTCGACGGGTCCACGTGCCACGCCGTGGTTGGCGATCTCCAGAAGGTGGAACAGATCCTCGTCAATCTCGTGTTCAATGCGATCAAGTTCACGCCCGCCGGAGGGTCGATCACGATTTCGTGCTTCGACAGGGACGACGTCAGCGGTGTACGCGTGACCGACACAGGCGTCGGAATCTCCGCACTCGAGCACCAGTCCATCTTCGAGCCGTTTGTGCAGCTTGGCCGCACGCACTCGTCGCAACACGAGGGAACGGGGCTGGGGCTGGCAATCAGCCGCACGCTGGCCCGCGGAATGGGAGGCGACCTGACGGTGCGCAGTGCGCTGGGCGAAGGGTCCACCTTCGAACTGACCCTCAGGAGGGAAGTAGCGGAGTAGTCCCGACCATGCGCATTCTCTTCCTCTCGCCTCGCCAGTGCTGGCCAACAACAACCGGGGCGCGGCTCCGGGAATTTCACCTTGCGCGACAGTTGGCCGAGCGTGCGGAGGTGACCATGTTGTCGTTCGCGGACGCGAGCATGGCGGAGGGGCTGCCCTTCTGCCGGGAGGTGGTCACCGTCCCGCCTCCGCCACGCTATGGAGTTGGTACGCTCGTCAGGGGTGCGATCGGGTCCACGCCAGTATCCATCCTCAACTACACCAGCAAGCCGATGCGCGCCGCACTCCGCGCGCTACTCGATCGGGAACAATTCGATGCGGTGCAACTGGAAGGAACCGTGATGGACGGGTACGCGGGGATGATCGCATCGCATCGTGACGCGCCCGCCATGGTCTACAACTGGCACAACATCGAGACCGAGTTGATGCATCGATACGCCGCTCGGTCTCGGCATTGGCCGAAGCGGCTCTACGCGCGGCTCACTGCGCACCGCCTGGAGGCCGTGGAAACCGCCATGCTCCGCAGCGATGCGGCGCACATCGTCTGCAGCGAACGCGAAAAAGCCCACCTGCTCCGCATGGTTCCGGGCGCATTCGTGGAAACAGTCAACAATGGTGTTGATGTTCGCGGCTTCACTGACGAGGCGCTGGCCGCCGCGCGCGAGTATCATCGGCCAGTGAATGGGGGCGAGGCACCCGCGCGCCGATTGGTGTTTGCCGGCTCCATGAACTACTACGCCAACGTGGAAGGGGCCATTCACTTCGTACGGAAAATCTGGCCGGTGATCTCAACGGAGTTTGCGGACATCCAACTCACCCTCCTGGGATCGAACCCGGCGCCGTCAGTGCGTGCGCTCGATGCCATTGAGCGGGTGGATGTCTCGGGGACCGTACCGGATACGCGGCCGTATTACGCGCAGGCCGCCGTGGCCATCGTTCCGTTGATGACGGGTGGAGGAACGCGGTTGAAGATCCTGGAGGCAATGGCCGCCGGCGTGCCGGTGGTGTCGAGCAGCATCGGCGCAGAAGGATTGCACCTGGCCGCGGGCGAGGACATCCTCATCGCGGACAGCGACGAGGAGTGGTGCGCCGCGATCCGGAAGCTCTTGACCGATACACCCTTTGCGCGACGCATGGCCGTGCGCGGGCGCGAGCACGTTGCGCGACACTACGACTGGGACATCGCCGGCGCGGCGCTCTACGCGACCTATGAAAAGCTGCTCGCCCGGCGGAGTGCGTGACGATTCGCGTACTGGCGTTCGTCGAGGCGCACACGGTCACGGGGCCAGCCAAGAATCTCATCGACTTCGCCACACGTGTCCGGTCGCTGGAGCCTCACGAACGAGTGGAGGTGGAGATTGCCATCTTCGAGCGAGCGGCCGGCGACAACGCGTTCACGGAGGCCGTGACGGACGCGGGCATCCCGCTGCATCGGGTCGCCGAGCGAGGGCCGTACGACATGCGTGCCGTGGGAGGGCTTCGAACGTTGGTGTCACGGGTACGGCCCACCATCGTGCAGACACACGCAGTGAAGTCCCACTTCCTGGTTCGTGCGTCGGCGGTGTGGAAGAACATGCCGTGGGTGGCATCGCACCATGGGTACACACGCACCAGCGTGCGGACGCGCCTGTACAATGCGCTGGACCGATGGTCGCTCCGCGCAGCCACGCGTGTGCTCACCATGAGTCGTTCGTTCGAAGCACAACTTCGCGACATCGGCGTGCCGGCGGATCGCATCACGGTGCAGCACAACGGGATCGATCCCGCGTGGGGCGACCCGCCAGACCGTGCCGCTCGCCGCGCGTCCGCCCGCGCATCACTCGGCATCGCTGACAATGAACGGGCAATTTTGATCGTGGGCCGGTTGTCGAGGGAGAAGTCGCACGCGGTATTGGTGCGTGCGCTTGCAGCGCTCCGGCGTTCCGACCCCGATATCGCACTCTCGCTCATCATCGTGGGCGACGGGCCGGAGCGCGGCGCGATCGACGCGGCCGCACTCACCATGGGGATGCGGGATCGGGTGATCTTCGTGGGTCAGGTTGCCGACGTGCTGCCGTACTACGCGGCGGCTGACGTTGCGGTACTGTCGTCGTTGACCGAAGGGTCGCCGAACGCCTTGCTCGAGGCCATGGCGGCGCGCGTGCCCGTGGTGGCCACCGCCGTGGGCGGCATTCCGGAGATGGTGACACATGGGGACACCGCGCTGCTCGTACCCAGCGGCGATGTGAACGCGCTTGCCGATTCCATTTGCCAGGCGCTTAGGCAGCCAGAGGACTCTCGCGCCATGGCCGACCGCGCGCGCGCGCTGGTCGTCTCGCGGTACTCGTCCGGTGAACGGATGATTGCACTGGCGCGCTTCTACGCGGACGTCGCGGGGGGCCACCACCAGGATTAGCCTTTACGGCATTGCGTGTTATACTGGCTACTGTCGCCTCCACCGACAGGGCGTTCCCACCGCTCTAAGCCATCGTGATCCGATCCGTATGCTTAGTCTCGCCGGCGTTGTCGTATCGTGCGTGTTCGTCTTCTGGATCCTGGCCGGATATCCCCTCCTCCTGGGCGCGCTTGCGAGGCGACGAGGCCGGCCCGTTCGCCGTGGCCCGTATCTGCCGCGCGTCTCCATCATCGTGGCGGTTAGGGATGGTGAGGCCTGCATCCGGGCGAAATTGGATTCCATCCTCGCGCTGGAATATCCGCCGGAGCTTCGCGAGATCATCGTAGCGTCCGACGGATCAGTGGATGCGACCAACGCCATTGCCGGCACGTTCGAGAATCACGGGGTGAGCCTGCTCGCCCTGCCGAAAGCCGGAAAGGCAGTCGCCATCAATGCTGCCATTGCCCATGCATCCGGTGACGTGCTCGTATTCACGGATGTGCGGCAGCGCCTGGCGGCTGGCAGCCTTGCGTATCTGCTCGAGAATCTGGCCGACCCCGATGTTGGCGCGGCCAGTGGTCACCTGACAATCCTGTCTCCGTCCAACCAGGAGGAGGCGAGCATTGGCCTGTATTGGCGATACGAGGTGTGGATTCGCAGCCGGTTGAGTCACCTGGACTCGATCTTTGGAGCGACCGGTGCCTACTACGCCTTGCGGCGTGAACTGGCAGTCACCATCCCGCCGGATTCGGTGCTGGATGACATGCATCTACCGCTGGCGGCGTTCTTTCGCGGATACCGACTCGTGGTTGATTCACGGGCGGTGATGTACGACACCCCCACCGGTCTTGCCTCGGAGTTCCATCGCAAGGTCCGGACGCTGGGGGGGAACTACCAGGTACTCTGTGCCTATCCTGCCCTGCTCGGTCCGCGGAACAGGATGTGGTTTCATTTCATGTCGTACAAGTTCGGCCGCCTGCTGCTTCCGTTCGCGCTATTGCTCATTCTGGTGTGCAGCATCGGACTGCCCAGCCCATTCGCGAGCTGGATGCTCGTCGCGCAGGGAGCGTTCTACGCTGCCGCGTTGATGGACGTGCTGGTTCCCGATCGTTCAGCGCTGCGCGTGGTTACCGCGCCGATTCGCACCTTTGTCACGCTCATGGCCGCCACGCTCTGCGCGCTGTCCATCTTCCTCGTGCCGCGGGACCAGATCTGGCTGCCCGAACCACATCATGACGTGTTCACCACGGGGTAGGAGGCCGAGAGAGCCGCAAGCACCGGCCCGGGCGGAGGGCAAGGCCGGGGTGTATGTTGTCGGCGCGACGGTTCTCGATCTTCCCTCAGGCGCCTGCCCTCACGATCATGCGATCAGCCCTTGTTCTTCTCGCGTCAGTCGCGACCCTTGCCACCGCTGCCCCCGCGACAAACGGTTCGCTTCGCGAACACGTCGCCGTTGCGCCGTGTACAGCGGCCACAACGGCCTGCGCGCAGTGGATCACCTACGGTAGCGGTCCGGCGCGTTCCATGATGTACGCCACGCATTCGCTCGACACGCCAAACGCCACGGTGACGCGGGCACTCATCATGGTGCATGGGGCAAGTCGCAATGCCGATCACTACTTCTCCACTGCCACAGCGGCCGGGTTCCTTGCGGGCGCGCTGGACAACACCGTCATCATTGCGCCACGACTGATCGCGTCGCCCGACAAACCCGAGGCGAACGAGGTGGTGTGGCCGAACGGAAGCGATAGCTGGCGTTCCGGCGGCATGTCGCCCACCAATCCAACGATTTCCTCGTTCGACTTCATTGACGAGATCGTGCGCAAGCTGGCCGACAAGAAAACATTCCCGAATCTCGCGAAGATCGTGGTCGCGGGGCACTCGGCGGGTGGTCAAGTGGTGACCCGCTATGCGATGACAAACAAGATGCACGGCACGCGCGGCGTGAGTATCACGTACGTGGTGGCCAATCCGTCCAGCTATGCATGGCCGGCGGCGGTGCGTCCGCTCCCAACGGGCGACGCAGAGCCGAACGGGGCCGACAAGGAAGCGCTGGGCGCGGACGGCGAGAAGCTGCACACGCAGTTCACCTTTGGTGCCTTCGACGCCAGCAAGGCGGCGAACTTCAACCGGTGGCCAGCCGGCCTGGAGAATCGCACAACCGGCTACACGGCGAAGATGACCGACGATCAGTTGAAGAAGCAATTGGTCGAGCGTCCCACGACATACCTGCTCGGTCAGGTGGACGTGCTGCCCTTGGGTGGTTTCGATGCTTCCCCAAATGCGATGGCGCAGGGCCCCACGCGACGAGCCCGTGGAGAGGCCTTCTTCAAGTACGTCACCGAAACCATGGGGGCCAAGCATAGCGCGATCATCGTTCCGGAATGCGGGCACAATGATCGGTGCATGTTCACCACCGACGTGGTGTTCCCGGTGATCTTTCCGTAGCCATCGCACGTTTGTGTTGCAGGAAAGCTCGTTCGGAAGCATTGCCCGTGCGCTCCATGGCCGCCTCATACGCCTCCGCTGCCTCGGTCGTCCGGCCAGCGCGGTGCAGGAACTCACCTCGAATGGCATGGAACAGGTAGTAGTCGCCGAGTGAGGGCGCGAGCGCGTCCACCAGGCGAAGTGCCGCCTCGGGCGACTCCAGCTCGGCAATGGCCACGGCACGGTGGAGCGCGACGATGGGGCTCGGCGCCAAGGCGAGATGTTGATCGTAGAGCTGCCGGATCTGGTGCCAGTCGGTATGCGCCGACGTGACGGCGTCGCTATGCACGGCGTTGATGGCCGCCTGGATCTGATACGGGCCGGGTTGGTTGCGGTGCAGGCACTGCCGCACGAGACCCTGCCCTTCCTCGATGAGATGATGGTCCCACAGATCGCGGTCCTGCTCCCCCAGGGGAACGAGGCCGCCGTCAGTTGTCGTGCGTGCCGAGCGACGCGCGTCGATGAGAAGCATGAGTGCGAGCAGCCCAATGACTTCCGGTTCATCGGGCATGAGCTGGGCGAGCAATCGTCCGAGTCGGATTGCCTCGGTGCACAGGTCCGCACGAACGAGCTGATCGCCGGCGGTGGCTGAGTAGCCTTCGTTGAAAATGAGATAGATGACCGCGAGGACGGGGCGCAGCCGCCCGGGCAGCTCGTCGTCGTCGGGGATGCGATAGGGAATGCGAGCGTCGCGGATCTTGCCCTTGGCGCGCACAATCCGTTGCGCCATGGCGGGTTCGGCAACGAGGAACGCTCGTGCGATTTCCGGCGTGGTGAGACCGCCAATCAGGCGGAGGGTGAGCGCAACCTGCACCGCGGGTGCGAGTGCGGGATGGCAGCAGGTGAAGATGAGACGCAGTTGGTCGTCGCGCACGGTTCCCTCCGCCTCCGGTTCGCTGTGGTCCATCAGGAGTGCAGAGTCGGCGTGCCGTTGTTCACGTGAAGCGTCCTGACGGAAGCGGTCGATGGCGCGGTTGCGCGCGGTGGTGATGATCCAACCCGCCGGGTTGGGCGGCACGCCTGTGGCGGGCCAGCGTTCCACGGCCGCCACGAACGCTTCCTGCACGGCTTCTTCTGCGAGATCGATGTCGCCGCAGACGCGAACGAGCACCGATACAGCGCGCCCGTACTGCGCACGGAAGACGCGATCGATGTCGCTGGACGGAAGCGTCGACACGCGTGCGGTCAGTCGTCGCTGCGGAATGGGCGTACTTCAATCGGCACGCCGGTGGCGCGGGCGAGTCGCGTTCCCCACTGGAGTGCGACGTCGAGATCGGGCGCCCGGATGATGGTGAAGCCGCCGATGTGCTCCTTGCCCTCCACGAAGGGACCGTCGGTAGTGAAGACCTCGCCGTCGGTGACGCGCACGACCGTGGCGGTACTGGACGGATGGAGGCCGCCCCCGAAAACCCAGTTGCCCTGCGCTTCGAGTTCCGCGTTCATGGCGCGGATGTCTCGCATCACGCGCGCGAGTGTCTCGGGGGGCGGGGGCGGCCCTTCGGGATGATAGATGCTGAGGAGATACTGTTTCATGCGAGGGGCTCGTAGGTCGCGATGATCACGCCGGTGGTGGTGGACACACTCTTCACGAAACGGAGTTTGGCGAACGCCGCGCCGGCGGGGAACAGGCGGCGGCCGATGCCGAATACCAGGGGATGGATGAGGAGCTGATAGGTGTCGATGAGGTTGCGCCTGGCGAGCGAGGTGATCAGCTCACCGCTGCCGAGGATCACGAGGTCGGGGCCGGGTTGCTGCTTGAGCTGGGCGACGGCGTCGGCTGCGTCGCCGTGGAGCAATATCGAATTCTTCCATGGCAACGGCTCCTTCAGCGATCGCGAGGCCACGTACTTGGTGGTGTTGTCCAGAACCGGCGTGAATGGGTTGTCCTTGCGATGGGGCCAGACCTTGAAGAAGTCCTCGTAGGTGCGGCGGCCAAAGAGCAGCTCTCCGCCAGCAGCCATGCCCTCGGCCATGGCCTGTCCCTTGACGGCGTCGTTGTAGGGCATGGCCCAGCCGCCGTGGGGGAAATCGTCGCGAGTGTCCTCGTCAGCGCGTCCCGGTGCCTGCATGACGCCATCGAGGGTGATGTTGGTGGTAACGGTGATTCTTCGCATGGGAGTCTCCAGTGGGTTCGACTTCTATACGAAGCTGGCCGGGCCGGATCGACAACAACAAGCTGGCAGTTGATCGCGTCACTCGATGATGGTGACGGTCGCCAGTTGTCGAGTGGAGCGCTCGAACAGGTTCAATGTCGCTCCGCGGACGAGCCGTTCGTGGGGCGCATTGGGCTCGAGAAACGACACCTGCGCCACCGACGGAGACCCCTGCTCCCTGGGCGACGCGTGAAATTGGCAGACGAGACTCCACCCTTCGTCCATGCTCTCGAACCACGCCGGGTCGGTGGTGCGCGTGAACGCCGGGAGGCCCCGGCGCACCTGCTCGGCAGACCAGGCAATGCGCGCGATGGCGGTGGACCGAGTGGGCAGCGGCCCGGTTGGATGGATTGGGTTGTGCATGATGGCGGCACCTGACCGCAAGAATCGGCCTCATTGTTGGCGGACGAGTAGCACTGGCTGCATGCCCGTGACCGCTACGCGGGGCTGGGGGTGGCTGCTAGTGCTCGGCTCCCCCTCCCTCACTGTTCAATATCACCCTGGTGCACCCGATGACCTCACGTCGATTGTCGTTTTGCCTGATGATCCTGGCGTTCGTGTCCGTGGGATGCTCACGGGCGTCACACACCGCCAGTGCGGCCGGACCCGTTAACGCGCGCGTGGAAGCCGACCTCGACCGGCTGCGGGCAGCCACGCTCCCATTCAAGAATCTCGACTCCGCGGTGGCGAAGGGATATCCGCGCGACGTACCCGAGTGCCTCGTGCACGAGCATCACGGCGCCATGGGATACCACCATGTCAACCGGAGCTATCTCGCGCCCGCGTTGACTATCGAACGTCCCCAGATCCTGCTCTATGAACGCTTGCCGAATGGCGAATATCGTCTGAACGGCGTGGAGTTCATCATCCCGTATCGCATGTACGCCCGCGACTCTGTACCACCGGTGCTCATGGGCCAGCAGTTGCACCACGAAGACAATCTCAACATCTGGTACCTGCACGTGTGGGCGTGGACGCCAAACGCCGATGGCGTGTTCGCGAACTTCAACGCGGCGGTGTCGTGTCCTGGAGAAAGCGGGAAGGTCTACAAGCCGTTTTCGCGCGACGCGGGCACCCTGTGAGTCCACTCCTCGCGCGTCTGGCCCCAGATCTCCACGGGACTGTCTTCGTACGGGGCGGGTAGCTGGCCCGGCCCCCTGAGTCGCGAGCCAAGCCGGCGGGCCACGCGCTGAGACGGGGCGTTGCCAGGGTCGATGGTGTGGATGATGTCGGTCCAACCCAGCACATTGAACGCGTAGTCCATGGTGGCAACGGCCGATTCCATCGCGTAGCCCTTGTTCCACGAATCGCGGTGGAGCGACCAGCCTACCTCCGTGCCGGGCCAGCCAAACGGGTTCCATGGTCCAACGCGACCCACCCACAGACCAGTGGACTTCTCGATCACCGAGAACATCGCGACGCCCGTGAGTGCCCACGCCCCCGCCTGTGACGTGAGGCTGCGCCACACGATGGGTTTCTTCTGCACCCCGCCCACATAGCGGCACGATTCCTCATCGGCCATCATGTCGGCCCACCGGTCAAGGTCGTCGAGGAGTACTGGGCGAAGGATCAGGCGTTCGGTTTCAATCATGACGGGTGGTTGGTGAAGGCTCGCAACCGAGGTGCCGTGCCATCATAGAACTCGCCCGCATCCACTCGCAAGTACATGTCCTCGCCGCGCGGACTGGACCGGCGCCCCCACAACGCGGAGATTCGTACGCAGCGGGCATGATTGCTCCCGACGACTCGTCCGGTTGGCCCACCAAGACACCGTGGCATTCAGCCCATCACAAATGACTGTCCCGCCCTACGAACTGCCAATCACCGTCCAGGCCGACGATATCGACGAGATGGACCACGTAAACAACGTGGTCTACCTGCGATGGGTGCAGGACGTTGCCACCGCGCACTGGATGAGTGCCGCCAGTGCGGAGGCGCAGCAGGAAATTGCGTGGGTCGCGCTGCGACACGAGATCGACTACAAGAGGCCAGCCCTCGCTGGCGACGACATTGTCGCACGCACCTGGGTGGGCGCGGCCGATGGGCACCGGTTCGAGCGATTGACGGAGATCGTCCGCGCGAAGGACGGCAGGGTATTGGCGAAGGCACGCACTTTGTGGTGCCCGGTCTCTCGCGAAACGGGAAAGCTCACGCGCATAAGCGACGCAATTCGCGGCGCGTTCTCCGCCGTGACACCATGAACGGGGCCACGGTGATCCGCTCATTGATGGTGTCCGTCATCGCAGTGGCCGCAAACCTCCTCTCGGCGCAGGCACAGGCGCCGCCGGCACCGCGAACCATTCTCGCCATCGGAGCGCATGCCGGCGACATGGAATTGACGACGGGTGCCGTGCTGCTCGACGCGCATCGCCGAGGGGATCGGGTGGTACTGCTGCACATGACGCTTGGCGAAGGCGGGAATCCGAAGCTGTCTCCCGAGGAATACGGAGCGCAGAAGCGACGCGAGGCCGCCACAGTTGCAGCGGCACTTGGTGCCGAGGTGATATTCGCTCCGTATCGCGACGGTGAGATTCCCAACGATGAAGCAACGCGCCGCTACGTGGCTGACGTCATCCGGCAGGTACGTCCGTCGATCGTGCTCACGCACTGGAAGGAGAGCATTCACAAGGATCACTCCAACACGAGCGCTGTGGTGCAGGACGCCGTGTTGCTGGCGTCGCTGGCTGGTGTGGTGACCGCGCACCCCGCACATCGTGGCGTCCGGGCCGTGTGGTATGCCGACAATTGGGAAGACGCGAATGGCTTCTCGCCATACGTGTTCCTGAACGTGTCCGGAGCCGTGCCCGCGTGGAAGACCGCGGTGACGAACTATGAGTTCGCGCGGGGGAAGATCTCGGGCTTTCCGTACATCGACTACTACGAGGCACTCGCGACGGTCCGTGGGGCCATCGCGCACAAGGGGCAGGCTGTGGCATTCGCCGTCGACCCAGGAAGCCAGCGCCGCATTCTGGATTCGCTGCCATGACCTTCGGTGTTGCGGTGATGGCACTGCTGTCGCTCGCGCCAGCGCCGGATAGTGTATTCGTGCGCGTGAACCAACTCGGCTATCTTCCCAACGCGCCGAAGGTGGCCGTGGTGTGCGCGCTGGCGGCGACCTCGCTCGAACAGTTCACCGTGGTAGACGCGCGCTCTCGTGTGGTGCTCACGAAACGCGCGACCCATGCCGAGCCGTTTGCCGGATGCGCCGACGTCTATCGCCTTGACTTCTCGCAGCTGCAGAAGCCGGGCAGATACACCATCGTGGCGAATGGAGTGACGTCACGCCCGCTCCGCATTGGCGCGGATGTCTATGCATCAGCCGCCGATACCCTGCTCTATTACATGCGCGAACAGCGCTCCGGATACAATCCCGTCTTCAAGACGGTTGTCCATACGCACGATGGTATCGTGGTGGACGACAGTACGCGCCGAGATCGTTTCGTGACGGCCACCGGCGGCTGGGCCGATGCGTCAGACTATCTCCAGTACGTGACGACATCGGCAAATGCGACGCTGGTGATGTTGATGTCCTATCGCGATCACCCGGCGTCGTTCGCGGATCTCTTCAACGGCAAGGGCGACACCGGGGCCAACGGCGTGCCCGATGTGCTGGACGAGGCGCGACATGGCCTCGAATGGTTGTTGCGCATGTTCCCGAGCGACAGCGAGATGTACAATCAGCTCGGCGACGATCGCGACCATACCTATTGGGACCTGCCCGCCACCGACTCATCGGACTATGGCTGGGGCAAGGGCAAGGAACGCGCGCTCTATCCCTGCACCGGCAGGCCGCAGGGATTGTTCAAGTACACCAATCGTTCCAGCGGTTACGCATCTACCGCGGGCAAGTTTGCATCCGCCATGGCACTGGGCGCATCACTCTTTGCGACGCGCGACGCGGCGTTTGCTGACACGCTGCGACGGAAGGCGCGGGCGGCATACTCGCTGGGCAAGCAATACCCTGGTGTGTGCCAGACCGCGCCTGGCAAGGCACCCTACTTCTATGAAGAGGACAACTGGGTAGATGACATGGAGCTTGGTGCGGCCGAGCTCTATGCGCTCACGCATGAGCGCGCGTTCCTGCGCGACGCATTGGACTACGCGTCGAAGGAACCGGTAACGCCGTGGTTTGGGGCTGATACCGCCAAGCACTACCAATGGTATCCGTGGCACAACAACGGGCACTACGAAATCTGGCGTGAAGGGTCGGCAGCCCAGAACTCGATCGTTGCCGAGTACTATCGCCGGGGGCTCGATGCGGTGGTGGCGCGCGCGAAGGTAAATGGCTTTCGCGTGGGCATTCCTTTCATCTGGTGCTCGAACAACCTGATGGTGTCATTCGCGACACAAGCCTACCTGTATCGTCGCATGACCGGAGATACACGATACCGCGAGTACGAGCAGGCAGCCCTGGACTGGATCTTCGGCGTGAATCCGTGGGGAGTATCGATGGTGGTGGGGTTGCCACACGACGGGATTTTCGCGCGTGACCCGCATTCAGTGGTTGCGAAGGAACTGAAGCTCGAGCTGACGGGTGCGCTGCTGGACGGGCCCGTGAATGCGTCGATCTACAAGAACCTGAAGGGGATCGCACTGCACGACGCGGACGAATACGCGGCATTCAACACGGGCGCGATCGTGTACCATGACGACATCGGGGACTACTCGACGAATGAGCCGATCATGGATGGCACGGCGAACTTGACGTACCTACTTGCAGCGCTGGGCCATCGGGCTGAAACACCCGGCCCGCGAAGACGATAAGAGCGCCGCTTACTTCTGCGGCGGGCCGGCGGGATTGCGCTCGCAGGCGGGCGGCTGCTGCACGCTCCAGGAAAGCGACGCAATCCGCCAGCGGCCGTCGGGCGTCTTGAGCATGGTGAACGCGTCCGCGCCACAGTGCGACCACTGGCCGTCCGTGTAGAAATCGTACGGCATCCATACCATGGCCAGCGGGCCCGAGATGTACACCTCCGGCCGAAAACCCCGCTCCGTGAGGGTGCCGGTGATCTTTCTCGCCCGTTGGCCAGCGCGCGTGACGAACCCCATGGCGATCTGCCCGTTCTGCTCGCGTGCCGAGTAGGTGGTGGCAGAGTCGATCATGAGGTCGGTGAAGCCCACAAAGTCCGACCGGCTGATCGCCGCCAACGCAGAATCAGCAACAGCGAGCACTCGGATGCGTTCGGCAACGGCGCTTTGCGCGTTCGACGGCCGGGCGCTGACCATCGCGAGAACGACGGCGACGGCGATTTGGAATCGGGACGGGAGCATCGAGGGGCCTCCGCGAGCTATTGGGATTGGTGGCAACATCGGCCGGTGCGGTAAAGCTAGTGAGCATGAGCGCGAGAGGGAGCCACCAGCGGGAGCATGAGCGTGAGCCTGAGCTTCCAGCAATGAGCATATCAGAGCTGGAGCTCGGGCTCGAAGCTCTAGCTCGAGGCTCAAGCCCTGGACAGCTCAATGCTGGAGGCTCAGGCTCACGCTCATGCTCCCGCTCGTGGCTCCCTCTCGTGCTCATGCTCAATGCTCATCTCCCGTCGCCATTTTCGGCCCCCCCCACTTACCACCTGAGAAACCATGCTGCAACAATCGGTATCGATGCGATCGCCACGGCTGCAAGGAAGACGCGCTGAGTCCGTCGACGGCTTCGCAGTTGCGCACGATCGCTGCTGATTCCCTCGCGCACTTCGGCCGCCTTGCGCGATGCTGTGATACTTGGAATCCACACGAGTTGTGCGAGCCCGAGTACCGTGATGAACACGACGTACGACGTGGTTACGACCGCGCCGTTCCGTGGATAGAAGAGCATCGCCAGCGAAAACTGCGTGACTGCCATAGTCATGGCGGCCCTGATGCGCACGATGCCGCGGCGTTCTGCATCGGTGCGGGCGAGGCGGAGAAGACGCTTGCTGCCTCCGAATACGCTGGTGAGTCCCCCGAACAGTCCCGCGAGTGCGGCAGTGCCGGCGGCGCCAAAGCTGGCGGCTCCCAGGGTGCGCGCCTTCTGCATCACGGCGGGCCTGAGCGATGCCGATAGTGCGCCGGTGCCAACCCCCGCGCCAACCCCCGCCGCAGCGGCGACGGACGGCGAAACACTCACACCGACAGCAGCAACCACTGTGGCAATGAACGCGGCGCTCGGCGCAGACGACCGGAGCACGTCGCCGCCGCGCTGGAGCAATGCTTCGCGCACCTGTGCGCGCGCACGCGCCAGCCGCTGCTTCACCGCCGCTTCGCTGAGGCCGAGCAACTCCGCCACTTGGTGCACCGAACTGCCTTCGCGGTAGTAGAGAATGACTACTTCGCGCGCGGTATTCGGAAGTTCGGACAACACGGTGTGCAGCAGCGCGCGTTCTTCGTCGGCGATGATGCGCTCCAGCGCGGATGGTGCCGCGTCCGCCGCGGCGGCAAGCAGGGTGTCGGCACGCTCGTCCACTGTGGGACTCGACGAAGCTCCCCCGCTCTCCGGCAACACAACCCGACGCTCTCGGCGCCGAGTGGTGCGGAGCACATGATGCGCGCGATTGCGAGCGAGCTGACGGATCCATGGAAGGAAGCTCGACGGATTGCGCAGTTTACCGAGATCGGTCCAGGCAGCGACAAACACGTCCTGCGCCACGTCCTGGCTTTCGGAGACGTCACGGAGGATCGCGAGGCCGATGGCGCACACCACTCCACTCGTTGCGGAGACGAGTCGCGCGAACGCGGCGCGGTCGCCGTTGGCGGCGGCGGCGACATCTGCGTCGAGAGTGGTGGACATCGAAGGGGCGTTCATCGGACCGCGACTGACGCGAGAAAGGTGTCGATGGTCTGATACAGGAACTCCGGCGCGTCGAACATAATGAAGTGCCGAGCGCCCTGGGCGACAACAACTGTGTGCGAGGGGATGGTGGCGACCTGCGCTTCGTAGGCGGCGCGCACGGCATCGACCTCCGGCGTGGTTGCGGCGGCGCCCCCGGCTGCGACGAGCAGCACCGCGCTTCTGATGGACGCGACGGCCGAACGGAGATCGGTGACCATCATGTCGGCGACGGCGTTGCCGACGGTGGCGGGATCGGAGTGTGCGCTCCAATCGATGGCCTGGGCGAGATGAGACGTGTCGCGCATGAGGCCGCGGAAGGCGGGGCCACTCTGCACGGCGAGCTGTGCGGGAGTGGCCGCGGCGTAGCCGGCCCGCATCGCGTCGGCCATGGGACGGCTTGCGTCGGCCGTCGCGGCAGGGTTGGTCAGGGCGGGAAGAAAGGGCACCGCGTCGACGATGATGAGCGGACCAACGAGATCAGGTGTCGTTGCGGCGATGGCAAAAGCAAGCGCGCCGCCAAGGCTGTGGCCAACGAGGATCGGGTGGTTCAGGTGCTCGTCGCGGATGTACTTGATGATCGCGTCGCGCTCCGCGTCGAAGTAGCGCTTGTCATGCGCGGGAGGAATTCCCGCGAAGCCCGCAAGGGTGAGGACATGCAGATCGTAGCTGTTGCCGAGGTGCGTTGCGGTGCCATCCCAAACGGCGCCGGAGGAAAACAGGCCAGGGATGAGCACAATGGGGCGCTGTCCGCGAACGCCGGCGCGACGAACGGAAAAGGCGGGGTTGGTCTGCGCACCAAGCGAGGTAGCGATTGCGGATAGCACAATCAGCAGCGTGAGCGCTCGCAGCGAGAGGGTGAGACGATGGATGAGTGCAGCGGCCGACATGGCGATGCCCTTGAAGAGTGTTGGAGAGAGGTGTGCGGAGTGCACACCCCTCATCTTCAAGGGAGCCGGCCAGGTAAATTGGTGACATCGTCCCGCTGCGAGCGCGATATCCGGCTCACGCCGCCGACGAAAACCCTTCGCCGGTATAGCGAGATTCGGCAGGAGTGGCGGCCCGTTGCGCCGCAACGAGCGACCGCACGTGCGCGCGCTGGAGGTGATAGATCCATCCGCCGTAGGCGCCAGCAATGGCGTGTGTGACGAGACTCACCGCCACCCATACGGTGAATGGAGACGGCTGTCCCACCATCCGGAGCACGTATGCCGTGGCGAGTGAGACCGTGCCCACGTAGGCCACGACCCAGCGATATCGCAGTTCAAGACGCCCCCATCCTTCGGCGAGCAGGAATCCGAACACGGTAAATGCCGCGTACGATTCCACCTGGCTGATGAGCTGAACCTTTGACACGCGCGACGAAGCCGCCGTGGTGGCGATGGAAGCGAGAACGAGATAGCCAATGAAAAACGGCGCGGCACGTCGTAGCGCGGTGCCTTCGAAGCGGCGATTTGCCGAGCGGGGTGGCCGGATGAACAGAGTGCCGAAGCACCAGGCGATGGATGCCGCGAAGCTTGCGCCCATTGCGACGAGGAGCGGATTGGCGGGCAAGGCCGGAAGAGCACCGACGGCAAACGCACCAGCCGCCGCAGCCGCAGTCTGTCGCGCACTCACCAGCCCCTTGGGCCCGAACCTGTTTCGCTGCACGTGACCGAGCAGCACCCCGATGAACGACGCAAGTGCCAGGAGGCCATAGGCGCGTGGTGCCATGCCGAGCACACCGCTCGCCGCCGCCGCATGCGGCAGTGTCAGCGAGGTCAACATACAGAGCGGGGCAAGGAGATAGACGAGCCCCATGAGCGGCATCTCGAGCGCGAACATTCCGATCAGCGGGGTATCGGAACCGAGGAGGCGTGAAATACG
Source organism: bacterium (assembly GCA_040003455.1). GTDB lineage: Bacteria > Gemmatimonadota > Gemmatimonadetes > Gemmatimonadales > Gemmatimonadaceae > AG11. The sequence continues at coordinate 45,961 of JBDUCM010000021.1, forward strand.
AAGGAAGGTCCACGTACCCAACCACATCCCGGTCGTGTTGGAGAGCACGTCGGTGGGCGACGGGTAGCGTGCCGGCTCGAAGGTCTGAATCAATTCGATGGTGGAGCTGACAATCGCGCCGTAGATGAAGGCAAGCTTGAGAGTTGCCGCACGTCGCTCGGTGGGACTCTCGGTGCCGGTGGTGGCTTGCCGGGCAAGACCAAACAGGAAGCCGGGAATCATGAAGAGCCCGACATTCGCGATCACGTCAAACCAGCCGTCCCACCACATCAGGTGGACTCGGCGCGGAATGCGAAATTGGAGCGGCTCGAGCGTGACGATCAGGATGGTGCACAGCACGAAAAACAGCACGGCGAAGCCGAGCCGGCGTCCTGACTGCGTGTATGACTGCGGCACGATGGCGGTACGAGGGGTGTGACTGGACGAGACTGTCCCCTATCGTATCGGCGCGGGACCGCGGGCGGTTGAGCTACGACTCCGCCGATGCCTTGATCAAGGCGAGCCCGAAGCACCATTGCCCTTCCCCGCTGGCGATGCTCACCGTCCCCGCCCGCATGCGCTGGTAGAAGTCGGACATCGACGGCGTGGACTCGAGTGTTTCGCTGGTCGGGCCGGCGTAGCCAGCGTAGTGGGCCAGACGCAGGAGTATCGACCCACACAGGGCGGCCGCCAGCCGGCGGTTCTGCGCGAACTGAACCGGGATCGTGGCGACCGGGGCATCCTCGTATGCCGAGAGGAGCTGGAGGCAGGCAGTGTCGTCCAAGCGGAGGAAGACCGAGATGGACGCGGTATCGAAGAATCGGTCGTTCGCCCCCGCCGTTTCCCAGTCGAGCAGCACGAGTCGCTCGCCGTCGTAGACGAGGTTGCTGGGATTGACGTCGTTGTGGCAGAGAACAAGCTGGGCACGTGCGATTGGCGGCTCGGCCAATATTCGGCGGACGACCTCGCTCACGAACGCCGGGTGAGAAGCGCTTGTTCCGACCATCGACCAGGTGTCGGCGAGGTACTGTCGACCGTCCCGGGGCTTCGCGTCGGCCGGAACCGCAATTTGATGGAGCCGGCGGATGGTCGTGCCGAGGAGCGCGATGGCGGCGTCGCGGGTTGCGGGGTTGCCGTACAAGGCCGGGAACGACCGGTCGACGACGAAGGCGCTCACCACTGCTCGGCGCGATTCATCCGCGTGAATGATGTCGGGTGCCAGCCCCGCAGCCGCGGCGAGTTGCTGGATGTGAAGGGTGCGACGCCAGTCGTCGAGTGGAGCACCCTGATCACCCACCTTGAGCACGCAGGTGCGATCGCCGGCTTCCACGCGGTAGACACCAGCGCCCGACAGGCCGGCAGCGATGGGCGTGATGGTCGTCGCTGGATTCTGGAGAGCGGCGGGGAGGCAGGATTCGAGACTCACGACGATTGCGGTTGGAGTGGGAGACAATGGCCGCGTTGGCCGCTCGAGACACCAATGGATGGAGCGCAACGATCTCCTCGGCGTCCTACGCGAGTGCGTCGCGAACCTTCCGGGCGAGTGCGGCCGAGGTGAACGGCTTGTTGAGCAATGCAATTCCCGGATTGAGCACGCCGTGCTGGACGATGGCGTCGTCCGTATAGCCCGACATGTAGATCACCTTCAACGCGGGACGCTGGGCGACCAGGCGCGCGGCCAGTTCTGGTCCGCTCGCACCCGGCATCACCACGTCGGTGAGCAGGATGTCAATGGAGTCATCCACGTCGAACAGCCGGATGGCATGGTCGGCATTTGCGGCGGCGAGAACACGATAGCCGTGACGCTCCAGCATTCGCCGCGCCAATTCACGGAGACCGTCTTCGTCTTCCACGAGCAGCACCGTTGGCGTGCCACGATGGGTCTGCATGATGAGCGCGGGCGTATCCGCAGCCCGCTCCGGGGTAATGGTCCTGGGGAAATACACCTTGAACGTTGTGCCCACACCCAGTTCGCTGTAGACATGGACACTGCCGCCGTTGCGGGCGACGATGCCGTGGATGGTAGCCAATCCGAGGCCGGTTCCCTTCCCCACTTCCTTGGTGGTGAAGAACGGTTCGAACAGGCGCGCCTGGACGTCCGGGGTCATGCCGCTGCCGGTATCGCTCACGGTCAACATCACGTACGCGCCGGGCTTTACCCCCAGGTGTGACCGCGCGTAGTCCTCATCGAGTTCAACGTCGGCGGCTTCGATCGTGAGTGTGCCGCCTTTCGGCATCGCGTCGCGTGCGTTCACCGACAGGTTCATGATCACCTGTTCCAGTTGCGCCCGATCGGCTCTCACGATGCCGAGTCCGGGCCGGAGGTCCACACGCACTGCCACGTCTTCGCCGATGAGGCGACCGAGCATCGGGCGCATCGCGGCAATGACTTCATTCAGGTCGAGCAGCGTGGGCTCGATGATCTGCTTTCGGCTGAATGCCAGCAGTTGCCGAGTGAGGGCGGCAGCGGTGACGCCGGCCCTGTGGATCTCGGCAACGTCCTGGCGATGCGGATCGTTGGCATCGAGGTCGGCCTGAAGCAGTTCGCAGAAGCCCAGGATGACGGTGAGCAGGTTGTTGAAGTCGTGCGCAACGCCGCCGGCGAGCCTGCCCACGGCCTCCATCTTCTGCGCCTGCTGGAACTGCGCTTCGAGGGACCGTCGTTCAGTGATGTCGAGGGAGATGCCGATGCCGCGCACCGGCTTGCCGAGGAAATCCAGCACGATGCGGCCGGCGCTGCTCAGGATGCGGATGGTGCCGTCGGGCCATACGGAGCGGCTTTCGACGGCGAAGTCCGCGCCCGTCTTCATGGCGGTGGCAATGGTGTCGCGCAGCGATGCGCGATCGTCGGGATGGGTACGCGCGATGAGTGATTCGAAATCGCTCCCGAAAGCGCCGGGCGCCACGCCATACTGCGCTTCAAACACATTGGACCACTGGATGATGCCAGTGGCGTAGTCCGCGTCCCAGATGCCGACGTTGGCGCTCTCCATGGCGAACCGGATGCGCTCTTCCGTTACCTCCAGGGCTTCCACGGCTTCGCGCTGCTCGGTGATGATGGCGCGAATGGCCATGTACTGCCGCGGTGTGCCATCCGGATTCAGGAATGGGACGATGGTGGTGTCGAGCCAGTAGTACGCACCCTCTTTCGTCTTGTTCTTCAGTTCCCCGTGCCAGACGTCGCCGCGCTTGATCGTGGTCCAGAGGTCGCGGATGTACGCGCGCGAGTGGTGCCCCGAGTTGAGGATATGGTGGTCCTTACCGAGGAGCTCCTCGCGTGAGTAGCCCGAAATCTCGCAGAACTTGTCGTTCGCGAAGGTGATGCGTCCCTGTGGATCCGTAATGGAAACGACGGCGTGCTGGTCGAACGCGTCGCGCAACTCCAGTGATTCTTGTCCGGACACGAGGGCGATCGCGGCTGAGCGGCGGCGTTCGTCTTCGCGGGCAATGTTGTCGAGTGCGAAGGAGATGTCGTGTGCTGCTTCCTCGAGCAACGCGATTTCTCGATCCTTGAAGAACCCCGTCTCGCCCGAATACACCGTGAGGACGGCGGCCACCTTGCCCTGGAAGCGGATGGGGAACGCCGCGCACGCGTGGAAGTCACGCTTGTGGATTTCGTCGCGCCACGGTGCTGTGGTCGGATCGTTCTGCATGTCGTTGCACACAAACGAACGATCGGTGCGAAACGCGGTACCCGATGGGCCGCGCCCTTCGGGCCGGTCGTCGGTGTAGGCACGAACCTGCTTGAGGTAGCCACCGTCGTCCCCCCATACGCTCGCAGGCACGAGGGCGCAGGTGGCAGGATCATGCCAGCCGATCCATGCTGTTTGCACCCTGCCGTGTTCCACGAGAATGCGGCAGACGCTCAGGAAGAGATCATCGCGTTCGGGCAGGCGCACGATGGCCTGATTCACGTGACTGAGCGCCGTGTAGAGCCGGTTCAGTCGCTCGAGTTCCACTTCGTACGCGCGATGTTCAGTGACATCACGGACCGACGCGAGCAGCGCGGGTTCCCCGTCGTAGATGATCGGGGTACCCTGGATCTCCACGTCGCGGTGCACTCCGTCGAGCGCGACGAGATGGATCTGCATCATCGGAGAAGGCATGCCATGCTCGACGCTCGCCTTCATCCGGTCCAGGGTGACGGCGTGAAACTCGGGGGGCACGAAGTCGAGGATCGTCCTGCCGATGAGTTCCTCATGTGACGTGCCCGCGAGCAGTCGGATGCAGGCAGGGTTGACGAAGATCAGTCGCCCGTTGCGATGCACGGCAACGGCGTCCGGCGACCAATCCACGAGGGCGCGGTACCGGCCTTCGCTCTGCTGGAGCGCCGCTTCAATCTCCAGTGCACGACCGTACGTGCGGTGGAGCGTCTCGGTGAGGAGGCTGATGCCCACTCCGGACACCAGGACGAACACCATCTGCCAGATCGCAGACCCCTGAGCCAGCGCGAATCCGTTGAATGGAGCGACGAAGGAGTAGTTCGCGGCGATCGCGAAGAGTGCTGTCGCCAACAACCCGCCGCTGAGACGACCAAAGTAGGCGCTCAGCAGGATGGGCAGGATGAAGATGACAACTGCTGGCTGCCCGTGCAGTTGTGGCGCAAGCAACGCGCGCGCTTCCAGCGTGACAGCCGTTGCCACGATGGCGAGGGCGAACGCCGGCACTGGCCTGAGCGAAAGCCGTCCGAGTCGAAGAGCCTTGCGCGCTACGGTCGGCAAGGCGGGCCTGGGGTGTGGGTGAGGGCTTGGCGCACCAAGCATTTCTGCGGTGCATGATGTTCGTGCTGTGCTACGTACTTCGTCAATCACCTGTTCGGCAGCGGTGATTGGTTGGCTCCCTCAGTATCGGCGCGGGGGCTCCCCCTGCCGCGCGGCGGCCGGGTTCGGCTCCTGTCAGGGGTGTTTCCGGCTTTCCTCGATATACGAGGGCGTGTAGCCCTCCCATTCCCAGGGGGTGACAGTGTTGCCCAAGATGGTCTGGAGGAGGGGACGGAAGGCGAACTCGCCGTTGTCGCTGTTGGTGAGGATGATCATGCACGAGCGTTGGCGCTCGAAGCAGATGATGTAGTTCTGCGCGCCGTCGCCGTGGCCTTCCTTGAAGAAGGCGGGGCCGAATGGGGTCCGGGTGAGCACTCCCCAGCCCGCACCGTAGGCGAGGCCGACCTCTGCCGCCTCCTTGCCGGCGCCCTCGTTGGCAGCGAGCGCAAACTGGTGGAGGGAGGTGATGGCGAAGAACGGGTGCAGCATCGCGGCGCGCGTGTCGGCGGAAACAATGCGGCCCGCCATCAGTGCGCTGGCAAAGCGCGCGAGATCTTCCGCGCTCGACGTCATGGAGCCTGCTCCGCGCGCAGGAAATCGCCTTGTCTGCGAGATGAATTTTCCGTCGGCGTTGAACCGGTCGGCGACGTCGGCCGCAAACTCCTTTCGATAAATGAGCCCCGTGTGCGACATGCCGAGTGGAGCGAAAATGGCGTCGTTCATGAGGGTGTCGAGCGAGCGGGCAAGCTTCTGCTCGATCACGAACTGCACCAGGTTGATGCCCTCGCCGGAGTAGCGGAATTGCGACCCGGGGGTGAACTGGAGGTGCATCTTCTTGTCGGGCTCGATGAACGCAAAGTTGGCGAGTCCCGAGGTATGGGCGAGGAGCATGCGCGGCGTGACGGTGGGCCATGCCTTGTCCTTCACGAGTTCAGTGGCCGTCTCGCGATAGGGCTCGTATGTCTCGAGCGATCGCGGGAGTTGGCTGGCGATCGGGAGGTCGAGGTTGAACTGGCCGTGCTCGACGAGTTGCATCACGTACGTGGCAAAGACGCTCTTGGTGATGGATGCGGCCCATGTGGTCGTCTCACGCGTCATGGGCAGATCCGGCTCGCGGCGCCGGAGGCCGTATGCGGCGCTCCATACGAGTTGGCCGTCGTTGAGCACGGCGATCTGGGCGCCGGTTACGTGTGCGGCCTCGAGGGTTTGCCGAGCGAATGCGTCCGCGTCGGCGAGGGAGATGGTGCTGCCGTCCAGCCGTTTGATGGAGGTGGCGGCTGGCTGCGCCTGCGCGGCGTACGGGGTGAGGGACACGATGATGGCGAGAATTATTGAAGCGGACAGTGCGCGATGCATGGCTGGGTGGAGGTGTGGGCTGAGCGTCTCGTCGTTGTGGCCCTGAGGAAACGTACGCGCACCGGAGGTGATTGTTTCGAGGTGTTGGCAGGGCAGCCGTGGCGCGCCTAGCCAAGGGTGCCATTCCGCATCATGTTCGTGGGATGACACGCACTTATTCGGCCTCTCGGTTGCTGCTCGCGTTACTGGTGCCCGCCCTGTCAGGCGCGCAGGCACTCACCAACGTCACGAGCGTGTACGTCGGCTACATCTCGCGCAAGAACACCACGAAGCTGGATGCCGAACTCAAGGCTCGGCTCGATACAGTGGAGGCGGCAGTCACGGCGGCGACGAAGCTCGGGCGCATGGGCGAGGTGCGCCGACAGTACGCCAAGGGCAACGTGCTCCTCGCCGGGCGGCCATGGACAGACGCCGCGGACTATAACGCGTCCCTGTTGTTGAGGACGGATCGCGTGATCGTCGAGTCGCAGAAGCCGTGGTCGGTGCGGATTGAGCAGCTATATGCGCCGGCCATCGATCTCACGCGGTCACTCCAGGCACATGCGACACTGATGATGCGCGGTGCCGGCGCGGGACAGCCCGCGAAGGTGGTCAAGGACTTTGGTGTGGTTGAAGGGGTGAGTCGCGACCTCCGGGAGAATCCGGAACTGATTGACCTGGACCTGCACGATGTGGCCGATGGCCGGTACGTGGTGAACGTGGAAATACTGGACTCGGCGCGCGTGCTTGGGAGCACCGCGTTGGGCATCAGCGTGCGGAAGGGTATTGACTCGGTGACCGCTGCGTTGGAGCGAGACGCCGCTGGCGCGCCTGTGGCGCTGCGGGCGGCGATCCTGTTCCCAGTGGACCGGATGCGGATGGTGAATCGCGGCGTGCTGGAACTGCGCACCTTCGATGCGGACAAGGACATCGCGGCCGCACAGGCGATCGCGGCGGCGGCGCGCGGGGGCAAGGATCCATACGCGGGCAAGACGGGCGACATCAAGCGGTATTACACCCTCGATGCCGCGAAGGAAGTGATGCCATATCACACGCTCGTTCCGTCGAGCTACACTGCCGCTCGGGCGTATCCATTGTTGATCATGCTGCACGGATTGGGGGGAACGGAGGACGCCTTCTTTGATTCGTACGGCCGCAAGTTGCCCGAGCTGGCAGAGCAGCGTGGCTACATCCTCGCGGCGCCTTTAGGGTACCGGGTTGATGGCTTCTATGGCTGGGGGATTGGTGCCCCGCCCTCTGATCCGTCGCAGCGTCGGCTGTTCTCACTCAGCGAGGCGGACGTGATGGAAGTAGTGACCCGCATGCGGGCGCTCTACAACATCGACCCGAAGCGGATCTATCTGGCGGGGCACTCGATGGGAGCGATTGGCGCATGGCGAATGGGACCGAAGTTCGCTGATCTATGGGCGTCAGTGGGAGCGTTTTCCGGGCAGGGGTCGGCGGAGTCGGCGGAACGGATGAAGGCGATTCCGCAGTTCGTCGTGCATGGAGATACAGATCCGACGGTCAACGTGTCCGGATCACGGAATATGGTCGCGGCGATGAAACGATTGAACATGGACGTGAAATACATTGAGGTTCCAGGGGGGAACCATTCGAGTGTGGTAGAACCGAACTTTTCGGCGATG
>JBDUCM010000099.1:0-19464 GCA_040003455.1 bacterium
ACGCGACCAGGGCGATGTGTACGTGAAGACCGGCACCTTGCGCGGTCACCCGGTGTTCATCGTGAAAATATCGCCGTGGTTCGCGAGCAACGTGGTGCGCGGCGAAGCGCAGCACGGGTTCGTCGGTGTGTTCGACAGCGCGACCGGCCGCACCATCGCCCTCATCAATGACGAGCATTACCTCTCTGATATCCGCACGGCCGCCGCGGGTGCGCTGGCCGCGCGGGTGCTGGCGCCGCGTGACGTTCGCACGGCGTGCGTGCTCGGCGCGGGGGTGCAGGCCTACTGGCAGACTCTGGCCTTGCACCGTGAACGCCCCTTCGAGACGCTGCTCATCTGGGCACGCAACGGCGAGCGAGCTTCTGCGCTGCAGGGTCGCCTGCGGGGGGCGTTGCCGGGCGTCGACATGCGGGTGGACGCTGACCTGGAGAGAGCGGTGCGGCGAGCGGATGTGCTGGTCTGTGCGACGCAGTCGCGCGAGCCGTTAGTGCATGCTGCGTGGTTGCATGAGGGCCAGCACATCACTGCTGTTGGCGCGGATGATCCGAGCAAATGCGAACTGGACGCGGGCGTTCTCAGGCAGTCGCGCGTCTTCGTCGATTCGATTGCCGCGTCGACCGCCAATGGCGACGTGTATCGCGCCATCGCGGAGGGTGCCTACCGTGCAGGCGACATCGCCGGGGAGGTTGGCGATGTGCTTGCGGGCCGGATCAATGGGCGCCAGTCGGATCGCGACATTACCGTCGCGAAATTCGTGGGCATTGGCGCGCAGGATCTCGTTGCGGCCGAAGTGGCGCTTGAACGGGTGGGGCTTCACCCGTCTCCACTGTCGTAGCGCGCTGCTCCACCCAGAACGCGGAACCTCAACACGCAAAATGTGATATGTCCGGGAGGTCGTCTCACACCCTCCCGCACATGACCACGCTACAACTGATCGCCTCCGCCAACGCCGGCACGGCAGGCGCGCGCGACACGCACTTCCATCTCGCCAGCGACGCGGAACTCCTCGACTCATACTCCAACGCCGTCGTGAGCGCGGTGGAGCGCGTGGGTCCGTCCGTCGCTCACCTGGAAGTCTGGCAACCCCAATCCGCCAAACCACGCCGCGCGCGCGGCGGCGCCCAGGCCCAGCCGGCGCAGACTGGCTCCGGATCAGCCTTCGTGTTCACGCCGGACGGCTTCCTGCTCACCAACAGCCATGTCGTCGAGCACGCGACACGTATCCGCGCGACGTTCTCGGACGGGACCACAACGGACGCGGAGATCGTTGGCATCGATCCCGACACGGATCTCGCCGTCCTTCGCGTCAACGCACCAGCCCTGGTCGCAGCCCAGCTCGGCGACTCCACCCGGCTGCGACCCGGCCAATTGGTGATCGCCATCGGCAACCCGCTCGGCTTCGCCTCAACGGTCACATCGGGGGTGGTAAGCGCGCTGGGCCGCACGATGCGCGCGCAATCGGGCCGGCTCATCGACGCGGTGATCCAGACGGACGCGGCACTCAACCCGGGCAATTCCGGTGGACCCCTCGTTGATTCGCGCGGCACCGTTGTCGGCATCAACACCGCAATCATCAGCGGTGCGCAGGGCATCTGTTTCGCCGTGCCCGTTTCTACCGCGCACCTGGTCATTCCGCAGTTGATCACGGACGGACGGGTGCGCCGAGGATCTATTGGAGTGGCAGGGCAGAGCATCCAGCTCTCGCGCCGGCGCGTGCAACTGAACCATCTTGGCACTTCGGGAGGCGTGTTGGTCACGGGGGTCACGCCGCGCAGTCCAGCCGAATACGCGAGGGTGCGAGTGCGTGACATCATCATCGGACTAGGCGAATCAGTTGTGGGGAGCATCGACGATCTCCAGCGACTGCTGACCCGCGAGCGGATCGATCGCGCGACGAGCATCACGGTGCTGCGTGATGGCGAGCAGGTACAACTCGCGATCATTCCCATCGACGACTCCACCCCGCGCGCACGTTGATGCAACCAGCGTATTCGCTGGCCCAGGAGGCGGCCGAGGTGGTGTGCGCGTTCTACGCGCGACACGAATCGGCGCTGCCGGGGGACGAACAGGCGCGGCTACTCGTTCCCGGTGCCGCATCGGTACGGGCGATGGTGGACGCGGCGTTCTGGGCGAGCCTGCGCCGCGAAGAGGGGCGGCCCCCGCTGATTTCACTTGCATTCGTGCCGCCGGACCGGGCCGGGCAGCCGCTCATGTTCGAGAAATCACTGCCCCTCGAACCCGCCGCGCTGGCGCGGCTCGCGCCAGCAGTGGAACGGCCGGGCATCCACCTGGGCGTCTGGCACGAGGGCCATGAACTGCGCGTCTGGGGTGCAACGCGCACGTTGCCGGAACTGTGCTTCGTGATCGAAGTGGTGGAGCCCGGGCTCCTCGTGCTCAAGTACAGGCGAGCGATGGAGCTGACCAAGTTCGGCAACATGGCCGTGATGCGCGCCGATCACCTGCGCGTGATAGACGAACGGAGTGCATATCAGCCGGGGTGCGCGTCGCCGCTGGCGTCCATGTTCGCGGCGATGCTCGATCTGGATGCGCCGCCGGAGGTCAAGGACGCGGGTAGTGCGATGCTCCAGCTTGCGGTGTCCATGCGACTGCACGGTCGCGGCGGAGCGTTGCTCGTAGTCCCTACCGCGTCTCACGCGTGGCGCGAATCGATCGTACAGCCAGTGAGCTATGCGGTGTCGCCGCCGTTCGCGCGACTCGCGGATCTGCTCAAGCTGCCGATGACCGAGCGCGGGCGCGCGGGCGGGCGAGATGGGGTAGCAAAGTTGATCGACACCGTGGCTGGCCTCACAGCGGTGGACGGCGCTGCCGTGATCAACGAGCAGCATGAAGTGCTGGCATTCGGCGCGAAGATCACGCGGCGGGAAGGGCATCGCGCGGTAGAGGAGGTGTTGGTGGTGGAGCCGGTGATCGACGACATCCCGTCGCTCATTCCCCCGGTGCAACTTGGCGGCACTCGGCACCTGTCGGCCGCGCAGTTTGTCCATGACCAGCGCGACGCGATCGCGCTGGTGGCATCGCAGGACGGCCGGTTCACGGTGTTTGCCTATTCGTCCGGCAAGGAGAAGGTCCTCGCGCATCGCATCGAAACGCTGCTATTCTGATGCGTGACCTGATTCACGCGAACTGCCAACTCAGATGATCACTGCAGGCGACGTCCACTCGGTCCCGTTGTTCAAGGCACTCCCCGAGCGCGAGCGCGAGACGCTCGCAGATCGCGCGGCCGACGTGCGACTGCGCACGGGAGACTGGCTGGCGCATGAGGGGGAGCCACCCTTCTTCCATGTGGTCCTCGAAGGCCAGTTCGCCGTGTTCAAGCTGATGGGCGGCCATGATCAGCGCGTCATGACGCTCAATCCCGGCGAGTTCATCGGAGAAGTCACGCTCCTGCTTGGCTCCAATGCGCTGGGGAGCATCCAGGCATTGGAGCCGTCGCGCGCCATGCGACTCACGGCGTCCGATTTCCATGACCTCGTTTCGGCGTGCCCCATCCTGAATGGCGAGATCATGAAGAGCATGGCGTCGCGCGTGGGCGCATTGCAGCAGTTGAGCGTAGCGACGCCCTTGTCCAACGTGACGGTAACTGGACCGCGACTCGATCCCGCCTGTCACGACGTGCGCGATTTTCTCGTTCGGAACCATGTAGCGTTTCGATGGGTGGAGCCGGCCGTGATGCCTGCGGAAGGGAGCGTGGATGCCACACTGCCGGGTGCGCCGATGTCGTCGGGGCCGTGGCCGGTGGTGAACGTGGCGCAGGAGCCGGAGCTGGTGACGCCGACCATGCGGGCGCTGGCGGAGAAGGTGGGGCTCCAGACACAACCCTCCACCCACACATACGACGTGGTCATCGTGGGCGGCGGGCCAGCGGGGCTGGCCTCCGCGGTGTACGGCGCGTCGGAAGGGCTGCGGACGCTCCTCGTGGAACGCGTGGCTCCGGGCGGGCAGGCGGGCACGTCGTCTCGCATCGAGAACTACCTTGGCTTCCCCAGCGGACTCTCGGGTGACGACCTGAGCCTTCGCGCACGACAACAAGCGTTGCGCTTTGGCGCCGAGCTGGTCGTGGCGCGAGATGCGTCGTCGATCGTGCAACAGGCGGACGGGATGTATCGGGTCTCGTTCGACGATGATGGCGATGTGCAATCGGCGGCTGTTATCCTCGCAACGGGCGTTGCATGGCGGCGACTGTCGCTGGCCGGAAGCGACACCTTCATGAACCGCGGGGTGTACTACGGCGCTGCGCTCACTGAAGCGAGCAGCGTCCGTGGCAAGGACGTCTACCTCGTAGGCGGCGGCAACTCGGCGGGGCAGGCGGCCATGCTCTTCGCGAACTTCGCCGAGCGTGTGACGCTGTTGGTGCGCGGCCCGGCGCTCGCCGCGAGCATGTCCCGCTATCTCATCGACCAATTGGCGGGCAAGAGCAACATCCGCATCGAGACGGAGTGCGAGGTAGTGGCGGTGGATGGCAACGATTGCCTCGAATCCATCACCGTGTCGCACCGCGGCTCCGGCGAGCGGACTCGGCGCGCCTGCGCAGGACTGTTCATTTTCATCGGGGCACAGCCCGAGACTGAGTGGCTGCCGGGGTCGGTCATTCGAGACCAATGGGACTTCGTTTGCACGGGCCGGGATGTGATGGACCTGATGAGCCAGTCGCACGTGACGTGGCCGCTGGAGCGGGATCCGTATCTGCTCGAAACCAGCGCACCGGGCATCTTCGCCGCAGGCGACGTCCGCCACGGGTCCATCAAACGCGTGGCCTCAGGTGTGGGCGAGGGAAGCATGGCCATCGCGTTCGTGCACCAATACCTGGCGGAGCGCGCCGCAACCCACGCGCCGGTTTAGTGTTGCGCCGTCGCGGCCCGGCGCTATGCTTTCCGCGCCCACCGCGATTCCCCTTCCGCTCCGGCTCCCGTCTACATGCAACTGCAACTGCTCGACTGGATCATCGTCCTGATCACGCTCGCGATCTGCTTCATTCCCGCCCTCTTCTTCGGGAAGCGGGCCGGAAAGAGCACGTCGGAGTTCTTCGCGTCTGGACGGTCGGTGCCCTGGTGGCTGGCTGGGTTGTCCATGGTTGCGACGACCTTCAGCAGTGACACGCCAAACTGGGTGACGCAGCAGGTTCGGCAATACGGAGTTGCCGGCAACTGGCAATGGTGGGCGTTCGTCCTCACCGGCGTATCCACCGTGTTCTTCTTCGCGCGGCTCTGGCGGCGATCCGGTGTGATGACGGACCTGGAGTTCTATGAATTGCGATACTCCGGGCGGGCGGCATCAGTAGTCCGCGGCTTTCGCGCCGTGTACCTGGGCCTGTTCTTCAACTGCTTCATCATGGGGACGGTCACGCTGGCGGCATGCAAGATCGCCAACATCCTCTTCGGTCTTCCGCAATGGCAGACCATTCTTGCGTGCGGCATCCTGAATGTCGTGTTCGCCGCGCACTCCGGGTTGTGGGGCGTGCTCGTCATCGACATGGTGCAGTTCTTCATCAAGATGACCGCCGTGATCGCAGCGGCCGTGTTCAGCCTCAAGGCCGTCGCCATCAAGACCGGCGTCGGCACCGGCGCATGGGCCGGACTCACGAAGCTCGTCTCCATCCTCGGCGGGCAGCAGGTCATCATGACCAATGGCTCGCCGGTGCTCAGCCCCATCGACGGCAAGGGCCAGCCCATTCTCGATATCCTGCCCAACTTCGGCATGAGCGAGTTGGCGCTGATGATCTTCATCGTGCCCATCGCGATCGGTTGGTGGGCCAACTGGTATCCCGGCGCTGAGCCGGGCGGCGGCAGCTACATCGCCCAGCGCATGCTCGCCTCCAAGTCAGAGAAGGATTCACTCGGCGGCACGCTGTTCTTCAATCTCGCGCACTACGTGCTGCGCCCGTGGCCGTGGATCATCACGGCACTGTGCTCCATCATCATCTTCCCGGAGCTCAAGGACATCCAGTTGGCGTTCCCCAATGCGGACCCGGGGTTGATCGGCCACGACAGCGCGTTCCCCGCCATGCTGAAGTTCCTGCCGGTGGGCTTCGTGGGGCTGATGGTGGGCGGCCTCATTGCCGCCAACTCGTCCACGATCCTCACGCACCTGAACTGGGGCTCGTCATACCTGGTGCACGATTTCTACCGGCGATTCCTCAAGCCCGGTGCGACCGAGAAGCACTACGTCAGTGTTGGTCGCGTGTGCACGGTGCTGCTTTACATCTTCGCCGCGCTGCTCAGCCTCATCCTCACGTCCGCACAGGACGCGTTCGAGATTCTCATCTCCATTGGCGCCGGCACGGGTCTGCTCTACCTGCTGCGCTGGTTCTGGTGGCGCGTGAGCGCATGGTGCGAAGTGGCCGCGATGGCGAGCTCGTTCACCATTTCCGTATTCTTCTTCGCGTTGAAGAAGTCGGGGCACCCGTTGCCTTTCGCGAACACGGTGCTCTTCTCCGTGGCATTCACCACCGTGTGTTGGCTGATCACGGCATTTGTTGCCGAGCCCACGAGCATGGAGCGGTTGGTGTCGTTCTATAACAAGGTCCACCCGTCAGGGCCGGGCTGGACGTCGGTGCGCATTGCCGCCGGCGTGAGCGAAGCCGACGCGGCGCGTGACGGCGACAACATCCCCATGGCGTTTCTCGGCTGGGTGTCCGGCTGCCTCACCATCTGGTCGTCGCTGTTCTGTATCGGCAACTACCTCTACGGTCGCACACAGCTTGCGGTGGAGTTGGGCGCGGTGTTCGTGGTGAGTGGCTTGACGCTACTCTGGGTGGTGAACCACTTGTGGGACAACAAGACGGCCGCGGCGTAACCCGCGCTCCGTTAGTGGCAGCCGCAACCCGGCCCACATCCGTCGGCCTTCTGTTTCCGCGCGTTGCGCCAATTGCGCCACGCGCGGAAGGCGAGGTAGGCCGCCGCGCCGGCCACGAGCGCGATAGCGACCCAGCGTTGCACGGTGACCGTCATGCGCCGCCTCCAAGTCCGAGTAGCAGCCCGCCGCGATAGACGACGAATGCTGCCGCGTAGGCAAGAACGAACATGTAGACGAACTGTAACGCGGCCCACGCGCCACCGCGCAGTCCGCCGCCGGTCTCGCGGACGGTAATGGCGATTGTGCTCGTGCACATGAGCGCGAACACATAGAAGGTCATGAGACCCACCGCGATGAGCGGCGTATATACGAGGGCGCCAGACTTCGCGCTTCGCTCTGCGCGCAGACGCTCCGCGAGCCCGGGGGCATGCACGTCGTCGCCAGCACTGTAGATGGTGCCCATCGTGGACACGAAGACTTCGCGCGCAGCAAACGACGCCACCATCGAAACGCCCAACTTCCAATCGTAGCCGAGCGGGCGAACGATGGGCTCGATGGCGTGGCCGATGTGTCCGAGCGCTGACTGTGAGAGCTGCTGCTCGTGCGTCACGTTGGCGGGCGCGTCCGGCTGCGGATAACGTGCGAGCGCCCACAGCAGCAACGAAATGGCGAAAATGACAGTGCCGGCCAGGCGGAGAAAGATGCGAATGCGCTGCCATACCGACGCAGCCAACACACGAAAACTCGGCATGGAGTAGCGTGGCAGCTCGATGATCAACGCCCGCGTGTCGGAGCGCAGCAGCGTACGACGAAAGATGGCCGCGGAAACGAACGCGGCAACGGTGCCGAGCGCGTACATGCCGAGCATCGTGAGGCTCTGGAGCCCGAAGATGCCGCCAACCGTCACCGCCGGAACGAAGGCGGCGATAAGGAGCGTGTACACGGGCAGTCGTGCCGAGCAACTGATGAGTGGCACGACCATGATGGTGGCAAATCGCTCTTCACGCTGCTGAATGGTGCGCGTGGCCATGATGGCGGGGACGGCGCACGCATAGCCGGATACCAGTGGAATGAAGCTCCGCCCCTGGAGTCCGAGCGGTCGCATGTAGCGATCCATCACGAAGGCCGCGCGGGCCATGTAGCCGGAATCCTCCAATAGTCCGATGAAGAAGAACAGCAGGGCGATCTGTGGCAGAAAGACGAGCACACTGCCCACCCCGCCCAGCACGCCGCCGGTGAGGAGGCTTCGCAGATCGCCCGCCGGAAGTACGTTGACGGTGAACGCGCCGGCTTGTGTCACCAGCCACTGAATGCCATCGGCCAAAGGACGCGCGATGGTGAACATGGACTGGAACACGACGAGCAGCACGACGATGAACACGCACAACCCCCACACGCTGTGCAGCAGTACCGCATCCACACGATCGGTAACGGAGCGGCGGTCTCTCTGACGCCGAACGACGGAGCGTTCAACCACACTATCAATCCACGCGTAGCGCCGTTCGACATCCGAGTCGTCACCGAGGGCGGCACGCGGATCGGGCAATGGAAGCGACGTGGCGCTACTGATCGCGTGTCGCAACCGGTCGATGCCGCGAGCGCGCGTGGCGGTAACGGGGATGACCACGACGCCAAGCCCATGGATCAACTCGGGGACATCGATGCGCGTGTCCTCGGCGTCCGCCTTGTCCATCCGATTGAGCGCGATGACGGTAGGGAGGCCAAGTTCGAGAATCTGCGAGGCGAAGAACAGATTACGCTCGAGATTGGCAGCGTCCACCACTACGACGATCACGTCGGCGGGGAGAACTCCAGGCTTCCTTCCGAGAATCACGTCGAGGGCGACCGCTTCATCCGGCGACTGCGCTGACACGCTGTATGAGCCAGGCAGGTCGAGGACCGTGATTCGCGCGTCCTCATATACATAAGCGCCCTCCGCGTGCTCCACAGTGACACCTGGAAAGTTCGCCACGCGCTGTTTCATGCCCGTGAGCACGTTGAACAGCGTGCTCTTGCCGGAGTTCGGATTGCCGACGAGCGCTACGCGAAGGCTGCGCGTGGCGCGTTCACTCTCACGCGTTGCGCGCTCGGCGCCACCGCTGGTCACGGGCGCGCGAGCCGAACGGTGATGGCGCCGACGACATCCCATCCGAGTGCCAGGCGGGATCCGCGCACGTCGAGCACCATGCCGCTGCGGATGTCCACCACGCCCACCTGAGCGCCCTCGAATACGCCGAGCGAGCGAAGTCGCTGCGCATCGGGCTCAGCGCAGTGGATTCCCATGATCGTTGCGCGATGGCCAACCGGGCATGCGCGCAACGGCGCGGCGCCGGAGTGTGGTGCAGGGGATGTCCGCAGCGGCACGAATGGAGGGCGGGAGTGACGAGGTCCAGATATCAGAAAGGAAGCTGCCGACGCGTCCGGCAGGAAGCAGTCGGGGAATGCGACCACTCATGTCAGGAGAAGTCCCACCTCGACGCGCCGGTGACCGTTATTGATTGACATAGGGGGTAGGGGTATACTAGATATCAATGAGCCGGGTGATGGATTGGCCGGCATGTCTTCAGGCGGACGAGTGCGATGAACGCCACCGATTGGTTGGTCATAGCCGCCGGCGGGGCCGCGGCGCTCTGGGTGAATTGGTACTTCTTCGTTGCTGCGAGTGGCACCGCGGCCACCGTGGTTGCCGCAGATGGCGGCGGTGCGGTGCCGGAAGTGCGGATCGACGTTCACGGAGGGTACGAGCCGGCCACTGTCCGGGTTGCGGCTGGGAAGCCTGTGCGCCTGATCTTCGACCGGCAGGAGACGTCGAGCTGTTCGGAGGAACTGGTCTTCCCCAGCTTCGGGCTCCGGACGTTCCTGCCCGCCTTCGAGAAGACGACCATAGAAGTGACGCCGCCTGCGCCAGGCACCTACGAGTTCACGTGTGGCATGGGCATGCTGCACGGGCGCGTGATTGCCGAGTAGGTGTTGGTGGTAGGGGTTCGTGGCAGTGGTTCGCGCGGAATGCGTGCGCGAACGTGAAGCAATTCATGAGTGGGAGATGAGCAATCATGAGCACCGCGACACCGCCAGTGGCTGAACCAGCAGCGCCCGAGACTGAAAGGGTAGTCATCCCGGTAACGGGCATGACGTGCGCGGCGTGCCAGTCGCGGGTGCAGCGCACGCTGAACAAGACAGTTGGTGTATCCGACGCCTCCGTCAACCTGATGATGGGCAACGCAACCGTCACGTTCAACCCGGGGGCGGTAAACGCGGCCGCGCTTGTCGCAGCTATTCGCGATACCGGATACGGCGCGGAGCTCCCGGTGGCGAATCGTTCGGCATTCGAGGAACAGGCGGCACACGACCAATCGCAAGCCGACGAATTCCGCACGCTGCGCCGCAAGGCGATCGTGAGCGGCGCCGCCGGGGTGGTCGCAATGGTGGCGTCGATGCCGTTGATGGGCAGGCTGGCCGGCACGTCGCACGGTGGCGCGATGACGGGCATCAGCGACCCGTTCATGCAGTGGGCCATGCGTGCTTTCGATCCTGTGCACCGGACATGGTTGTCGTGCCTCTACGTCGTTTCACCTCGCACCCTGGCATTCGCGCTGCTTGTGATGACGCTGGGGGTGATGGGCTGGGCGGGCCGCCACTTCTATACAAGTGCGTGGGCGGCATTCCGACATCACGCGGCCAACATGGACACGCTGGTTGCCGTGGGCACGGGAGCGGCATTCATCTATTCCGCGATCGCGACGATTGTGCCGGAGTTCTTTCTGGATCACGGCGTGATGCCGGACGTGTACTACGAGGCGGTGATCATCATCATCGCGCTGATCCTCACGGGCAACGCATTCGAGGCCCGCGCCAAGCGACAGACATCGGCGGCATTGCGCGCGTTGGCTCACCTCCAGCCAAAATCCGCACGCGTGGTCCGTGGCGATCAAGAAGTGGACGTGGCCATTGAGACCGTGCATTCCGGCGATGTGGTGGTGGTGCGTCCAGGCGAGCGGCTTCCGGTGGATGGTGAGCTGGTCGCTGGCTCCAGTGCCGTGGATGAATCGATGCTCACGGGCGAGTCCGTTCCCGTATCAAAGACTGTTGGCGACCGGGTAATTGGCGGCACCATCAACGCCACGGGCAGCTTCCGTTATCGCGCCACTACGCTCGGCGCCGACAGCACCCTGGAGCGGATTGTGAAGTTGATGCGCGACGCGCAGGGATCGCGCGCGCCAATTCAAGCGCTGGCCGACCGCGTGAGCGGAATCTTTGTTCCGGTGGTCATCTCCATTGCGCTGGTCACGTGTGTCACCTGGTTCGTCGCCATCCATGTGACAGGTGGCGGTGCAGGTGCAGCCGCGGTGCGGGCCTTCGCGGCGGCGGTGGCCGTGTTGATCATCGCCTGCCCGTGTGCGATGGGACTCGCCGTGCCCACGGCAGTGATGGTTGCCACCGGCAGGGGTGCACAATTGGGGGTACTGATCAAGGGCGGAGAGGCGTTGCAGCGCGCGGGTGACGTGACGACCGTGGTGCTCGACAAGACGGGTACGATCACTGAAGGCCGGCCGACCGTGACTGATGTGCTCTCCGCCCCGTACGCTGCGCTCTCGAGGGAGGAGATGGTGCGCGTGACGGCGTCACTCGAGCGTTCGAGCGAGCACCCCCTCGCGGATGCGATCGTGCGCTATGCAACGGACAAGGGCGCCCCGTTGGAGCATGCTGAAGCGTTTCAGTCGGTCACGGGTCGCGGTGCGAAGGGCACTGTGGGTGGGCGCCGAGTGCTGGTGGGAAATGAGGCGTTGATGCAGGAGAATGCCATCGATGTGACGTCGCTGCGGAGCGACGCGGAGCGACTGGCCGGCGACGCCAAGACGCCGATGTACGTCGCAGTGGATGGACAGTTCCAGGGAATGTTGGCCGTTGCCGATCCCGTCCGGTCAACCTCTCCCGCAGCGATCGCGCGTTTGCGGGCGCTGGGACTTGAAGTGGTGATGCTCACAGGCGACAACCAACGCACCGCCGATGCCATTGCGCGTGCGGTGGGCGTTGCGCGTGTTGTCGCGAGCGTGTTGCCAGAGGGCAAGGTTGCGGAGGTGAAGCGGCTTCAAGGCGAGGGGCGCGTGGTGGCGATGGTCGGCGACGGTACCAACGACGCTCCCGCGCTCGTGCAGGCTGATCTCGGTATCTCACTACAGAGTGGCACCGACGTCGCGAGCGAGGCGTCGGACGTGACCCTCATGCGCGCCGACCTGCTGGGTGTGGTGCACACGATCGAACTGTCGCGTCGCACGATGCGGACGATGAAGCAGAATCTGTTCTGGGCGTTCGTCTACAACCTGGTCGGCATACCCGTGGCGGCAGGGGCGTTCTATCCCCTGTTCGGTGTACTGCTGAGCCCCATCCTGGCCAGCGCCGCGATGGCATTCAGCTCGGTGAGTGTGGTAACGAACAGCTTGCGACTCCGGCGCGCGCGATTCGCATGAGGGCAGTCATCCATGGCCGTTCACGTATCAACGATATTGACCAATGACGCCTAAACAGAAGGCAAGTGACGAGACGCCCACCGTCACCACGATCGAGTGCGGGTGTGCGATGCCTGGCGTCGATGAAGGAGCGCGGAAGGCCCTCGCCGTGGATCCCGACGCGAAGATGCGGAACGGGAAACGACTTCGGCGCATCGAGGGACAGGTGCGTGGCCTCCAGAAGATGGTGGAGGATGACCGGTACTGCGCCGATATCATGACGCAGATCGCGTCGGTGCACGAGGCGCTCAGGTCGGTGGGACGGGAGCTGATGCGAAATCACTTGCGCCACTGCGCGGGGTCGGCGATCCGGGCGGGGGCGGAGCAGGCGGATGCGATGTACGACGAGCTGGTCGACCTGATGTACAAGCACAGCCGGTAGCGAGATCGCCGTCGACACTGTCCACCGCCCGGTGGCCACTGCAAGCTGCGTTGTCAGTTAACTGATGCTGTTCTGTTACAGAGGTTTCGGCATCGTGTTACCGGAGCGGGGGAAAATAGACGGTCAATCCATTTCTCCCCAACCTCGATTTCCGACATGCGCTTCTTCAGGGCATCTCTCCTGGTCACCGGGCTGGTCGCGACCGTTGCGATCGGGCTCGCGTGCTCCGACTCCACGTCCTCGTCACTGGACCCGAACGCCGTCGCGTACTCGTTCGCCGTCATCGGGTGCAACCGGCTCGCGGCGCCGGAGAGCATTGGTGTCGTGAGCACCGCCAATGTGCAGCAGCTCAACCGCACCTTCGCAGACATCGCGGCGATGAGCACGAAGCCCAACTTCCTGTTCTTTACGGGCGACATGGTATTTGGCTACACCAATGATTCCACGGCGCTGGACCGGGAACTGAAGGGATGGATCGCGCTCTATCAGGCGTCGCCCCTTGCGACGGCCGGCGTGGAGCTGATCACGGTGCCCGGCAATCACGAAACGGACAATCTGGCGAAGGTTGCCGTTGCACCGGCCGAGCGAGTGTGGCTGCGCGATATGGCCCAATACATCACACGCGGCGGCAATGGACCGGCGGCGGCTGGCGCCGACGGGCTCCAGACCGATCAGAGCAAGCTCTCGTACTCCTTTGATTTCAAGGATGCACATTTCGTGACGCTCAACACCGATCCGGTCGGCAAGGATTGGCATGTGCCTACGGCATGGGTTACCACCGACCTGGCCGCGGCGCGCACCCGGGGGGCGAAGCACATCTTCATGATTCAGCACAAACCGGCCTACTCGTATCCGACAGTACCAACCGACGGGCTGGCCTTTGACATTCCGGCACGTGACGCCTACTGGACTGTGCTCGCGAACAACCAGGTGGAAGGGGTGTTCTCGGCGCACAACCATGAATACTGGCGCTCGCAACCCACGGGCAAGACGTGGCAGGTCATCGCCGGCAATGGCGGCACGCCGTTGGATGCCACGCTCGACACGACGATTCCCTCCACCGGCAACTACTACGGCTTTACGGTGGTGAGCGTCACGAACGGTGGTCGGGTGTTCTCGAAGAGCTATGGACGTGACGTACCCGCAGCAGGATACGCGGCTACGGCGCCCGCGACGCCGGCCACGCTGCGCGACTCAGTCGAAATCACCTGGAAGTAGCGCTGCAACAGACGGGATCACTCATGACACGCCGGCGTCCGCGAGTATTCGCGGGCGCCGGCGTCGTGCTGCTGGTGACGGCCGTGGCGCTGGGCATGGGAGGGCGGCGCAGCCCGGCCTCCGCAACGTTTGTCATGCGCGCGCTGATCGCGAGAGAGACTGACTCACTCGACGCATCGTTGGTGGTGTTGTCATCGGCGGTTCGTGCGAGCAAGACGAAGACATCCGACACACGGGCGGTGCATGCAGCATTTCGTCGTGCCCGCACCCGCTACAAGCGCGTGGAGGCGATGACGGAGTTCTACGCGCCGGCCCTTGCGGCAGCGTTCAATTCTCGGCGGCAAGAGGTGGACGACGACGATGCGCCGCCGCCTTCCACGCTGGGCGCAAGTGGCTTCCCCGCGCTCGAAGCGCTCTTGTGGCCGGCTCCCGCCCCGAATGTCGCGGACTCCGCTCTCCGTATTGTCGACGGCATGCACGTGATGGCGCGACGGCTGGTGACGATGGCTCCATCGCTACAGCTCACTGAGGCGCAGGTCGTGGAGATGGCGCGTCTGGAACTCGCGCGCGTATCGACGTTGGGGATCGCGGGGTTCGACGCGCAACGTACCGGCGACGCTATGCGTGAAAGCGCCGACGCCGTAGACGGCGTGCGCTCGTTGCTACTCGCCGTTGGGGAATCCTTCTGGCCGTCGCTCGGGGGCGAACGCGCCCGCCTCGACATGGAACTGGAGCGCGAAGGAGCCGCGCTGCGCGCGCATCCGGACTTCGCGACCTTCAACCGTCTCGCTTTTATCGTTGACGCGGTGGTACCGGCCGATCGCGCGCTCGATTCGCTGGCCAGAGCGGCGGGCACCACCCGTGTCCACATTCCGCGCGGATGGCGCGTGGACGCACCGTCTGTCTACTCGCCAGACGCGTTCGACGCCGGCGCCTACGCTCCGTCCGGAAGCCCCCCTCGCACGCCGGAACTTGTGTCGCTTGGAGAGCGGCTATTCAATGAACGGCTGCTGTCCGGGCCGGGTACTCGTAGCTGTGCATCGTGCCATCAGCCGTCGCGTGCCTTCGCGGATGGAGTGGCGCATGCCGCGAGCGTCACCTCCAACGGTCCACGCGTAGAGCGGAATACGCCGACGTTGCTCAACGCCGCCATACAACCTGCGCAATTTGCCGACGAACGCAGCGTGACACTCGAGGATCAGGCGGGCGAAGTCCTCCGCAGCAAAGCGGAGATGGGAGGGTCGGACGAGGCGGCCGCGGCAACATTGCGGAAGACTGCGGAATACCCCGCGTTGTTTGCGCGAGCATTCGGTGTTGATCGCGCAGCCGCGGTAACGTCGCTTCGGCTCCGGCAGGCGCTGGCGGCGTACCTGCGTTCACTCACGCTGCTGAATTCGCGATTCGACCTCGCCGTGCGCGGCGACACGAATGCACTCAGCAGCGAAGAGCGCGCCGGGTTCACGACATTCATGGGGAAGGCGGGGTGTGGCACCTGTCATTTCGCGCCGTTGTTCAGCGGCAACACGCCGCCCTTGTACATGCGGTCGGACGTGGAGGTGATTGGTGCGCCAGCGTCGACCGCCGATTTTGGCGCGGTGGACTCCGATTCCGGCCGCGCGCGCATTGATCACCTCGCCCTGCACGTGCGTGCGTTCAAGACACCGTCGCTTCGCAACGTGGCCCGCACGGCGCCGTATATGCACAACGGAGCATTGTCCACCCTCGACGACGTGGTCCGCTTTTACGATGCCGGCGGCGCGCGCGGCGTAGGTGCGTCGATCGAGAACCAGACACTCAGCACGGACTCCCTCCACCTGTCGGCAACCGAACAACGGGGGATCGTGTCTTTTCTGCGGGCGCTGGACAGCCGGGTGCCGTCCGGCCGAAAGTAACGCCTCGGCATCCTTGCCTCGACGCGGCGCGTCGGCAAAGTTGATTACGTGCCACGCCACCTCGTTCCACGCCGGCTTCCAACCGTCTCGCTCGTACCAATCGCCCTGACGGCCGTTGCAGCGCTGACTCTCGTTGCATGCGGCGACCCGCAGCCGTTGGTCATCGGTGACGGCATGCCCCGCGGCTCGGCACCCTCTGTCGATAGCGTCGCCCGCCTGGCCATCGACTCCGGCGGCTTGCGCCAACGGATCGGAATCGCGCCCTGGAAAGTGGCGCCGGGGCTCGGGATCGTGCGCGCCGTGGATGGTGCAGTGCGTTTTGCCCAGAATGAGAGCTTGATCGGCGTGGTGGGCCATCCGGGCAGCCAGGAATCACTGCTCGCGGCGTCGGTGTACAACGATCGTGGTATTCCCCAGGTGGTCCCGAACGCGACGAGCCGTCGTCTGGCGAGTGTGGGGCCGTGGACGTTCACGCTGTCCCCGAATGATTCGGTGGAGGGTGCGTTCCTGGCATCGTATGCCATCGACGCACTCCACGGGCAGCGAATCGCCGTGGTGTACGTCGGTGACGAGTACGGTGCAGGGTTGCGCGACGGGGTTCGGAGCAAGTTGGTGTCGCGCGGCCTGGACCTTGTGGACGCGACGATGGTACCCAACGCCGGGTGCGGAGGGAGCAGTCTGGAACTTCAGCGTGCGATGATACTGGCGTCGCTCCGCCGGTCGCGTCCGGACGTGGTGGTCCTCGCGATTGGCATCTCGAACTCTGCCTGCATCGCCGAGATCATCAATGCCGAGCGCCCCGACGCCTGGATTCTGGGCGGCGACGGATTTGACGGCGAAGCGCGAGAAATCCGCAACCTGAGCGACAGCGTCAAGCAGCGTATCCTGAGCGTGCGCCTGTGGACCCCGGATACCGACTCGGTGAACCGGCTCTTCATCGCCCGCTTTCGTCGCATCGTTGGGAGGGAGCCTTCCGTACCAGAGGCCTTGGGTTACGATGGGTTCGCCCTGCTCGCGGCGGCCGCGCGCGAGGGCGGGGGGACGAGAGCCGGGGTACGCCGGTGGCTTGAATCGCTCGGTCACTCGCGAAGGGCGTTTCCTGGCGTCACAGGGCCCATCTCCTTTGACCACGGCCGGGTGGGCGCACAAATGCGAATGGCCCCAATTGACGGGCCGCTGCCGTGACCGATCCGCTATCTGGCATCGAGGCCCGTCCACGGCCGCGGCGTCGCGGGCCGTCACTACGCGTTGCGTTGATCCTGCTCGCCGTGGGCGCGCTCGTATACGTGTCCGTGGTGGGGTTGATCCTTGTCGTGAACGTGGGGCCCGCCGCGTCGAACGTGCAGGAGCACAGCCGCGAGGTGGTCACCGAGTATCGCGAGAGCGAGCGGCGGCTCGCTGGGCTGGACAGCGCGCAACTGGGCATCACCCGCTTGCTGGCCCGGGCGCGCCGTCGAGATGTGGCCACATCGGAGCTCGAAGTGCTCCGTGTGCGACTCCAGGACATGGAGGAGAGCGCCCACACGCTCGAGCGATTGGCCCTCAAGGCCGGGCCCGCGAGCGAGCTGCGCACCGTGCTGGCAAATGGCGTGCAGAGCGAGTCGCGCTTTCGCACGTCGCTCCTCGGTGCCATTGCCGCCACCGAGTTGGGTGAGTTCGATCGCGCCGCGCAATTCCTCCAGCGCGCGGATGAACAATCGTTGCCGGTGCGGAGTGTGCTCGGTGAGGCAACGGCAGCCGCCTTCCGCGAGGTGAATGCGCAGGAGATGGCCCTTGCGGCCACCACGCAACACTCTGCAACGCTGGTGGGTTTCTGGCTCGTTGCCGGTGTGCTGGCGTCCGTCTTCTTCATCGTCTTCATGCGGCGCCGGCTGTATGCGCCGCTCGCCGCGCTGGACGACGGCATCTCGCGCATTGCCGTGGGTGACCTGGACGTGGAGTTGAATGCGCCCGTGGACGACGAACTTGGGCGCATCAGCGATCACTTCAACCGAATGACGGACATGCTCCGCCAGCGCGCCAGCGCAGAAGAGGAGCGTTCGGCCAACGAGTCGGCGGCGCGTACGCGGGCCATCCTGGAAGCGGCCATGGATGCCGTCGTCGTGGTGGACGGCAACGGAATCATCTGCGAGTGGAGTCCGAGCGCGGACACAACCTTCGGGTGGGCTCGCAGCGAGGTACTCGGGCGGCCCATTGCGGAATGCATCATCCCCGAGGAATCGCGCGAGGCAATGGAGGCCGAGTTCACCAAATACCGACTGCGCGGTACGTCAAAGATGATCGGGCGACGGATCGAGACGGTGGCAATCCGCCGCGACGGAACGCGTCTTCAGGTGGAAATCGCGATCAACTCGCTGAACAGGAGCGGCCGCACCGAGTTCAGTGCGTTCATGCGCGACGTCACCGATCAGCGGCGTCTGGAGAGCGAGCTACGGCAATCGCAGAAGATGGACGCACTCGGCCGGTTGGCCGGCGGTGTTGCGCACGACTTCAACAACCTGCTCACCGGCATCAGTGGCTACGCGGAACTCGTGCAGCGCGACGAGGAAGCCACGCAGCAGATCAAGGAAGATGCGGCGGCAATCATGGCGACTGCCGAGCGCGGTGCCGAGCTTGCGCGAAACATGCTGACGCTGGCGCGCCACAGTCACGGGCGCACAGAAGCGGTGGACATCGACACCATCGTCCGCGATCTCGCGGACCTGTTTGCGCGCACGGTGGACAAGCGCATCGTGATTTCGCTCCACCTTGGCGTGCCCGCTCCTGTGGTTGCCGGCGATCGTTCGCAGATTGGCAACGCAATTCTGAATCTCGCGCTGAACGCACGAGACGCCATGCCGGAGGGTGGGCGACTGAGCTTTACTACTCGCATCGTGCAGTTGGACGAAGCGTTCTGCCAGCGTCACGAGCGGGCGATTCCCGGGGAGTACGTTGCGCTCGTGGTGCGCGATACCGGCGCCGGCATGTCCGAGGCTGTGCGATCGCGGATCTTCGAACCGTTCTTCACGACCAAACGCACGGGCGAGGGAACAGGTCTGGGGCTGGCGATGGTCTATGGAATGGTCCGGACGCACCAGGGCATCATCGATGTGGATACCGCTCCCGGTGAGGGCACGGCGTTCACGATTCATTTCCCCGTGGACCGGTCATTGCGCCAGGCCGATTCGGAGCGGTCGCGTGTGGTGCGGACGGGGCAGGGGCGGGTCCTGCTGGTGGATGACGAGGATGCCGTGCGCGACGTGGCGGCGCGGATGCTCCGCAAGGCAGGGTATGAGGTGGAGACCGCCGTTGATGGTCAGGAGGCGGTTGACCTGGTACGCGCCGATCCTGGCCGGTGTGACATCGTGGTAATGGATGGCAACATGCCCCGCATGACGGGCCACGACGCAGCCCGCATCATTCGCGTGGTGCGCCCCGATCTTCCACTCGTGCTCTGCACCGGATACTTCGATGCACGCGCCGAAGAGATGGTGGCGCAGGACGTCTTCAACAGCGCGATCGCGAAGCCCTACGACATGGCGTCATTGACGAAGATCCTGGCGGCGCAACTCGCTGCATCAACGTCACCCGCGCCTACGCCGTGATTGCGGCGGGCCGCTAGTCTGGCTTGTCCTTTTTCACCGTTGGCGCTGGCGTGGTGATCTTGAACGAG
>JBDUCM010000251.1:0-5730 GCA_040003455.1 bacterium
ACGGGCCCACGGAGTGCGCGGTGTATGCGACGATGTGGCCGCTGCCGGCGCCGTTCCCGGGGGGCATCGTCCCGATCGGCCGCCCCATCGCCAACGATCGCATCTATATCTTGGACCGGACCGGAGGGGTGCAGCCGGCGCCCATCGGCGTCCCCGGCGAGTTGTGCATCGCCGGCCGTGGCGTGGGCGCCGGCTACCTGCACCGCCCGGACCTGACGGCCACGCGCTTCGTGGCCGACCCCTTTCGCGCCGGCGACGCGATGTATCGCACCGGCGACCTCGCTCGCTGGCGTGAGGACGGCACCCTCGAGTTCCTGGGCCGGATTGACCACCAGGTAAAGGTGCGCGGCTTCCGCGTCGAACTTGGAGAGATCGAGACGGCCATTGGCGCCGCTTCCGAGGTGGGCGAGTGCGTCGTCGTGGAACGCGACGGCCGTTTGGTCGCCTACGTGGTGCCGGCACGAGGGACGCCGGTGGAATCGATCGATCCGGAGGTGATGAAAGCCGGACTGCGCGCCAGCCTCCCGGACTACATGGTACCCAGCGTGATTGTGGTGCTCGATGCGATGCCGCTGAACGCGAATGGAAAGCTGGACCGGTCCGCCCTTCCCACGGCCTCGATTCTGGGAGCAACGCGCCAGTTCGTGGCACCGCGCAACGAAAGGGAAACGATCGTTGCCGAGATCTGGGCCGAAGTGCTGGATCGCACGGACCTCGGCGTGGAGGATGATTTTTTCGAGATCGGTGGGCATTCGCTGCTCGGAATGCGGATCCTGGCGCGACTGACCAGCAGGTTCCATCGCCCATTTCCGTTGCGCATGCTGTTCGAGGGGCGAACCGTTGCCGGCATCGTGGCCGCAATGGACGCAATGGAGGTGGAGACGGAGGCACAGGAACTGGAGCGCCTACTGGCGGAAATCGACTCCGTTTCGGATGACGAGGCGATGCGTCTATTGAGTTCAAACGTCCATCATGAGCGGGAGTGATGAACGACCCATACACACGGCCGTAAGGCCGCAAGGGCGCAAGAGCGCCACGGGAGTGATCGACGGCCGATGACGACTGACGACACGCAGGGACTGGCGGACGAACGCCAACGGCTCCTCGCTGAGCTGATGGCGGACGAAGGACTCGACGACGCCGCGGATGCGGAAATTCTTCCGAGGCACCTGAGCGAGGCACGGCTGGGGTACGGGCAGGAGCTGCTCTGGCTGGTGGAGCAGATGCATCCCGGTGTGGCGCTGTCCAACATCCCGGAACTGTTCGACATCCGCGGTGCGCTCGACGTCCACGCGTTGCGGCAGGCGCTCGACGACATGGTCACTCGGCACTCGGCGCTGCGGACGGCGTTCGCCGAGCGCGATGGCGTTCCGTACCAGCAGGTCCAGCGCGCGGCCGAAGTACCGTGGACGATGCACGATCTGCGCGGCGAACCCGCCGCACATCGAGCCGCCGCCGCCCACCGAATCATCGAAGATGACGTCCGCGCGCCGTTTGCGTTCGGCCAGGCGCCCATTCTGCGCGCCACGCTCGTGCGGCTCACCGAGGACCACTCGACGCTGTTGCTCATGCAGCATCATCTGGTGTGTGACGGGTGGTCTCGTGAGCGATTCTTTCCGGAGCTGAGCGCGCGATACGCGGCACGCCGCACGGCGCGAGCAGGCGTGCTTCCACCGCCGGTCATCGAGTTCACTGATTTTGCCGAGTGGCAGCGAGACTCCGCGGAATCGGGTGCGCTGGCCGCCGACGTCGCCTATTGGCGCGAGCGCCTGCACGGCGCGGCCGACGTCCTCGAGTTGCCCACCGACAGGCCGCGCGGCGCCGTGCGCGGATTTGCGGGCGCCGAGGAATCCACGGTGTTCGGCAAGGATCTCATGGACCGCGTGTGGCGGCTGGCGCAGGCGCGCGGTGTCACGCCGTACATGACGCTGTTCGCCGCCTTCCAGGTGCTGTTGGCGCGGTACAGTGGCCAGAACGATTTCATCATTGGTACGCCGGTATCCGGGCGCACGCGCACCGAGATGGAAGATGTGGTGGGCTATTTCGCCAACATGATTCCGCTCCGGACCGATCTGGTTGGCGATCCGTCGTTCGCGGAGCTGCTCGATCGCGTGCGGGCGAGCAGCCTCGATGCATTTGAACATCAGGATGTGCCGTTCGCGCGGCTGGTGCAGGAACTCGCGCGGGCAACATCGTCGGTGCATACGCCCCTGTTCCAGGCGATGTTCTCGTTGCAGTCTACCGACCTGCCGGAGCTGCCACTCGATGGGCTGGACACCACGCGGCTGTATTGTCACAGCGGATGGTCCACCTTCGACATGTGGTTGTTCGTGCGCCCCATGCCCGACGGGCTTCGCGTATGGGTGGAGTATCGCACGGACCTGTTCGACGCCGCCACGATGCAACGGATGCTCGGTCACCTCCAGGTGCTCCTGGAAGGTGCGGTCGCTGATCCATCACGTCCGGTGTCGCGGATCCCGATCCTCACCGCTGCCGAACGCACCCAGGTGCTCGATGGATTCAACACCACGGCGGCGCAGTTTCCCGCGGCAGCGAGCATCCATGCGCTGATCGAAGCGCAGGTGGCTCGTACGCCGCATGCCGTCGCCGTGGAAGACGACAACGTGTCGCTCACGTACGCGGCGCTCGATGCACGCGCGAACCAGCTTGCTCGGCATCTCATTTCCGCCGGTGTCGGCAACGGCGAGCTCGTTGGCCTGGCCATCGAGCGGTCGGTGGAGTTGATGGTGGGGCTGATCGCGGTAATGAAAACGGGAGCGGCGTACATCCCGCTCGATCCCGACTATCCGGCGGACCGCCTGTCCTTCATGCTGCGCGACAGCGGCGCACGGGTGCTCGTCACGCAGGAGCGCGTCCGCGGGCAGTTTGCCGAGTTCGATGGAAGGCTCGTGAGCCTCGATGGCGACGCGGCGGACATCGCGCAATCGAGCGGCGCGCCACTCGCACCGCGTGCGACCCCTGACGACCTCGCGTACGTCATCTATACGTCGGGTTCCACCGGTGTCCCGAAGGGCGCAATGCTACCGCATCGCGCAGTCGTGAACTACTTGCAGTGGATGCAGTCCGCGTACGTACTTGGCGCAACCGACTGTGTGCTCCAGAAGGCGCCAGTGAGTTTCGACGCGTCGGTGTGGGAGTTGTACCTGCCGCTCATTGCCGGTGCGCGCCTGTTTCTCGCCCGCCCGGATGGCCATCGCGATCCGGACTATCTCCTGGCGACGATTGCCGCACGCCGCGTAACCGTCGTGCAGTTTGTGCCCTCGTTGCTCGGCGTGCTGTTGGAGGAATTCGCAGAAGCGGGCCGCGGCGTACGACTGCTCGTACTTGGCGGCGAGGCCCTCCCCGGTGAATTGGCGTCGCGCCTTCGTGCGCTCTTTCCGTCGCTGGAGGTGCAGAACCTCTACGGTCCAACGGAAGCCGCGGTGTACGCCACTGCGTGGACGTTGCCCATCGACTTTGTCGGTGGCGTGGTGCCCATTGGCAAGCCGATCTCGAATGATCGCATCTATGTGCTTGCACCGGGCACCGACGAGCCAATGCCGATTGGCGTTCCAGGCGAGTTGTGTATCGGTGGCTCGGGCGTTGGGTCAGGATACCTGCACCGGCCCGAGCTGACGGCTGAAAAGTTCGTGGCCGATCCGTTTCTGGATGGAGGGTCGGGGCGCATGTATCGCACCGGCGATCTGGCGCGCTGGCGAAGCGACGGCGTCATCGAATTTCTTGGGCGCATCGATCACCAGGTGAAGATCCGCGGCTTCCGCGTTGAGCTCGGAGAGATCGAATCCGCGCTCGGCGTGTTGGAGGGTGTGCGCGAGTGCGTGATCGTTCAGCGGGGCGAGTCTCTCGTTGGTTATGTGGTTGCCGAGCGGGGAGCCGAGCTCGATGCGGCGGCGCTGCGCGAAGCACTCCGCGATGAGTTGCCCGAATACATGGTGCCGAGCGCCCTCGTGGTGCTCGAGGCCATGCCGTTGAATGCCAACGGAAAGCTCGATCGCAAGGCGCTGCCGGATCCTGGTACAATCGAGGGGTCGCGCGCGTACCTGGCGCCGCGGACGGCGTTGGAGGCGCAGATCGCGGAAGTATGGGCGACCGTGCTGGGGCGGACGCGGGTGGGGGTGGAGGACGATTTCTTCGAGGTAGGCGGGCACTCGTTGTTGGGCATGCGGATCCTGGCGCGACTCGCGAGCCAGTTGGGGCGGCGGCTGTCGCTGCGGCAGCTGTTCGACGGGCGGACGGTGGCGGGGTTGGCGGCGCAACTGGCGGTGCCGGTGACCGAAGCGGCCCCCGTGGCGGGGATTCCGCGCCTTGCAGGGGCGGAGGCGCCAACGGCCTTTGCGCAGGAGCTGCTGTGGCTCGTGGAGCAGATGACCACGGGGCCAAGCGGCTACGGCGGGCCGGAGGTGCTGCGAGTGCGGGGGTCGCTGGATGAGGGGGCCTTTGCGGCGGCGCTGACGGATGTGGTGACGCACCAGGACGCGCTGCGGACGGAGTTTTTCGCGGTGGACGGCGTGCCGCGCCAGCGGGTGCTGGCGGACGTGCAGGTGCCGGTGACGGTGGTGGACCTGCGGGACCACGCGACGCCCGCGGCAGCGGCGCTGGCGCGACTGGAGACGGAAGTGGGCCGGCCAGTGGACCTGGGCGCCGCGCCGCTGTATCGGGCGATGGTGGTGCGGGTGGAGGAGGAGGCGTGGCTGGTGGGCCTGTTCACGCACCACATCGTGACGGACGACCTGTCGCGTGGGATCGTGTTTCGGGAGCTGGCGACAGCATATGCGGCGCGGCGAGCCGGTCATGCGCCGGTGTTCGCGCCGCTGCCGGTGCGGTATCGCGACTACGCGGCGTGGCAACGGAGCCGGGTGCAGGGGGCCCACCTGGAGGAGTTGATGGCCTACTGGCGCGGGCAATTGGCCGGGGTGCCGGAGGTGTTGGAGCTGGCGACCGACAAGCCGCGGCCGCCGGTGCGGAGCTTTGTGGGCTCGCGGCGGCGGGCGCTGTGGTCGCCGGAGTTGCTGGCGGGGGTGAAGGCGCTCGGGCAAGGCCATGGGGCGACCCTGTTCATGACAATCCTCGCGGCGTTCGAGGTGGTGCTGGCGCGGCACAGCGGGCAGGAGGACTTCGTCGTGGGGTCGCCCGTGAGCGGACGGACCCGCCCGGAGGTGGAAGAGGTGGTGGGGTACTTCGCGAACATGCTGGCGCTGCGGGCCGACTTGCGAGGGACGCCGACCTTTGCGGAGCTGCTGGCGCGGGTGCGGTCCACCTGCCTGGGCGCGTACGAGCACGAAGAGGTGCCCTTCGAGGCCTTGGTGCGTGAGCTGCGGCATGGTGTGCAGCCGAGCCATGCGCCGATTTTCCAGACGATGTTTGCGATGCTGAACCCGGAGCCGCTGCGGCCGGTGCTGGCGGGAGCGACGGTGGAGTTGGTGGAGTTCGAGATACCGTGGGCGCGGTACGACCTGTGGCTCGTGTGCCGCGAGACGGAGGCAGGGATCGAGGCGGAGCTGGAGTACCGGTCGGACCTGTTCGAGCCCGAGACGATCGACCGGTTTCTCACGCATGTCCGGACGGTGCTCGAGCACGTTGTGCGGGATGCCCGCGTGCCGATTGCCGACCTTTCCGTACTCGCCGATGCCGAGCGGGCGCAGGTGGTGCACGAGTTCAATGCAACGGACACGGTGTACCCGGCGGTGGCGAGCATCCAGGCGTTGATCG
>JBDUCM010000252.1:0-5711 GCA_040003455.1 bacterium
AACGCACGACACGGGAGTACGACACGCTGTTGGCGAAGGCGGGGCTCAGGATGACCCGGGTGATCTCGACGACGACAACGGCCAGTATCATCGAAGCCTGCGTGAAATGACATCGTTGTGGTAGCGCACCCTTGCGCCCACCATATTTGTTTTACATAATGACATGTAATGACGACAACACTGGGCACCCTCGAACTTGCTGCGCTGCTCGCAGTCGCCCGCTTGGCGGACGAGGCGTACGGCAACGCCGTACGTCATGATCTCAGCGACCGTGCTGCACGCGACTACTCGGTGGGCGCGATCTACACAACGTTGCAGCGATTGGAGACCAAGGGGCTCCTGACTTCTCGGGCAAGCGAACCGCTCCCCGTACGGGGTGGGCGCTCTCGTCGCCTGTTTAGTGTGACCGCTGCCGGCGCCCGGGCGATCCGTGACGCCAGGCAACAGGCAGTCGCGATGTGGGCGGGAATCGAGAGTCCTACTCGAGCTCGGCCTACATGAGGCGACACCGCGCTCCACGACTGGCCATACTCCATCGCAGTGCGGCCCGAAGACCGTCCTCCCGCACGGAGCGCATTCTACAGAATCTCGGCGCACACGCCACGTTCGCCGACTCAGTCCTTGGTGACCTCGCCGAGGAACGCGCCAAGGTCGCGGCGCTGCGCGGAGCGGCGACTGCGCAGTGGTGGTACATCCGAGAAGCGCTTCGCGCAGCGCCCTATCTCGTTTGGAATGCTGTGCAGTACGGAGGACCAATGGGGCGGGCCCGCGTAGCCGGGACGCTCTTGGTGGTAGCTCTCGTACCCGCGGTTGTGTTTGCCACGTATCGCTTCTCCGACGGCCCTCCGGCGCGCCTTGTCATCGGCACTAGCAATGCAACCGCTGATTTAGTCTTGAACAGTCAGCGGCCCACGCAAGTTTCAGCAATGGTGCTCGATGCGGCTGGGCATGCACTAGCGCCAACCGGAGTGCGCTATCGGTGGGCATCGGGCGCGCCGGTGGCGGTCACCCGTGAGGGGATCGTCACGTGCACACAGCCCGGTGACGCGTCCATACGCGCCTCGCTCGGCGCCGTTGCGACGACCGCGCGGCTCCGCTGCCGACCTGTTCGCGACGTACGCGGCCCGCGCGTGTTAAATCTTGTCGTCGGCGGGCCCTCGCAAGACGTTCCCTTCGAGGCTCTGGACCCGGATGGTCGTCCCGTCACGTCGCTCGCCGGGGCGATGTCAGTCGGCGACAGTACCATTGTCAAACTCGAAGGGCATCGTATTCGGGCACGCGTTGCGGGCACGACGTGGGTCAAGATGGAGATCGGCGATGGGGAATGGGATACGCCCGTGCACAGTTACGAGCGCGCGCCGTCTCCGGAGGGGATCCGTGTGGGGCAGCGCCTGGCGATACCTGTGCGCCTGGCCGGCGGCGAGATGAACCGGTGGCGTCTCCCGGCCTCGAGTGGGCTCTACCGCGTGACGATGGTTCGCAATTGGATGGAACGCTCGACGGCAAGAGTCGCACTCGTCGGTGCGAACTGCGTTGCCTGGTTCGACGCGCACAGCTTTCTATGCGCTGCACCGCGCGGTGCATCCGTGTTCGTGTATGTACCGCTGTCGGCTGATTCGGCGCCTCCGTTCAGCGGCACGCTCGCAGTGTGGCGCGATCAATGGCCATGACGGCCGCGCTATCACAGCATGGCGTCGCCTTTCCTCCGTCGTCGCGGGCGGTAGGCGCTCTTTTGAGCAGCTTGCCGAGCGCGCCGAACGGGCGCACGTCGCCTGCTCGCGCTACTTCGCCTATGGTGAATGTTGCCTTGGCCGGACGTAGCACGCGTATTTCGCAGCTTTCGCATCCCGGGCTTCTCCGCCTTCTGCTCGCAACGACGTTCGTCATCTCCTCGCACGGCGTGTTCGCACAGACACCGGTCGGCGCGCGCCCCGGGGTGGCCGTTATTGGTGAAGTCCGCGGTACGATCATCGACGCCGTCAGCGGTCGAGCTATAGTGAATGGCTCCATCACCGTACGCCGCGCGGGTGATTCGTCGTTTGCCGGTGGATCGTTGCCAAAGGCGGACGGAACGTTTCGCGTCGATGGCCTCGTCGCCGGCCGCTACACGCTCCGCGTCCGTGCACTTGGCTTCGGCCAAGTCATTCGCGGTGACATCGTCATCTCGGCCGACAAGTCAACGGTTGACGTCGGCAGTATCAAACTGAACGCTGTTGTCGCCACGCTGAAAGGGCAGGATGTGGTGGCCGAGCGCGAAGACATCGTTATCGCACCAGACCGCAATATCTACAGCACGAAGAACATGCCTGCCGTCGCGGGCGGCACGGCGATAGACGTACTGCGAAACATTCCGCAGGTGGAGGTAGACGGCTCTCAAAAGGTGAGCCTGCGCGGCAACGACAATGTGGTTATCCAGATCAACGGTCGGTCCACGCCGCTCCGCGGTGAGCAACTCGGGATGTTCCTGGCGCAGCTTCCTGCCAGCACACTCAAGACGGTGGAGGTTGCGACGACCCCGTCCGCGAAGAGTGATCCTGAAGGCACCGCGGGTATCATCAACATCGTGCTCAATCAGGATGCTGAGCTGGGATTGAGCGGCGGCATCCTTACTGCTACGTCGTCCACGGGGCTGGTGGATGTGGGCGGCGATGTCGGGAAGCAGCAGGGGCCGTTCACGCTATTCCTGTCCGGTAATGTCTACGGGGATCACCGGGTCATGTCAGGAAATATTGCGCGGGAGAACCTCGTCGTTCCAGTGCCGGCGCGTGTCGAGACGCGGATGGGCGGAACAAATCGGCCACTGTCCGGCGGAGGCACGGTGCGGTCGGAATATCGCTTCAATGACCGCGATGCGTTGTCATTTGATGGTTTCCTTTTCGGCGGTCGAAACGCCATCAACAACGCGTCGTACTACACGGACCTCGACGGGACCCGCCGCGCAATCGGCCAGTTCAACCAGTTCAATGAATCGGCTTTGAGGAATTCGTCGCAAGACTACGCGTTCGCAGTCCGTCGTCAGGGTGAACCGAACGCGATGCAGTTCTCCGCGGAACTCGAATACACGAGCAACTACAACCGCAGCGATGTGAACCTCTCTGGCGATGTGATTCAAGCCGACGTCGCCACACCAGCGTCCATTCCGCGGGAGTTCGACAACACCGACGGCAATCTTCATACGTGGAATCTCAATGCGGACTACACCAAACCCTTCAGCGTCCGCACCAAGCTCGAAGCCGGCTTCCAAGGCAGGCAACGGTCCACCGCGAGCGACTTCACCGCATCGTTCATTGAGTCCGGGAGTGGTGAGTTCGCTCCGAACGTCGCGCACTCCACCGCGTTCGACTACACGGAGGACATTCACGCGGTCTACGCCGTGTTGTCCCAGGAGGTCTCGAAGGTGCAGGCACAAGCTGGTCTGCGGCTCGAGGACGCCACCACACGCCTGAACTTGCCAACGGGTGCGTTCCCATTCGACAATCACTACCAGAGCGCATTTCCTAGCGCGATCCTCGCCTACAAGCTTACGGACACCCGACAGGCGAAGTTCAGCTACTCCCGTCGGGTGAGCCGCCCCAATCCGCAGCAGTTGAGTCCCGCCGAGTACCGACAGGACACGCGCAACGTGTTCCACGGCAACCCGGCTCTTCGCCCCGAATACACGAACGCCATGGAGCTGAGCTTCATGGATGCCCGTTCGTGGGGTTCAATCCAGGTCAACCCATATCTGCTGCACACTGCGCACGCCGTGCGGAGCATCCAGTTCGTGGACTCCACAGGCGTGTCGGTCAGCACATTTGACAACGTGGCCAGCACACTCACAACGGGTGCGGATTTCAACGCCAGCGTGCGCCACGGTCCGCTCTCCGGTTCCGGCGGCGGCAGCCTCTACTATTTCTCCAGCGACGCATCCAACCTGTCGGGCGATCTTTCCGTACGCGCAATGGTGTGGTCGTTGCGCGGGAATGCGACGTGGAAATTCTCCCCGCTCCTGGATGCCCAGGTGTTCGCGAACTATCGTCCGCCGTATGCCAGGGAAGGAGGTTCTCAGATCGCGCAGCTATTCATGAATGCAAGCGCCAGGTACAAGCTTTGGCGCGACCAGGGCAGTGTCACGCTGCGCATATCGGATCCGTTCCGGCTGCAACAGTTCGGCTACCGGACAGCGAATAGCACCGTCATCGAGAGCAACGAACGCTACTTCGGCGCGCGGGCGATCTACCTCAACATTTCCCGCACCTTCGGAAAGGCGGTGAAGCTGCGGGAGAAGGAGCCCGAGGCGGATCAGCGACCGCCCGTCGCTCCCTAGTGGCAGTGTGACCGTCCATGCCAATTCGTCGCGCGACGCTGGACGGCAAGGCGGCGGTACTCCGCGCGCCGATCACTCGCTACCAAGCGTGGATATTCCCGATGATCGTGAAATGACATCGTTGTGGATTGATGTCGATGTACTTGTATCGGGCCATCGCGTGTCCTCGCGGCAAGTGAATTGCTCTCACTCACTTTTGAGGGCAAGAGGCGAGGGTTTCTACGCCCTCGCCCGGCGGCTCATATCTACTCGACACGAGTCTTACTTCCACCGGTCTTTTCGCTCATGGCCACTATCCACAAAGAGATCGTGATCCAGGCTGCACCAGCCGCGGTGTGGGCCGCCGTGCGCGACGTGGGCGCCGTGCATGAACGTCTGGTGCCGGGCCTGGTCGTCGCCACGACGCTCGCGGACGACGTGCGAACCGTGACCTTCGCCAACGGCATGGTCGTGCAGGAACGGATCGTCACGATCGATGACACCGCGCGCCGATTCGTCTACGCCGCCACCGGCGGTCGGGCGACCCATCACAACTCGTCGCTCCAGGTGCTACCCGAAGGATCCTCGGCGACGCGCCTGATCTGGACGACCGATCTACTGCCCACGGAAGCGGCACCGCCGATCGCCACACTGGTGGACCAAGGTGCGGAGGTCATGAAAGCCACGCTGGAACGGGGCTAGCCGCCTGATCGAGCGTTGCGGCGCGCGTGCACCGAGACGTGACGTTGACATCCCCGTCCATTGCCCTGCTCCGACACCCGTCCGTGACCTCCGCGGCAATATCGTTGACCATGTAGCGCGGTCGAACGGTATTCACGGTTGCCTCCTCTGTTGACGGACAAGGACCACGCCGCCGATGGCCATCGCGATCAGGCCCAGCACGAAGGCCCCGGCGGCACCGACCACTCCGTTGCCGGTGCCAGGGCCACCGTTGGCGACGGCCAGGATCAACCCGGCGTTGACCATGGCGATCAACCCCGCCGCCAAGGCGAGAATGGCGCCGCGCCGCCCCGAGCCGATGCCGATGCGAACATTGGATCGGCGCGCAGCCAGCCCTCCGATGACCACGCTGAACAGCGCCAGCCCGGCGGCCGTGGTTGCCCAGAGTCGTGCAGGCGTCGTGCCGGGAACGGTGGTGGCGGCTGGCTCGGAGAGGTGCGCGACCACCAACACGGCGTGCACCATCCCCATGAACAGCGTGACCGCAAGCAAGGCGGCGAGAACAAAAAAGAAGATTCGTTTCATGGCCCTGTTATGGGCAGATCCAGCGTCGCAATCCGCACGGGATCCGTCAGCGCGTCGAGCTCCACGATCTTGCCATTGCGGATCGTCAGGCCCATCACGCTCACCACGCGGCCGTCGGGCGAACGGCCAATGAACCCCGGCGCGCCGTTCACGAGCGCCT
>JBDUCM010000253.1:0-5708 GCA_040003455.1 bacterium
GAGCTATCAGCGCGAGGTGGCCCGCTCCAGCGGTGCGGTGCCCGAGGCCGTGCGCACGCTGGGGTAACCGCGAGGACCTCCAGCAGTGGGACACGACCATAGTAGCCGGTTTGTGCGCACCAGCTGCACCCCACCGCCGGCACCACAGGGTCAACCCCGTACCGCTCGGAGAGGCGTTGCTCGATTGGCGTGAGTGGGCCGGCACTCTCAGAGTAGGTCTTCAAGCCCCGCCACGCGGAGCAGTCTTCCATGGCAATTCCTCGCGCCGCTGGACGAACTCGCCATGTTCAGCGATGCTTGCTTCACGTACCGCTTCCGCGCCTTACGGCAGGGAGAAGCCTTTCGTCGGCCGAAAGGCCTCGAGAGACTCGAGGTCGAATGACGAACGCAAGAAGGGCGGCAAGTCCGCGATCTGCTCCGGCGTCAAGATCTTCAACGCTTGCGTCACCGCCTCGACCACGGCATCGAACGCCGCCGTGCGCGCGGGACGAACGTGCTCGACTGCCTCGTCGAGGTTGTAGCTTTCCGGCAACGACGAGAGATACGCCACCACGGGCCCCCAAATCGAATCCTGTTTCGCGGCCAGCCGTCGCTGGAGCTGCGTCAAGCGATCGATCTGCTGTTGGCTCAAGATGGTGAGCGAATCCTTCGCCTGCAGAATGCTGCGGAGTGGATTGAACACCGAGCCGGCGAGTTGCGCGCGAATCTGCTGCGGACTTCGCTCGTCGCCACGACGCGCGCGTCCCTGCCCGACGATGCTATTGAGCTGCTGATGTTCGTCATCACTGCCCAGGCGTACGCGCGCCTCGAGCGTGACCACGAACGGGACTCGGCCCAGCGAACTGCCAAAGTGGGTATCGCCGAAGCGTTGATTCACTTCATACAAGAAGGCGTTCGCCGCCGGATCGTAGCCATGCACGCGAAGCAGTGTCACATCCGGAAGCGCCGGTTGTCCCCAGCCGTGCATGCGTCCCGAACCATGAACGAGCTCGTCGAATCCCGCGAGCGGGTTCGCCAGGTTGAGCGACAGGGTCGTCCGATTGTCCCACCCGAGCTTCCGTGGGTTCAGCGTGATCGATGCCGCCGTGGTCGCCGTCCACGGGCCTTCACACGAATTGCGCCCGGCGATGGTCCCGACTTGCGCAAGCAAACACTTCCTCGTGCGCGACGACGCATTGCCGATCAACTGGCTCATCCCCTCGGCGATTGCCGCGTTCGAGGACGTCGGCGAGAAGATGAACGCGCGGTCATTCGACAGCCCGTCACCGTTCATGTCACCATCGACCATCGGCGTGAACGGTCTTCCCGACGCAGCGCGGCCGGTGAGTGCAATCGACAACCAATCCTGCACCCGCGTGAACACGTTGATGTTGACCGCGTGCTTGCTGGTAATGGACCCGCGCGACCAGTCCACCGCGCTCGGATCACCCGCGGTCGAGCCGTCGAATCCACGCGCCTCCTCTCGAACATCCGTGTACACATAGCTCACGGACCAGCGTAAGAAGGTCACGCCGACGCCGATCGGATTGAGGGCGAACGTGTACTGCGCCGTGCGCGACGCGAGATCCGAACGCACGTCGTTCACAGACCCGTAGCCTTGCGAGACGCGCGAGTCGCCGTTCGTTACCGCGCCCGTCGCCGGCACTATGCTCGCCGACTGAACGTAGAGTGGACGATTCCCTTCATCCCTCAACGCGGAGCGCTGCACGCCGGAGAAGTTCACGTCCAGTGGTGATTGCTGATGCAAGTTGCGCGAAAACGTCGCGTCCGCCGAGAACCGAAGGAGCTTCGTGAAGAAGGGCCCCCGAAGCGTGAGGTTGCCGCGCCAGCTGCGCTGTGCCTCGAAGTTGGGGTCGAAGGCCCACACGTTCGGCCGCGCACTCACGAATGCCGACGGCGCGCCTGCGACACACGTCGTCGGGATCGCGCTCAAATTGGCCTCAAATGCCGCGAAGTCGGGCAGCGGGACCGCCGAGCCGATACAGAGAATTTGGCCGAGCGCGTCAGGCAAACCGGTGTTCGTCACCACAGGGGCGAGCAGTCCCGGACGCAAATCGTTGCGGAATTCACCAATGCCGCCGCTCAGCACTCCCCACGGTGCGGCAAAACCTGGGAGGCCGGCCGTTCCGTTGCTTCCAAATCCCCACCTGAAGCTCGCCCGCGGACTCACGACCGCCTCGCTCGGCGCGTGGTCCGTGCGCAAATGGAACGTGCTGTCGATCGTCGGATTGTACGCCAACGAATTGGCGATCGCATTGGCATCAAGTCGCACGCCGTACGTGATACTCAGCCGTTGCGTCGCACGCCACTCGTCGCCGAGCGCGAGCGCCCCGGTGTTCACTTTCGCGAGTATGTCGTGCTGGGCAAACGAGCGAGAGAACGACGTCGGGCGATTCGCTTGCACGTCGGCGATCGAATTGTAGGTGAAGGTCCCGAGCGAATTCCCGCCCTGCGTCTGTGCCAACTCGTCGATGCGTCCATCCGCGGTCAGCCGCCAGCGATGCGAATTGCTCGACGAGTTCCATGACGCTTGATGGAACAGCTCAGCTCCCGACGTCCGCGTGTACCGCGGCAGGGTGGCGTTGCCGCCAAAGAGAAGCGATGCGAGCCCGGTCGACCCGTCATCCAGATTCGATGTAACGAAAACTCGCGCGTCAGGCAGCCGCGAGTACGGCGACCCCTTCGTGATGTCACTGTGATAGCCGATTCGCGTGTCGCTCAACACGAGCGAATCGATATACGCCGAGAGCTCCGCCGTGACATCGCCGCCGTTGTGCGTGAGCTCGCCGCCGTGAACGGGCAACGCGGTCGATGAGATGAATGATGCAACCGAGTTGGTGTGGCGAAGTGACGACGTGACGTTCACCTGCGCCCCGCGGGATGGCGTCCAATCGAATCGGCTGAGCGCTGAGACATTGTTCGTCAGTCGCCGATGGGGTATCCCCGAGGGGAAAAGCGGGATTCCCCGCGTCGCCGCGGCCGCTGTCAGCGCGGTGACCGAATCGCGCGAGACGCCAATCGCGGCGAGTGTCGCGGCATCTCCACTCAGCAATGACGGGAGGTCGCTGTAGCGTCGGCCGCCCTGGACGGACACATTGTAAAAGAGGCGGTCATCAACGAGCGGTCCCGAAAGGCCCCCGCTCAGCTGAACGTTCGTGTAGGGCTGTCCGATCTGACGACCGATGCGATCTGTTACCTGCAGCGCCGGCGCGTCCAGCGTCGCATGCACGAGCTGGTCGACGTAATTCGTGCCGGCCGCCTGTGTAATCGAGAGTTGCGCGCCACTGAAGCCTCCCCGCGATACGTCGTACGGCGACGCGTTGACGCGTATGGCGCCGATGATGTCGCGCGGCACGTCCGTTCCGCCATAAACCATTCCGTTCAGCGTGACGTTGTTCTGGGATCCGGATAGCCCAAGCACGGAAAACTGCGGCACGGTACTCGACGGGTCGGAGGTCAGC
The DNA here is from genome assembly GCA_040003455.1 of bacterium. Taxonomy (GTDB): domain Bacteria; phylum Gemmatimonadota; class Gemmatimonadetes; order Gemmatimonadales; family Gemmatimonadaceae; genus AG11. The sequence goes on from JBDUCM010000253.1 coordinate 3,462, forward strand.
GTGACGCCGGGAACCTGGGCGATCATCGCCAACAGGTCGCCTTGGTCGGCCGCCGCAAACACCTCCGAGCTCGCGAGCAGGCCCTTCTCCGTCTGCGCCACGTCCGTGCTGCCGAGGCCTTCGCGCGCCGGCGGTTGACGGCGCGTCGCGGTGACGCGGACGGCGTTGAGCGACACTGCGACCCGCTCGAGCGGGATGTCCGGCACGACGAGCAGAGAACTTCCGTCGTTCTTCGAATGGATCGTCGTCCGATATTGAATCCAACCAATTGCGCTGACCGTGAGGTAATACTCGGCGGCGCGGGTCGGTATTGTTGCGCGCCAACGGCCGTCCGCCCCGGAGTGGACTGTGACCGACGCCGTAAACCCCGCGCCGGCGGGTGTCACCGCGATCGCCGCATTGGGGATGGCAACTCCATCAGCCCCTTGATGACGCCAACGAGCGTTTCGGGAGTTGCGGTTTGCGCCCGGCCGCGCGGAGCGTACGCCGTCAGTGCGGTTAGTGCGGCGAGGATGTACAGTGCGAGGCCGCGAAGGGAGCAGACGCACGGAATCGGGAAGAGCCTCATGGCCAACCTGGCATGGCTACGGGTGATTTCGTGGCTGAAGCCGATGCCGAGAACTCGCGCGGCGTCGGATGCAGCAAGACACTCTGACTCCATCGTCAGATGTTGTGCGCCGCGAAATGGTTTGAAGGTTTCTCCAGTTCACCATCCAGGTCCTTCGACCGCTATGCCACTTCTTTGAATTCCGCGCAGCACCCGTTTGGCCACCTTTCGCCGCGAACTGAACAGGCAATCCACCGACGGCTCGTACGGATCTGCAACAACAGGTCGCGCCGGTCGTCGCCTGCACGCACGTACCCACGACCTGAGACCTGCCCTTCTTCACGCGCATCGTGTAGCGCATCAAAGGCCTGGTTGCGGTCGAAATAGAGGCTGGAGTGTACCTCGGCCAAATCGGGCAGCCGAGCCGTCGGATCGGTGATATCCTCATGACCCTTGTCTACAACCAATCTCCGTTCTGCTACGACCCCAAGTGGATCCTGTGACAACAGGTAGTCCATCCAGCCCCAACGCGGGACCTCGGCATAGGCTTCCGCACGACGTTGCACACGGGCCTACCCGCCCATTTATCACTTCGCAGAGTCCATCCGGATGGGCATCAACGGTCCCCACAACGGTCCCCACGAAAAAAAAACGCCCGGGGACCGTTGGTCGCCGGACGCTTCTAACTACTTGAAAATCCAACAGTTACACAGAGCGGGCGACCGGACTCGAACCGGCGACGTCCAGCTTGGGAAGCAGAGGATACGGTCGTCTCCCCGATTCCCTCGCATTCCCTACAAGCCGCTTCTCATAGGGAGAATACGCCATTGGCGATCTCTCGGCATTCCCCTACATTCCGCTCAGCGTGGTTACCCGGTGGTTACCCGGCCCGCCCCACTTGTCGCGGAGCAAGCTCGATGAAAGGAAAAATCACCAAGCGGACCGTGGATGCGATGCGTCCTGACACCACGGCTGACACGTTTCTCTGGGATTCCGAGCTGTCTGGCTTTGGAGTTCGCGTGAAGCCGAGCGGTGTGCGCTCTTTCCTGATTTCGTACTACGCACCCGGCCTTCACCGCACCCGTCGTCGTCTGACCGTTGGCGCGTACGGGCCGCTCACCGTCGAGGCTGCGAGGAAGATGGCTACGTCGCTGCTCGCTCGTGTGGTGAGGGGTGAGGACCCTGCCCTTGAAGACTCCGAAGAGCGGCGGGCGGCGAAGGATGAGACGGTAGAGAAACTGTTCGCGACGTATCTCGATGAGGGTGTCGGACGCCGGAAACCGCGTACCCTTGAGTTCTACGAATCGCTTGGGCGGCTATATATCCTCCCAGCTCTCGGCAAGCTGCCAGTTGCGAAAGTGACCCACCGGGAGGTCGCACAGCTTCACAGCGGCCTCCGGGACAAGTCGGTAACAGCGAACCGTGTCGGGCGGCTGGTTCGATCGTTCTTCTACTGGTTGAACAGACGCGGCAACATCAAAGGTGAGAATCCAGCGAAGCATCTTGACTGGTTTCCCGAGCAGGGCCGCGAGCGATTCCTTTCGGTGGCTGAGTTGTCGCGTCTCGGTCAGGCCCTGCGCGTCGCGGAAAACGAGGGCCTCCCTCCTGCCCCGAAACACAAGAAGAAGCCGAGCGCGAAACGAGCAAGGAACGCTGGTATGTTCAGCTCGCAGCTCGTGCCCGCGAATCCAGTCACCGTG
>JBDUCM010000022.1:0-53348 GCA_040003455.1 bacterium
TGTGCTCGAACATCATCCAGAGCTGGTCCATTGATAGTTCGAGGTCGCGCACGACATTCGACTGCACTTCAACCATCTCGCTGACGTACGGGAGCCGCGTATCCGCGAACAGCGAGAATCGAATGAACTCCGATACGATTTTCTCGCGAGCGGCCCAAGCGTCGAATGCGGCCCAGAACTCATCTGCGAGTTGCGCGCGGTTGCCGACGGCCCAGCACTGCGGGCCGCCATAGCCATATGGCGCCGTGATGTCGCTCGCCGCATCGTCCTGCTCCGTGCCACAGTGCACGTCGGCCGGGAGCGCACGCTGGAGGAACGGATACAGCACGATACCGTCCGGACTGACGTACGTTGCGGCGCGCACGTGCGTCGTGTCCGCAGACGCGTCGAGTTCCACGTACGACGGGTGCGCGAAGACCTCGCGGGCGGGCCATCGATCCCAGAGGGCGACCCACTCCCGTCGCTCATCCGGCACTGCCGCATCGAGGACACGAAACACTCCCGCGGCATCAGCCATGCGACAGTCGATCGAGCTCGTCGACGAGCTGGCGCATTCCCGAATCGGAAACGGACGGATGGATGGGAAGATTCATGATGCGCTGTGCCAGCCAATGTGAATCCGGAAACTCCGCGAGCGTAATCTCCCGAATCATCGTGTGATAGAGCGATACGACTCCGAAACCGCGCGCGTTCATTGCATGATAGACCTGCGTCCGGTCCGCGTGACGTAGGAGCACTGGAAACGACTGCGGGACGACGCCGGCAGGTGTCGTGGGCCACAACGGATCGACTCGACCCGCCAGCGGTTGCAGCAGGTGCCTGACATGGGCGTCGTTGCCGATTCGCCGTCCGGCCAGGGCCGCGAGGTCGAAGCGCGTGTCCAGCGATACGTCGGTTGAACTGCCCTCACCCGTCGCGCCCAAGTCGTTGCCATCATTCCACACGAGCATCCCGCCGCTCGTCACCGGAAGCATCTTGTGAAGGGAGTAGATGGCGGCATCGCCGGAGCGACCTGCCGCACCACCAATGACGTCGGTGAGCAATGCGTGTGCCTCATCTTCGAGCACGTGTACGCCACGTCGCCGCGCTTCATGCGCAAGGTACGACGCCGCGGGATCGGGCCATCCGAAGTAGTGAATGAGCACCAGCACGCGAACGTCGCCGGTCAGCATCGCGACAACTGAATCGACATCAATCCTCAGGTCACGCGTCATCCGATAAAAGCGGTACGGCAGTCCCGAGGCGCGTACCGGGTCGAAGACTCCCGACCCCTCGCGCGCGGACCACCCGATGTACGCTGGCAACAGCACGGTACCGGCTGCCGTGGCCGTCACGGACCGGAGAAATGCAGCGAAAGCTTCGCGTGCACTTGGAAATGCCGCGCGCACCCTGGGAGGGGCTCCTGATTCCCTGTTGTCGACGATCACCGTGAATCCCTCAGACGTTCAAGGAGCATTTCGACCCCCACCCGCCGGCGTTGTGCGGTTGCCACTTTCGTGAATCCACGTCCCTCCATGTCGTCATCGGCCCCGGTCACGACGAGCAGTCCGCGTCGTGCGTCCAATGTGCGCAACGCGTGCAGCGCCTGGAGATCGCGCACCACCCCCGCGTCGGAAACACGAAACCATGCCTCGCCCAAACGGCCTACGCTGTAATCATTCCCTGACGCATGCACGGTGAACTGACTGAACCCGAACCGCGCGTGCGCTGCCTCGGCGACTGGCATGCCGGAGACAAAGCCGCGCACCGCCGCGTCGTCATCCGTGACCGGAAGCGCTCCGCAGAACCAGTGCGCGACGGATGTGGACTCAAACCCGAGTCGATCGTACCAGTCGACGGCAACACGATTGTCCGAAAAGACGTCGAGCTGCATCTCGGCCAGGCGCACGGGGAAATGATACGTGGCGAACGAGAGGAGCGTTTGCGCGAGGCCCTGTCCGCGAGCCTCTGGCGCGACTGCAACATAGGCCAGGTGAATGGCCGTGGCGGTGCGCACGAGATCGATGACGCCCACGATTCCCTGACCAGGGATCTCCGCAACGGAGTAGTGACGCTCGGCGAGCATCGGTGGCGTGGCGATGTGGTTTCGAACGAACGCGTCGGCACCGGTACAGGAGTACACGAACAACGAGCGCCGTTCCTCGTGAAAGCCGTCCGTCGCGAGCTGGACGATTGCCGGTGCGTCTTCAGCGCGCGCAGGACGAAGGACGGCCTTCACCGGTGCACCGCGCCGGCGCGGTCGCGCCGTTCCTCGTCGAAGTTCCGCATGAGTTGTCGCGCATCGACAGCAACACCCTCGCGCGCAAAGACTGTGCGCGCTGTCTCCGCGAGGATCATCATGTCACCGACGAGTGACCGGGCGCGCACGTATTCAACGTCGAGTGCGAGCCGCGCATCCCACGTCGCGGTGTTTCGCCCCCGCACCTGTGCGAGACCGGTGATGCCGGGCCGTACACGAAACCGTTCGCGCTCTTCGGCAGTGAAATAGGGCAGATATTGCATCAGCAGTGGCCGCGGCCCGACGAGGCTCATGTCTCCACGCACGACGTTCCAGAGTTCGGGCAGTTCGTCCAGACTGCTGCGCCGCATGAACGCGCCCAGCCCCGTAAGGCGATTGCCATCCGACAACTCACGCACTTCTCCCGCGCGCGGCTCACGCATCGTGCGAAACTTGATCATCTCGAAAGGTTGTTCATTTCGTCCTGGCCGCACCTGCCGAAACAACACCGGGCTTCCCGTTCGCCAGCGCACGGCCAGTGCCAACAGGGCCAGTAACGGCGACAGCAGCAGCAACAAGAGGAGTGCCCCAACAAGATCGACGCCGCGCCTCAGCGCCTCGGAGATCATGAGACCGGAGTGGGCAGCGGAATGCCGCGAGTTGTATCGGCCCCGTCCGTCGCGGTCCGCGCGATGAAGTGCTCCATTGGTGTCTTCAGCAACTCGGCATACTGGGCGAGCGTCGCCGCCCAGATGCGTTCCCGATCGAACTCTCTGAGGACTCGCTCGCGGCCGGCCGTACCGTGTCGCGCGCGAAGCACGGGATCAGCAACGTACTCCCCGATCGCGGCACCGAGTGCGGCGGAATTCGCGACAGGCACGAGGAGTCCGGTCACGCCATGGACGACCGCATCAACGCACCCCGGGATCTGTGTCGCCACGACTGGCAGGCGCATCGCGGATGCTTCGAGTGGGACGTTCGGCATTCCCTCACGATATGTCGGGAGCGTGACGATGTCGGCCGCTGCGTAGACGCCCCTCGCATCATCGGTTTGGCCAAGCATGTGCACACGGCCGTCACCCTCCAGCCGTGCGCGGGTTTGCGGCGGCACGGGATCCTGCGACTCGTACGGTCCGGCAACCAGTAGATGAATATTCGGGTACTGGGCGCGCAATCCTTGCCATGCGTCGGCGAGTTCGACGACGCCCTTGTCTCGCACCAGGCGCCCCAGGAACGCGACCACGATGGCATCCGATGGGATACCGAGACGCTTCCGTAACGCATCCCGCCGACGAGCCACATCCCCCGCGGGCTGATCCGGATGAAACCGCCCGAACGCGTCAATGCCGTTCCCGGTTCCGCCGAGCGGCGTGATGATCTTGTCCTGAGCGCACAACCCCTGCTCGATAGCGTACTGGCGAAGGGAATGACTCACGCAGAGCACGCGCGTGGCCAGTCCGCACGCAAGACGCTCACTCCACGTCAAGAGGCGCCTACGGGCGCCTGTGGCGGTCATGAGTGGCAGCCCACGCATGTGATAGACGCGGACGGGTACACGCGCGACTGTGGCGGCAATCATCCCCAGCAGTCCTCCCTTGGGCGTGTGCGCGTGCACAATGTCGGGCCGGATGTGTCGCAACGCGCGCACGAGTTCGGCGACGGCTCGCAGATCCTGAAAGGGCGTGATGCGTCGCGGCATCTCGACCGTCAGCAGCCGGACTGGCTCCCGCGCCACAAAGTGCGCCTGGAATGGGCCTGCGGACGAAATTGCCGTGACGTCGAACCCGTGACGGTGCATGTAGGCAGTCTGCCCTTCGAGCAGGGCAAAGGTCTGTGGCACGGTCACGATTTGCGTGAGTCGAACCGCACGCGTCCACGCCGCCGAATCGGACGTCGTCACGCGGCGACGGTCCGTTCGTCGAGCCACGCCTGAAACATCAGGACGTCCCAGAGTGGAAACTGGAGATCTTCGCGGCAGCGCAGATGATTCGACCAGGCCCGTCGGATGGGCGCGACGTGGAAGAATCCCTCTTGCGCGAGGCGTCGCTCGTCCAGCAGGGCCTCGGCCCAATCGCGCAGGGGACCGCGCAGCCATCGAGCGAGTGGTACGCCGAAGCCTGCCTTGGGGCGATCGACCATGCTGTCTGGTACATAGCGCCCGAGGACCTGGCGGAGCAGCCACTTGCCTCGTCCATCCCGCAGCTTCTGCGCGAGTGGCACGTGAGCAGCGAACTCGACGACGCGGTGGTCCAGCAGGGGTACGCGAGCTTCGAGAGCGACCGCCATGCTGGCCCGGTCCACCTTGGTCAGGATATCATCGGGGAGATAGGTCACGAGATCCAGGTACATCATGCGGTCGGTGAAGCTCCCGCCGTGAGGCCATCCGGTTTCATCCGTGACGAGCGTTCGCGGCTCGTGCGATCCAATCACGATCTGCTCGGGACGCGTCCAATGTGACACCAGGCCGAGATACATGTCGGAGGCGCCGCGGGCGCCGAGCACCCTGGCCATCTTGTGTATATAGTGGGCGGCGTGCGCCTCGTTCAACTGACGGCCCGGGCGTCTTGGCCGCACCGCCGCGAGGCGCGCAATGGCGCGTGGTGGAATTGCGAGGAGCAACTCAGCGGCCATGCGTCGAATCGGCGATGGTACGTACCTGATGCGACGCCACAGCGCCTCGCCGAAGATGTGGCGATTGTACCCCGCAAAGAGTTCGTCTCCGCCGTCGCCGGACAGGGCGACCGTGACGTGGCGTCGTGCCATTTCCGATACGAGGACGGTGGGGATCTGGGACGAGTCGGCGAACGGTTCGTCGTATAGCGACGACAATCGCGGAACGATCGCAAGCGCGTGTTGCGGCGTGATCTGGAGTTCAGTGTGCTCGGTACCAAGGTGCTGTGCCACGACGCGGGCATGCTGCGACTCGTCGAAGCCCTCCTCCGCAAATCCAATCGAGAAAGTGCGGACGGGCCGCATGCTTTGCGCCTGCATGAGGGCAACGACCGTGCTCGAGTCGATGCCTCCGGACAGGAAGGCACCCAATGGAACATCAGCGACCATCTGGAGGCCAATCGCGTTGCGGAGCAAGTCGTCCAACGCCTGGACTGCGTCGTCGTCACTGAGGGTGGAGGGCTGACGAAGGCCGGTCGAGGCGACGGCAGAGGCCGACCAGAACGGACGTGGGACAAGCTCAGCGGCACTCCGGCTGGTCATGGTAAGGATATGGCCGGGAGGCAGCTTGAGCACGCCGCGATAGATGCTGTGGGGCGCCGGAATGCAATTGTACCGAAGCAGGAGGGCAATGGCGTCACGATTGATCGTGCGCTCAATACCCGGAAATTGCTCGAGCGCCCTCAGTTCGGAGCCAAAGGCCAGGCCCTGCCCCGTCACGCCATAGTACAGTGGTTTCACCCCGAGATGATCGCGAACAAGGTGGAGGGCATGGTCGCGTCGGTCCCACAGCGCAAAGGCAAAGATGCCGACGAACCTGCGGACCGCAGCGTCCAGTCCCCAGTGGTCAAAGGCGGCGAGCATGACTTCCGTGTCGCTGTGCCCGCGAAATCGCGCACCTGCGGCGATCAATTCGGCAGCGAGTTGGCGGTAGTTGTAGATCTCGCCATTGAAGACGATGATGAAACGCCCCGTCTCCGAGGTCATCGGTTGATGACCTTCGGGCGACAAGTCGACGACGGCCAACCGCCTGTGACCGAGCGCAATGCCGGACGCGTCGTCATGAAACGCTCCCTCATCGTCGGGTCCGCGATGCGCGATGCACGTCGTCATGCGGCGCAGCACGGTGGGTGCGATCGCGTGATCACCGCGGGACCAGTAGCCGGCAATGCCGCACATGGCAGTCTTCTATTCCGAAGAGTTGGCGGGAGGGAACGACGCGCCGATCTGCGCGATCCCCGTGACAGCAGACTGTATGCTCATTGGAAGGCGTTCACGAGTTGGAACGGCGCCCGATGCGCAGCAGCGCCGTGCGCTCGGGCTGCGACAAGGCAAACACCCAGAGCGACCCAATTCCGGCGGTCGCCCCGAGGACCACCGCACCGATTCGCATGGGCATGGGCACTGCCTCGACGCGCCCCAGGGACATTGCGGCTCCAGCGACGGCCAGAATGGCAACCACTGACGGCAGTCGGTCAGTCCTGAAGTCCTCCCATGTCGCCGCGGACAAGCGCATCGCAGCACCGTAGAGGAGGACACAATCGAGCGTGACGCGAGCGGACCATGCAGCGGCCGCACCGGCAATTCCCCAGTATCGAACACCGACGGCGATTGCAACGATGTGTATCGGGAGTTCGACGAGGTGGAAGCGCGCCGGGATGTCCGGTCGTCCACGTGCCTGGGCAAGGGAGAACGGGATTTGGGCGAGCGCGTTCGAGAGCACACCGACGGCGAGCAATCGGAGTGGCAGGCTGCTCTTCTCTGCGAACGACGCACCCAGCCAGAGGCGCAACAGGGGGTGCGCGAAGATCACGAGTACGAGAATGATCGGGCCCAGGACCAGCAGGAGGAATTTTGACGTGCGTGCGAGCAGCCGTGCCATGGTGCGATCGCCCTCTGCACCAGACAGCGCGCTCAGGGCCGGGAACAAAGTCCCGACGAGGCTGGAGGGGATGACCAACAGTCGCGTGACCATGTCGAATGGGGCGGCATAGTAGCTCACGGCCGCTACCGTCAGCAGGGAGCCGATGATCACACGATCAGCATAGACGAGCATCGGACTGATCAACCCGGAAACGGTGGCCCATCCGCCAAAGTGCAGGAGCCGGCGAGCCTCCCGCCGAATGAATTGCGGCCTCCGCAGAAACGCAGGATACACGCGTCCGCACATCTGCAGTTGAACGATCACGCCGATGATCCAGCTGACCACAAATGCCATCAGGATGGAAGGCAGGCTCACCTTGAGGAGGACGCCCGCAAATGGCAACAGGTAGTAGAGGGTATTGGACGGGGCCCGCACGGCGTTCACGAGGTCGAATCGCTGCGCGGCTTCGAGGAGTCCTCGCAATGAATTGGAGAGGAGCACGATCGGGACGGCGAGCGCGAGCACGAGGAAACACGATTCGGCCTCGGGCGCCAGGTCCGCCGGGACATTGAGGATGTGGTACGCCAGTGGCCGCGCGAAGAGCGCGAGCAGCACGCCACCGATGGAACCCAGCGCACACTGCATCGCGATCGTGGTCCACGCTATGCGGGGGACGGATTCCGTGTCGCCTCGCGCCGTCAGCTCGGCCACGAACTTTGTGGTGGCTCGCGACAACCCGAAGTCAAAGACGCTGAGGTAGCCGAGCAGTGTCCACGCGAGCGTAAGGACGCCGTAGCGTGCAGCCCCCAGCCCGTTGATGACGCGCGGAAGCGTGACCAGCCCTACGATGAGCGGAAGGCCCTGGGACGCCAGATTCAAGATCGCATTGCGCGCGACCAGCGCACCTGTACTCACGACGGGAGCAGACGGCGGTGCGCCACCGTCCGTGTCGTTGGGCAGTTCACCGATCACTCGCACGCGGCCCGCCGTCACCACGAGCTCGTCAGGCACTTCCATCAAACTTGTCGCTCCCCGAGGGCGACCTGCGCAGAAGCCCTCTCCGCAGTGTGCGAAAGCGCGCGTAGCCTTCCGGATCTTCGTTCCGCTCCCGGACCATGTAGTCATGGGCAACGGCGAGTGAGAGCGCGAGCACGAGTGCGGGGGCCAGCGCCAATAGAAGCTTGATCAGCAACCGATTGTTCCGTCTGGCTGAGCCTTCCGGACGGTCCAGGACCGTCACGACGGGCGTGTTTCGAACCTCTTCGATCCGCGCCTGCTCGTAGGCCTGGGAGAGCGTCGTGAACACTTGCTGTCGCAGTTCCACGCGCCGCTGGAGCCGCGCCTCCTCCACGGTCAACTCCGGCGAGCCCTTGAATTGCCGATTCGTCTCGAGGAATGACTTCAATGCGGTTTCGGAGGCGGCGAGCTCGCCCTGTGCAGCCGCGACGCGTCCTTCCACGAAGGTCCGTTCCGCAGCTGCCTTGGACTGTCTCTTCCTCAGGTTGAACGTATTGATCAGCTCGAGAATACGACGATTGATGGCGACGGCAAGCCCTGGTCGCTTGGCACTTGCCACCACCGTGATGACATTCGCCTTGTCGTCCGGGGTCACGGTGATCGTGCGTCGAAGCTGCGCGACGCCCCTGAGGATCCGTTCGTCGTTGTCTCCGGCCGGTATCCCATAGATGTCCAGCAGTGTGTGCCCTGCACCGGCCCCCGACGAACCTGCCGAGTCGGGGTACGTTGTCAGCACGACGTCACGCAGAAGATCCTGAGAGGTAACCAGCTGGGCATAGAACTCGAGCGATTCGCCGTTGGCCTTCGGCAGGTTGACGCCGAGCTGCGACGCGAGCCCGGAGAAGCGCGACGCGTCCGTCCCCCCTCCTTCGGCGACGAAGCGGGACGTGGCGATATACGTACTACCGCCCATCACACGTCCCGCGACGACATACGCGGCGACGATGACCGGCACACCGATGATCAAGAGGCGGTAGCGTAACAGGATGTTCAGCAACCCGAAGATCGATGGGCGCTCCCGACCACGAGTCACGCGGCCGCCCTGCCGGTCTGCAGTCCCTGGACGCGCGGATGCCGCAGGCTCACTCATGAGACGTGCCATTCACTGGGTTGAGCGCCGACGGCGCCGAAGGATATCGCACTGGTGAGCGCCCATGCAGCGCGCGCCACGTGGACCGCGAGTACATCGTCCCACCGAATGCCAATCGGGCGACGGGATAGCGTCGCCGTTTCTGGGCGCGCAGCGCCGCATAGTTCGCCACGTACTGCTTGAGCCGCCACCAGCGATCAGGGCTGACGACAAGCCTGATGATGTCTTCAAGGAGCATCCACGGGAGCATGCCGATTCGAATTCTGCCGCTCCCCAGCTTCGCCCACGTCCGCCACCGGTTCAGATGCGACATGGCTTGCAATCGCTGTGGCTTTCTGCTGAGTCGCACTGCCTGTCCAACCGAAGCCGAGCCGAGGTGCCAGAGGCGCGTGCCCGTCAGGGGCGCGCAGGTGAAACCGAGTGACTGGAGGCGCACGTAGAGATCGATATCCTCTGCGTACGCAAAATAATCGGGATCAAAGGCAAAACCCGAGTACGCGATTGCCGCATCCAGGGCGCGTCGCGAAATGACCTGCGCCGCGCCGCTCGGTCCCAGGAGGGCCTCGCTCCTCTCCACGCCGTCGACCCAATGACAGACCGTCAGGCGACGAACAAGCGTTACCCCCGCTGCCTGCAGGCGATTCGTGAGGACGTCCCGCGTCGGGCTCAATTCCCAGTCGAACACAGGTACGGCCAGGAGTCCGACGGAGGGACGCTCGCCCATGACCTTCGCGCCGTCCCGATTCACGACCTCCACAAACCCTGGAGCCAGCACGGCGTCGCTGTTCAGGGCGAGAATGACGTCACCCATGGCTCGTCGCAAGCCGACATTCATCCCCTCGGCGTACCCTACATTCGTCTCCAATCGCACGAGCGTCGTGATGACCCCTCGCTGCTGAAACTCCTCGAGCACAGCGAGCGAGTCGTTGGTCGAGCCATTGTCCACTGCAATCAATTCCCACTCGGCGCTGGTTTGCGCTTCGATCGACGCAAGGCAGCGGCGCAGGAAGGGGCCGGAATTCCAGTTCAGGACGACGATGCTCAACATGCAAGCGCGCCCCGTTGCGCCCCAAGGAGACCTGGGCGGTCGACCGGGGACTGCAGGACTGACTTCCGTTCGGCGAAACGCCGCACGAACCACACCGCGAACAGGCCAACGGAGAGTGTCACGAGTTCCCGAGACAAGTCGCCGACGCGCACGATGTCGATCACGAAGACGAAGAACAGGAGGAGCACCAAGCGGTCATTGCGAAAACGACCGTAGAGCGATGAAATGCTCCATCCGAATACCCATAGTACCGGCACATATGCCAGCAGCGTGAAGTTCATGAACACGCCGCCAAACAATCCAATCGGCGTACCAAACGGGATGCCGTCATTGAGGCCCAGCGCCGCATTCAGCCGAAAATCGAGCGGCATGGGCTTTGTCGGCCAGAAGAGGCGTGGGACGTACCAAAGGGGGAACATGATCAGGTCGAGCCCGTACGTGTAGTCCACCGCCCCGCGTCGCAGAGCGCCGAGGGTCATCGCAAACACTGCCACCATCGGGGAATCATCCGCGAAGCCGCGATAGAGGCCTTCGACGGAGAAATCCCCAGCAGCGCCAAAGGTGTTGTTCCGGGCGGCGACGAGAGCACCCGCGAAGGGCGGGAGCAGCAGGGCTGCTCCCACGAGAATCGCGAAGGGCGCGCGAACCTTCAGGTCCGATACCGCGAGCGCCATGATCATCAGGATCTCCACGATGGTCCCGCGGTTTGCTAATGGCAGTACCATCACGATCGCCGGCAGGAACAGGGGAAGCCCTACCGATCGATGTCGCAGACCGCGGCACAGGTAGTAGGCGCTCATCGTGACGATGAACACGAGGATGCCGGAGATTCCACTCCCCCCGCGGGATGACGCATTCGCGAGACGCGCGACCGGGTTGATCGCTGACACAAGCAGTGCGGTGAACGACCCGAACTGCGCGAACGTCAAGGCGGACGCGATGATCACGGTAACGGTATAGACGAGCAGCACGAGCCGTCCCGCGCTGTACGGTTCGCCGTCGCGGTCACTGAGCCTGACGCGCGGGCTGAGCAACAGCCCTGCGGAGACCGATGCGATACCCAGCGCAAGCAACAACTGGACCCGTTCGAAGTCGGCGCGCTCCACGACCAATCGCCTGACGAGCGTCGAGTGAAACAGCATCCCTTCCCGCCCGAACTGGTAGGCCAGCACGAGGTTCGGTAGAGCGAGGAAGAGGAGTACAGCAAGGAAGAATCCCGCACGAGGATCGAGGATGTCCGCACTCTCGCTCAGGAAGTGCCAGAGCATCACGACGCATCCGGCCACCAAGGCCACCGAAATGACGGGAACGCCAGTCGTACCGGCGATCATGGCGCTGACGGAAATCGCGGCGATCCACAACAGGGCGAGCATGCTAGTGGGCCTTCTCGAATGCAAGCCGCAGCGACTCGGACCAGTCCGGAAGGGCGATCCCGAATGTGGACTCGATCTTCTCGCAGTTGAGCAATGAGTTTCGCGGCCTGGGTGCGGGAGTTGGGTACTCGATGGTCGTGATCGGTTCCACGCGCGTGCACACCTGCTCATCCGGGAAGGGATCGAGGGCCAGGGCGGCGAGCGCGAAACCGTGCCATGTTGTGCTGCCGCCAGACGCCAGGTGATACACGCCACTGACGGCGCCGCTGACCTCCGTGGCGAACGCGCGCGTCCCACCCGCCCGCGCGATGAGTGACGCAGTCGCTGCACCGATGGCGCGGCTCCAGGTCGGTGCGCCCACCTGATCCGCGACGACACGCAGCGTGTCCCGTTGCCTCGCCAGCGCAAGCATTGTCAATGGAAAATTGCGGCCGCGGGCTCCGTAGACCCAGCTCGTGCGCAGGATGATATGCGGCACGCCAGTGTCGGCGATCATGCGCTCACCCGCCAACTTCGAGCGTCCATACGTCGAGATGGGCGCTGGCGCGTCCGTTTCCGAATACTCCGCGCCCTTCGTGCCGTCGAACACGTAATCAGTTGAATAGTGGATGACGCCGGCTCCGATGCGAGCCGCTTCCTCGGCGATGATGCCCACCGCGGTGGCGTTCACGGACCAGCAGGTATCGGTGTCGGTCTCCGCCTGATCAACGGCGGTATACGCCGCCGCATTGATGATGAGGGAGGGGTTCGCCGAGCGGATCACCGCGCGAATCGCATTCGCGCTCGTGAGGTCAACGTCGCGACGGTTTGCGCGGATGACGCGCGCAACGGGAGAGACATCGCGCGAAACCTCGTGTCCGACCTGACCGTTTGCACCGAGGATGAGACACGTGCCCAGCCTATCATTCCCGTGCGTCATCCGACGTACGACGGACTACGCTCGCCCGGAAGATCCACGAGCAGGACACCTGATTGATCCTTTTCGGACAGCACTGGCGGATTGATTGGCCAGTGCACGCCGATGTCGGGGTCGTCCCAGCGGATGGTGAACTCGCATTCGGGGTGGTAGTACTCGGTGCACTTGTACGAGAACACTGCCGACTCCGAGAGCACCTGGAATCCGTGCGCAAAGCCAGGTGGGACAAACAACTGCCGTCTATTTTCGCCGGACAACGTGACGCCAACCCAACGGCCGCGCGTTGGTGAATTTCGCCGAATGTCGACCGCAACGTCATACACCGCACCGTGCAGGACGCTGACCAGCTTTCCCTGATCATGCGGATGCTGGGCGTGCAATCCCCGAAGGACGCCGCGGAGCGACGTTGAGACGTTGTCCTGGACAAAATCCGCTGGAATGCCGAGCGACCTGTATTGCGCGAGATTCCAGCTCTCGAAGAAATGCCCCCGTGCATCGGAGAAGACGCGCGGCTCGAGCATGAGGACATCCTTCAGGTCGGTCGCGGTACTCTTCATCGGCTGACGGGCGAGAACCGTTCGCCGAGGAGGTTCATCAGGTAGTCGCCATAGCCGCTCTTGCGCAGGGGCTGGGCGAGCGCAGAGAGCTGCTCATCGCCAATCCACGCCATGCGCCATGCGATCTCCTCAGGGGAGGCAATCTTCAGGCCTTGTCGTTTTTCGATGGTCTGGATGAAGCTCGAGGCGTCGTGCAGTGATTCATGGGTTCCGGTATCGAGCCAGGCGGATCCCCGGCTCATCAACTCCATGCGCAGCGTGCCACGCTCGAGATAGAGGACGTTCAGGTCCGTGATCTCGTACTCACCGCGAGCGGACGGCTTGAGGCGACGCGCGAGCTCGGTGACGTCGGCGTCGTAGAAATAGAGCCCCGTTACGGCGTAGTTCGACTTCGGCGCCGCTGGCTTCTCCTCGATGCTCAGCACGACACCATTTTCGCCGATTTCGGCTACACCATAGCGTTCCGGATCCCTGACATGGTAGCCGAAGACGGTGGCGCCGACGGTCCGTTCCGCCGCACGTCGAAGCTGTTGGACGAGACCGGTTCCGTAGAAGATGTTGTCGCCAAGCACCAGGGCGGCACCCTCACCCGCCAGGAAGTCACGACCGATGACGAACGCCTGCGCGAGGCCGTTTGGCTCCGCCTGCTCCGCGTAGCTGAACGAGACACCCCAGCGTGCGCCGTTCCCCAGCAATTCCTGAAACCGAGGAAGGTCTCCTGGAGTCGAAATGACCAGGATGTCACGGATCCCCGCCAGCATCAGGGTGCTCAGGGGATAGTAGATCATCGGCTTGTCGTATACCGGCAACAACTGCTTACTGACCACCTGCGTGATGGGATAGAGGCGCGTACCCGATCCGCCCGCGAGAATGATTCCTCTCATAGCGTCGCGTCCACGTTCGCATGGCGGTGGAGTCCCAAACGCTCACCACGATACTGGCCGGTCTGCACCCGATGCACCCATTCCTGGCTTTGCAGGTACCATTCCAGGGTCTTGCGCATCCCGCTCTCGAACGTCTCGGAACGACGCCAGCCAAGTTCACGTTCGATTCGGTCAGAATCGATCGCGTAGCGAAAATCATGACCCGGACGATCGGGAACGAACTCGATGAGCGAGGCGTAGCCGCCGTGCCGTTCACTCGGCCGCATCTCGTCGAGCAGACGACAGATGGTTCGTACCACATCGATATTGGTGCGTTCGCTTCTGCCCCCCACGTTGTATGTCTCGCCGATGCGTCCCCGTTCGTACGCGAGGCGGAGCGCGCTGGCGTGGTCGTCGACAAACAGCCAGTCGCGCACGTTCTCGCCATTTCCGTACACCGGCAAACGCTCGCCCGCGAGCGCCCGCTGTACGACGAGCGGGATCAATTTCTCGGGAAACTGGAAGGGCCCGTAGTTGTTCGAACAGTTCGTGGTGACGGTCGGCAATCCGTAGGTGTGATGCCACGAACGCACGAGATGATCCGACGCGGCCTTGCTGGCGGCGTAGGGCGAGTTCGGCGCGTATGGCGTGGTCTCGGTGAAGTATCCGGATGGGCCCAGGGTACCGTAGACCTCGTCGGTTGATACGTGGACGAACCTGAGGGTAACCCGGCGATCCGTCCCTGCACGCCTCCAATACTCCAACATCTCATTCAGGAGCGTGAATGTCCCGACAATGTTCGTCTGAACGAATTCACCCGGTCCGTCGATGGATCGATCGACGTGAGATTCGGCGGCCAGATGGAAAACACCATCCGGTTCATACTGCTGGAACAGCGATCGAACGCGCGGTCCGTCGCAGATGTCCGCGCGCTCGAAGGCGTAGCGGTGGTGGTGCTCGACTGACCGGAGCGAATCCAGATTTCCAGCGTATGTCAGCTTATCGATATTGACGATGTGATACTCGGTGTCGGCGATCAGGCTCCGGATGAGCGCGGAGCCAATAAAGCCGGCACCGCCCGTCACGAACAAAGTGGCCATGACTGTGAGTTGCGAGGGTCCGGAAATGACAGTGGATGTCGGCCTCCCACCAGCGCCGAGACGGACCTGGATGAGGTCCCGATGGGACACGGTGCGAAACCTATTCTTCCGTCGGCGTAGACGCAGGGTGGCGATTCGCGCCTCGCACGGGACGCGCGGGGCTAGCTGAGCGGCACCGCACGATCATCGGCGTGGGCTGGTGCCGATTGCGGCTCGAACGAGGACACCTCCTCGCGATGGCCGCGGCCTGTGTGGTGACGGTGTGCAGAGATGGCGGCCACACCCTCTGCCGGTGTGTCTTCGTCGAGGGCGACGCCCCCGGACGGATCCGTGCCCACAGCGTACTCACCGGTATCCAGGGTGCCGGCGTATTCCGGCACGAGTTGCAGGATAAGTCGGCGAATTCGCCCCCCTGATCGATTCTCGCGTGCCGCCTGGATCAGGTTTTCGATATCGATTGCGCTGTGATCCGATGCTTCCGCATCACGGGCCCGGAGGATCTTTGGATGGGTGGTCGGGGTGACGTCCGCGCCCGTGAAGAACAGTTCCTCGAACAACTTTTCGCCTGGGCGCGTCCCCGTGAACTGGACGTCGATGTCGACCAGCGGTTCAAGACCTGACAGTCGAATGAGGTCGGTGGCAAGATCGAATACCCGAACCGGTTCCCCCATGTCGAGCACGAACACCTCACCTTCCTGTCCAATCGCTGCGGCCTGAAGGACGAGTTGCACCGCTTCCGGGATCGTCATGAAGTAACGCGTCATGTCAGGGTGCGTGATCGTGACGGGTCCTCCCGCCGCAATCTGCCGCATGAACGTGGGAACGACACTTCCGCGACTACCGAGCACGTTCCCGAATCGAACCGAGACGTAGCCCCGTCCGGTCTCGAGTGCGCACTCGTGCACGATGTGTTCGGCGATGCGCTTAGTTGCTCCCATGACGCTCGTCGATCGAACGGCCTTGTCGGTTGAGATCAGCACGAAGTGTTCGACATTGTGCTGCATGCTGAGCGTGACAACGTTCTGCGTGCCGAGCACGTTGTTGAGCACGGCCTCCGTCACGTTCGCCTCCATGAGCGGCACGTGCTTGTGTGCCGCCGCATGAAACACCGAAAAAGGCTTGTGGTGACCGAGCACCGTGCTCATTCGACTGTAGTCACGGACGTCGGCAATGACTGGATCAATGCGAACATGCGGAAACGAACGCGACAGTTCCTGCAGCAATTCGAAGATCGAATTTTCACCGCGGCCCAACGCAACGATCCGCGACGGTTCGAGGCGTGCGAGTTGGCGACAGAGTTCGCTCCCGATGGAACCGCCGGCGCCGGTGACCATCACGACCTTGTCAGTGACGAGCGATGCGACCTGTGCAATGTCCGTCTTGATCGGTTCCCTACGCAACAAGTCCTGAATCTCGATCTGACGGAGCGCGTCGACGCGTTTCTCACCTGAGAGAATTTCGTAGAGACCGGGTACGGTCCGAGTCGTCAACCCGGCATTGCTGGCCAAGCGCAATACGTCCCGGACCAGGCGACCGGGGGCAGAAGGCATCGCGATGATAACGTCAGTCGCGGCGACATCCTTTGCAACCCGCTCGATATCCGAGAGTGAGCCAAGGACAGGCACGTCGTGGAGGCGCAGGCCGTGCTTGTGGAGGTTGTCGTCGAGCGCGGCGACCGGAGTGATTCCGAGCTGTCCATTCTCACGCAATTCCCGCACGATCATCGCCCCGGCGACACCCGCACCAACCACGATGGCTCGTCGCGAGTTTGCTCGGCGCCCTCGGCGATCTCGGCGCGCCAAGACGCGCATCGTGAGGCGTGGCCCAGCGATCGCCAGCGCACTCAAACAGGAATCGAGCATCAACACTGCAATCGACACCCTGTAGTCGATCAGGCCGGAGCGCGGGATCAGGAGTGTGCCGACGGCAAAATCGACCACGGCACACGCGCCCGCTGCCCCCACGAGTACTTCCATGTCGCTGACGCTCGCGTAACGCCAGAGGCGGCGATAAAGGCCGAGCGACAGGAGAATGCCGAACTTCAAAGGTATGCAGATCGCGATGAAGAGGCGAAATACGCTAGCGAGTTCCGGGGTCCACAATCCTTCGTAGCGGGCGGCGAACGCGACGAGGGCGCACAACGGAAGAAGAATAAGGTCGGAGGCGACGAAGGCACGGTTTCGCAACCCCGACAATCTGCTGATGAAAGTACTCACGGGTGGTTCTTGATTTGACCGAGACAACTGCGGATCACACTTACTCGACTCCCCGCCGTCGAGAAGAAGAGATTGTATCGAAAAAGATCGTTAATCTACACAACGTAACGCCGGCTGCCCCCAATGGGGTGCATGTTCAATAGCACGTCCCGCGCCGTGAGGCTAGACGGGATTCGCCGGTACTGGAGCGTCGTTACCCTCGAATATTCGCTACCACGCCGATTGCAGAGCCGGCCGTGATCCTCTCGTGGACCCCGCGCCGCGATCCCGACTTGTACCACTCACGAATCGAGACTCCGCGACACCATCGAAAAACTGGGACGGTTGGCGACGCTAGCGTTTGGCATTCCCGCCTAGGAAAGGGCCGTTGACAACGCTGCGGCTTGCGGCGTCGAACCCGTGCGGGGCGCCGGAATGTCGCTGTCATTCGTGGCGACTGTGCGACAATCAAGCTCGGATGGGCGATGAACGAGACTGTGATCCATCTCACACAATGATCAAATCGGTTGTGCCACAACGGTTTGGGCTTGCAAGCTCAGGAATGTCGCTACCGCAGCACACACATGCTGCATTGGCGCAACACGACGCAAATGTAAGCTGCTTGAAAGGAACGTCGCCCGGCCAGGTGGACTTGTGCGTAAGTGGTTGTTTTTCAATGCATTACGCAGAACTTGCGCCCAGACAAATCAGACCAGCACGGTTGCGCACACTGCTTGCCATATCCTGAAGCGAACGGCCAACTACCGCACCAAAGGGAACTGGCCCACGCGAAACGCCGCTCCATTGGCGGCCGAATTCGTTCAAAGCGCTGAGCACTCGGCAAATCGATCTCTCATCCTTCAGGAGTCATTCATGTCTAAGTTCCGCATTCTCCTTGCTGCTGGACTCCTCTCTGCAGCCGCCGCGGCGCCCGCGAGCGCTCAGGTTCAGGATTCGGGGTTCGAACTGCCAGGTATCACCGGCTACATATATGATCCCAGCGCAACCTTTTGGTCTTTTGTCGGCGGCACGGGTTTGATCGCCGGCAATGCAACGCCATTCAATTCTCCCCTGATGACAGCGGGCCAGGGGAACCAATTTGCCTTCCTTCAGGCCAACGCTCGGCGCGGGTTCGGGGGCACGATTTCCCAGACAATCACGATTGCGACCGACGGCAATTTCTTCCTGTCGTTCCTGAACGCGGGGCGGAGTCAGATGGGTGGCGCCGGCGGCAATACCGTCTTTGATGCCTACATCGATGGCACCGCGGTCGGACAGTTCAGCACCACCACAAGTGAAGGCTGGAGTACCAAGCAGACTACGTTCAGCGCCACGGCTGGCACGCACGTCCTGAGCTTCATGAGCGATGCGGCGCAGCAGGGGATCGGCGGCGACAACACCACCTTTATTGACAACGTAACGGTCACAAGCAACCTGTCGGTCACAGCGACTCCTGAGCCGGCTTCCCTCGTTCTTCTTGGTACAGGTCTCGTGGGGATTTTCGGGGTTGTTGCGCGACGCAAGCGGAACGCCTAGCTGATCACCCTTCCGTTGTGAACGAACCGGGATTCCTTTACAGGAGTCCCGGTTTTTCGTTGTGGAGACCGCATGTTCCTCGAACGCGACCCAATGCGATATCTCCACTGCTCAGACGTACACATCACGCAGGACTATTCGTCTGTGCCCCTCCGCCGCATGGGCTGGCGGCGAATCCTCGCCCTTCTCGAACTGCACGTAGGGGGACGCGCCACAGACTACGCCAACGCACAGCGTACGCTGGAGCAGATCGTTTGCGACGCCGACCTGCTCCAGGTCGACCAAATACTCCTTACGGGCGACCTCACTGGCTACGGCACTGAACTCGAATTTCACGCTGCTAGGGTGGCGCTCGGCCGGCGCGCCGTTGATCGCGAATCGTGCTTGGTGATTCCAGGAAACCATGACGCCTTTACGCCGAAGGCCGTGCACTCCGGACGCTTCGAGCGCACCTTCGGCCATCTCCTTTCCAGCGACCTACCCGAACTCTGTCGGGAGGGTCCCTATCCGTTCGTGTACCTGAAGCGGCCGGACGTCGCAATCATCGGCCTGCTATCAGCGCGGCTTGCTCCGGTCCCGGGGCTCGCGTATGGGCGAGTTGGACCGGCCCAACTCGATGCGTTAAGAGAGATTCTCGCGCGACCAGAACTGGCAAACAGAGCCGTGCTGGTGCTGGTGCATCATGCGCCATACCAGATGGCGGGCAACCTCGACTCACGAGCACATGGCCTGCGCGACGCGACTGAACTCCTGCACTTGCTTCCGGGCCCGCGTTTCGCTCTGTTGCACGGACATATTCACCATCGATTCCACCACCCCCCGACGGCCACACGCCCACATATCTTCTGTGCGGGCTCGTCAACGCAGCGCGGACGAGAGGGCTACTGGATCATCGACACCGCGGACGGCCGCATCACCAACGCAGCGGCACACGTGCCACAGCTCCGGCTCACGCGCTAACTTCTCGCGTCGGCCCGCGCAGCACCAAAGCACCCTGCCGCATACTGCATGACCCACGTCGCATCGTCCCTGATCGTTCCGGCCCCACCACCCAACGAAGGCGATCTCGCGATCAGCCTGGACGTCTGGGGCTTCCGTGACACTCGATTCACGACTCTGCCGAATGGCAGTGTCACCCTCACCGGTACCCGCTACGCCCTGAGCGGCCAGGAGCTGCCGGACCTGTTGCCGTGGATGCGACTGGTACTGGGCGTGCGCATCGAGACGTCCGATACGCACGCTTCCACCTATCCGCCGAGTATTCGATCGCCAGTCGAGAACGTAGACTTCGAGCGCGAAGTGGAAGCGATTCTCCCGGCATCGGCGATTTCCGTCGACGTTCGACTCCGTCTCCGGCACGGTCACGGCCACACGCTCGAGGCGATGTATGCCATCAAGTACGGATCCATAGGGCGCCTCCCGGATCTTGTCGTCTTCCCCTCCTCGTCCGAGGAAGTCACAGCGCTGGTCGAGGCCGCTGGTCGGCACGATGTTTGTCTCGTCCCTTACGGCGGAGGCACGAACGTCACCGACGCCCTTCGCTGCCCCGTCGACGAGCGGCGGATGATCGTATCCGTTGATCTCGCCCGCCTCAATCGGATCCTCTGGATTGACCCCGTCAACCGCATGGCATGCATCCAGGCAGGGGCCATCGGACGAGACATCCAGGCGCAGCTCGCCGCGCACGGCTTCACCATGGGTCACGAGCCCGACAGCGTCGAGTTTTCCACCCTAGGTGGATGGATCGCGACGCACGCCAGCGGCATGAAGAAGAATCGCTACGGCAACATCGAGGACCTGGTGTTGGACATCCACGCCGTAACGGCGCGCGGGCCCCTCTCGCGACCCAACGTCGCTCCGCGCGAATCGGTGGGCATCGATCCTCGCCGCTGGCTGTTCGGCTCGGAGGGCATGCTGGGGATCATCACACACGCGGTGGTAAAGATCTTCCCGCTTCCCGAGGTCGAACGGTACGACGCCATCCTGTTCTCGTCGTTCGAGCGCGGGTTCGCCTTTCTTCAGGACCTCATGCGCTCGGGCTCGCTGCCGGCCAGCGTTCGGCTGGTTGACAACTTGCAATTTCAGTTGAGCCAGATGTTGAAGCCCAAGGCCGTGGGGTTGAACGCGGCCGTCAGACGCGCCGAAAAGTTGTTCGTGACCTCCGTAAAAGGCTTCGACACCTCGAAGATGGTGGCGTGCACGCTCGTCTATGAAGGCACGCGCAAGCAAGTGGCGGCCGAGGAAGTGGAAGTGCGTTCACTGATGAAGCGCCACGGCGGTATGCGCGCCGGCGCGGAAAACGGAAAGAAGGGATATCAGCTCACATTCGGTATCGCGTACCTCCGTGATTTCATCATGAACTACTACATCCTCGGCGAGTCGTTCGAGACGTCGGTGTCGTGGTCGGATGCGCAGGCCCTGTGCGCGAACGTGAAGCGCCGGCTCGTGGACGAATACACGGCTCGCAAGCTTCCCGGCAATCCATTCGTGACGTGTCGCATCACGCAATTGTACGAAACAGGTGTGGCGGTCTACTTCTATCTCGGGTTCTATCACAAGGGCGTGGAACGCCCCGCCGAGGTGTACGCCGAGCTGGAGCACGCTGCGCGCGATGAAATCCTAAAGTCGGGAGGGTCCCTGTCGCACCACCACGGCATCGGCAAGATTCGTCGAGACTATCTGCCGCGCATCTTTTCTCCGGCCAGCCGGGAATGGGCGGCGGAGATGAAGCGCGCCATCGACCCGGCAAACATCTTCGGCATCGCCAACCAGTGACGCCTGCCAGTACCCGTACATTCCTGCTCACCGGCGCAACCGGCTTCCTCGGCAAGGTACTGCTTGAGGAGCTGTTGCGCCGCCGCACCGAGATTGGCGTGTCGCACGTGTTCGTGTTGATTCGGCCGCTCCGCGGCCTGTCGGCCCAGACGCGTTTCACACGCGAGGTTGTCGCGTCTGAGTGTTTTGCAAATCTCCCGGACGACTGGACACGCCATGTGACAGTTGTTGAAGGCAACGTGGAGCATGCTGGCCTGGGGATGCGCGATGAGAGCGTGAGCCAACTCCAGCGCGTCACGCATGTAGTGCATGCGGCGGCGTCGGTGCAGTTCGACCTGCCCGTCGCGCTGGCCGCGCGTGCGAATGTGACGGCATCGCTGAATGCCCTGGATGTTGCGAGATCATTGCCCCGGCTGGAGCGGTTTGTCTACGTGTCCACCGCGTACGTGACGCCGGCCCGCGGCGGGGCGCCCATCGTCGAGGAGCGCGTTCCATTGCCCGTGACCGCGGCCACCTTGTATGAGGATTGCCTGCGCGGAGACACGTCGGACCAGGAATTACTCGCCCGGACCGGGCATCCGAACACCTACACGTTTACCAAGGCGCTGGCGGAGCACCTGCTTCTCGAACGCCGTGGACACGTGCCCGTGTCGATTGTCAGGCCGAGTGTGATCACGGCCAGTCGTGCGTATCCGTTTCCGGGCTGGATCGACAGCGCCGCGGGATTTGCCGCGTTCGTGATGCTTTTGGGAACAGGACACCTGCGCGCGGTGGTGTGCGATCCGGAGGCGAGGCTCGATCTCATCCCCGTGGACGAAGTCTCGCAGCGTATCATTCGCGCAGGCCTGGGTGACGAGGACGGCGAAGTGATTCGCCATGCGGTAGCTGGGACGGCGCAATCGCCGACCATGGCGCACTGCTGGGACGCCACGCAGCGGTACTTCCGGGTGCAGCGCGTCGAACTTCCGCCACGAGGCCGTTACCTCGGTCAACGCGGTGTGCGCTTCATGATTGCCGACTTGGTACAACACCGATTGCCCGTTGTCGTGGCGGGGTTCCAGTCCAAAGCGCGCAAGCGGCAAGCACAGAAGCGTGCCGTGCGCATTTCCTACCTCAACGACCAGTTCGCGTACTTCACCACGCAGACCTTCGATTTCCGCAGCTCGGTTCCTCTGGACGCTGCATTCGACGGTGGAAAGTTCGTCGAGACGGTGGACCGCGGAGTTTACCGGTACCTGCTCAAGCGAGACGATCGGCGTTGGTTGTTGGCTGGCCAGCGCCATGGTGGCCACCGCGGCGATGTTCGTTGGGCCGTCGGGCAGCCGCGCGGTAACGCGTGGATCCGCTGTGCGTCTTGGCTTTCGACCAAACTGTTTCGTCGCGCGATTGGTTCGGTAACGGTGGACGTGCCGTCCTTCGAGCGCGCCCGCGCGGAAGCGGGCGATGCCACCATGGTGTTGACGCCGAGCCATCGCAGCTATCTGGATTTCGTGTTGTGTTCGTATCTCGCGTTCGCACGTCCCGACCTGCTTCCCATCCCGCACATCGCTGCGACGATGGAGTTTGCCCGTATCCCAATTCTGGGACGCATGCTTCGCGCGATGCACGCGTTCTATCTGCGGCGAGGGCATGGAAAGGATCCGGAGCTCGCGTCCCGCGTGAGGGCGCTGCTCGATAGTGGGAGCACGCTGGCGTTCTTCATCGAAGGCGCTCGCAGCCGGTCCGGTGAGTTTCTGGCACCCAAGCGTGGCCTGTTGCGGTGTATTCAGGCGACTGGGCGGCGCTGCGCGTTGCTGCCGATTGCCATCACCTACGAACGCGTCCCGGAACAGGCCGCATTTGACCGCGAGCTTGCGGGCCATCCGCGCGACACGATGCGATTGGCCGGACTTCTCAAGTGGGCCTACTCGGCGTGGCGCGGCCGTGTGGATCTGGGCCGTGTTCACATCGCCTGTGGCGCGCCCGTGATCATCGACCCGTCCTCGGACGTGCACGCGGCAAGCCTCGAGGTGATCGAACAGCTTCGCGGCGCGATGCTGCGGCCAAGCCGGACGCGGGCGGTGGTGGCTGTCCCGGACGGCGAGACTTGGTCCCCGCCAGTCCCCGTGGCAGTGCTTGCCGGCGCGCATTCCGCGCAATGATTCCGCGCGGGGCGCCGTACATCGCCTGGCCGGACCTGATGGCGGCCTCGCTTAACTGCCTGCGTCCCGATGATCGCGATGCGGCACAGCGCGGCGTGGAAGAGGCGTGGGCACCGAATACCGTGGCGTTGCTCTCGGTGCGCAGTGGGCTCGACGCGCTGTTGCAGGTGCTTGCGTTGCCGCCAGAAAGTGAGGTGGTAATGTCGGCCATCACGATCCCGCATTTTCTCGACATTCTCGCACACCACCGGCTCGTGGCGGTGCCCATCGACGTGGACCTCGCGACGCTCGCCGTGGACGATGTTGCCGTTCGAGCAGCGATCACGGACAGGACGCGTGCCATTCTGGTTGCGCACTTGTTCGGTAGCCGCATGGCGCTCGACGGCATCGCAGCAATAGCGGCAGAGCACGATCTGCTGTTGCTGGAGGACTGCGCTCAGGCCAACGACGGAACAGACTATCGCGGACATCCCGAGAGTACCGTCAGCATGTTCAGCTTCGGCTCCATCAAGCGGCAGACCGCGCTCGGAGGTGGCCTGCTCCGCTTCAAGGAACCGGCGCTCGCGACTAGCGTGCGTAACGTGCAGGCCGGATATCCTACCCTGGCCCGGACCGCGTATCTTCGGCGCGTGGCGACCATGGCCTTCATCAAGACCGTGGCCGCTCGTCCCCTGTTCGACTTGTTCATCAGTGTGTGCCGGCGGCTCGGTCGCGATCACGACGCCACACTCGGCACCGCGTTGCGCGGCTTTGCGCATGGCGACTTGTTCGTGCGCCTTCGGCAGCATCCGGGCGCGCCGCTAATGCGCACATTGTCGCGCCGACTGCGGCAACCCTCTCAGCGCGCGATCGCGGAGCGCGTAGCCGTGGTCAACACCGTCGTGGCTGCGTATCCCGAACTCGATCGCACCGGACAAGGAGCGGCACACCATACGCACTGGCTGTTTCCGATGACGACAGCGATGCCGGATGGGTTGATGCATCATCTGTGGGAACACGGGTTCGATGCGACCCGAGGCGCCTCCAATCTGCTATGCGTACCCGCGCCGACTGGCCGGCCGGTTCCCGAACAGGCGCGCCAACTCATGTCCGAGGTACTCTACCTGCCCCTTTGCCCAACGTCGTCTGCCGGCGAGATGCAGAAGATGGCGGCGGCAATTCGCGAATACGACGCAGCGCATCACGCATGAGCACCGGAGGCGGCGCACCGCAGGGGCGGGTTGCGTTCTGGGCGCGCGCAAGCGCAGGGGGGCTCGGATTCGGGCTCGCCGTCACCTGGTATGTACTGCTCAAACTCGTACCCGTCGGCAATGCATTTCGGCGGCAGTCGTTCGCACGCGTCATGGCACGGCTGTGCACCCGGTCTGTTGGGGTCCGTCTGCGCGTACACGGGGCGGAGCACGTGGAGCGATACGGCCCCTGCGTCTACGCGGTGAACCATCAGAGCCAGATCGACTACCCCATCGTGGGCCATGTCTATCCCGCCAACGCGCTGATCATGGCGTCGCAGATTGGTGACTGGCCGGTGATGGGTCCGATCTTTCGCAGCTCCGGATGCATTGCGCTCGACCGCGATGTGGCTGTCCACGCCGCGGCGGCCCTCGATCAGGCTGAAGCAGCCATTCGCGAGCGGGGGAACTCCATCTGGATGTTCGTGGAGGGAACGCGGGGCAAGGTGGCGGGGCGGATGGGGCCCTTCAAGCGTGGGGCATTTCGCTTGGCCGTGAATACGGGAGTGCCCATCGTGCCGATCGTGATCTCACCCCTCAAGCCGGAGACAGACCTTCGCGGGCGGCGGCTCACGACGCATGACGTAACGATGCGTGTGCTCGAGCCGGTATTTCCGTCGGGCAGCTCCAGAGATGATGAGGATTCACTCAGGGCCGAGGTGCGGAAGCGCATGGAAGCCGTACTGAGCGGACCGTCGCCGACGACGCTCGATGATCGGGCGGGAGGCTTTCTTTCCGTTGGAGCGGATGGTCAGTAGATTGTTCCGGAGTTCGGGCCTTTAGCTCAGTTGGTTAGAGCAGCGGACTCATAATCCGACGCGCGCTGGTTCGAGTCCAGCAAGGCCCACTGTTCATGGACAGGCAGCCATCGTTTCCGGCGATGGTTGTCCCTTTTGGTTGCGTCGCGCTCACCTTGTGGCATCGGCAGTAGTCGTCAGAGTCAGTTTTCATGAATATGTGTTGGGTTCCACGGGGAGAACGTCGATCTCATTGACTCGAGTGGCGTAGGCGCCGGACGGCGAGCCAGTCTGAGGCGACGGACCGCGCGGCCCGCCTCCCAAGAATGCTTGCGGGCCGAATGATGTATTACGGCGGCGACAGCAGAAGCGGCAATGGCATAGCCAGCCGCTCACTCAACGTCGCGACGACGATACGCAAAACGCACCCGCGACGCGCGTTTGGAATCCCTCCTCCATCAAGACCCCATACCGCAGTCGCGCGATTGTTCCGGGAACGGGGTCCACATCAGCACCTGCCCGCGTGGAAACCGAATGGGAGACGGCGCGCACCGATGAGGCGCCTTTTAGTTCGGACGCCGGAACGGGGACACTGAATAGGTCGTGCACAACGTCGAGACCGGCGCGAAGGCGCGCTCGGCACCAAGGCGCGCTACGGAACCGTAGCGGGTCGCGCAATGCCTGGCGCCGAGAGCGCCGGACGTCCATGACGCCTCGGCGCGGTAGCCCAGCCGCGTGACGAGTTCCACCACGCGATCTGCGTCCCCCTTCTCGATGAGCACATCGAGGTCCTTGCTTGGGCACAGCGCCGCAGACCATCGAACCGTTGCGACAGGACCTACCCCTCCGGCGGCACAACGCGAATGCAGGCACGATCGAGTTCGTCAACCAATGCTACCAACTCGGCCGACAGCAGGGCGCTTCGCCGTGCGCAGCGCTCCGCTTCGCTCCGCAGTTGAAAGAGCGGCTCATCGGGAACTACCTGAGCCTCGATGTTCTCGTTGAGAAGTGACGGTAGGGCAGACGTAGCACGCCGTGGCGACGAGCGAGCGGCGCGACGGCTATCCAGTCATTCGGTGTGATATGCGCTATGGCCGAGTTTGGCGCGGCTGACGGTCGCTATGTCTGGGTGTTGGTTGGCGGCCGCGAGTAGGAGTTCAGCCCTCAACGAGGCCTGCCGGGATGCCAAATCCCGCCGCGCACGCCGACCATCGTTCTGACGTGTCATTGATTCGGGTTCATCGTGCATCGAGGAACGATCCCGTGCGGCGTATCTTATCTGATTAGGTGCAGCTGCCAGTTGGGCAACCCTCGTCGCCCGGAAGGGCCGTCGCAATGGGCGGCCGCCAGCAACGAACAGTCTCACCTCGAGCGGCACTGCAAGAAGCGGCGTACGGGATCATGGCACATTGATCGAGGCGCTTTTCGCACCACTGGGGCGGGAAATAACCGGAACTCCACCTCCTTCCAACAGGCGCTTGCCGAACCACGCGGCGCCGGCCACTGTGAAATGTGCATCGTCGATGATGAGATCCTCCCCGTGGGCGTACCAGGTACAGGGGGCGGCAATTTCGATGTCGCAGAACAATACCCGTGAGTTGAATACCCGAAGCGCGGGAATTTGCCGAGCCAGGAGCGCAGCGAAAGCTTCGCTTGGTAGGCTGCCCGCTGTATCGGCGCGCTCGGACCGTATATCGAGCGACAGCATGGCGGCGCGTGGTCTCAGCAACATCAAGTTGCGGAACTCTGGTAGACCCGTGAAGAACCAGACCGCCACGCCCGGCCAGGACCAATAACTCGCGACTTCGCGGCTGGCGCGTTCGGTGAGTTCGGCGGGTTCGTACCGATTGGCAAGAACGAGGGTCTGCAAGCGGTGATCGAATGCCGCGCGACGAACCAAGTCAAATTGGCGTCGGCATGTGGAACTCATCTGGGACGGTACCAGTGAGCAACCTGCGCCTGTCATCTGGCCCACATCCCGCCCGACACTGCGAAATGCAAGTGCCAAGTCGGCTGCGTGGCTGTCTCCGACCACGAGGACGCGCTGAGTTGCTGATCCCCAACAATTCCACTCGTTAATGAATCCCGAGAACACTCTGTGCGGTCCGTATGTTCCGTTGAAATGGCACGTACCAGACCGAATCGCTCGTTCGCGATCGTCGAACTGCCTTTGAATCTTGGCTTCCAACACCAGAACATCAGGGCGCAAGCGAACGCTACCCGTGTACGGCGCGGAGAGTCCGAGTCCGACCGCACCGAGTGTGATCGAGCCAATCCCAGCCGAGATGAAGACAGTTCGTGGTCTCCCAACGCCGCTTCGCGCGGGTTGCTCGATCCAGCGCCAACTAGCCCCTGCCAATGCGAACGTGGCGCAAATCAAGAACATCAGCGCTCGGGGCCCTAGCGGGTGAAGCGTCGCCATTTGAGCAAACCCTAACATCGGCTGATGCCAAAGGTACGCTGAGTAGGAAACGACTCCGATTGCTACGAGCGGCCGCCACGCCAATGCGCGAGTGACACCTACTTGCAGTGGAATCAGGGCCAATATCACGGTCGTCGGCGCAACGATTCCCATTTGAGCCCAAGGTGACGTCCCCGACTTCGGATCCGTGATCATGAGCAGCACTAACAACGTGGTGAGCGCGAGCAGACCCAGAAGCTCCGATGCCCAACGCCGTAAGGATCTCAGCGGGTCAGAAGGCGCCACTGCCAACATGGCGCCGGAGAGCAGTTCCCACGCGCGCATCGGTAGCAGGTAGAACGTGGCGGTCGGGCGCACTCCCCACTGCATCAAGCAAAGCCCGAAGGAGGCAAGAAATCCTGCAAGCAGCGATGCGCGCAGCACCCAAAGCCCCCGTCGGCTCGCCCAGTACAGGAACATCGGATAGAGCAGATAGAATTGCTCTTCGACACCCAGGCTCCACGTGTGCAGCAACGGTCGCTCTTGTGCACTGACGTCGAAATAGCCGCCGTTTCGCACGAAAAAGATGTTGGACGAGAACGCCGCGGCCGCGGCCAGAGACCGCCCGAAATCGCGCATCGGCCGCGTGGGTAGCAGAAACCACGCTGCGATGAGACTAGCGGTCATGACCAGCCCGAATGCAGGTGCAATGCGGCGAACCCGGCGCTCGTAGAATTTCACAAGACCAGGTCGAACGTCTTCCTCGCCTCCAAGCAGAATTGACGTGATCAAGTAGCCGCTTATGACGAAGAACACATCCACGCCAAGAAACCCGCCGGGAAGCAGGCCAGCATTGGCGTGGAAGAGAATCACGGACACGACTGCAAGGGCGCGCAGTCCGTCGATGGCCGGCCGGTAGGTCATGTCGTATTGCTAGTCGAAATCGGAGCCACGTTCTCAGGCTCCCAGACATGCGCCTGGGCTTACCCAATGGTACACTGATGGGGGCGCTCGAAGTGAGCGAAGCGGCGCAGTCATCTTTCACAAATGGCAGAATCTTCGTTGTTGCAGCCGCGTCACGATCATTCGACCCACCGGAAAAGGCCACCCTTTCTGGCAGGCTTCTTGAGAAGTCTCCTTGTGAACGCTATCGCATTTGCCATCGAACCTTTGTTCGATCTTTGTGCGACGAGCACGCTCCGTGCCGATCCTCAGGGGTAGGAAGGGAAGCGAGACACGCGATGCGGCGTCCACCGGTCCTCACTGAAGGAATAGTTGCAGATGTCCATACACGAATTTCCGCGAATCTCGAACACCCCTCGCCGGATCCTCATGGTAGACGCTCCGGATCCCTTTGCGAAGAAAAAGCTGGTGCGGCGGTTCAAGCTCGGCCTGCTGGCGATCGTCTGCGGCGGCGCGGTCGCCCTACTTGCCTACGGTGCCGTCGCATTGACGTCGTCATCGTCGCCGAGTTCGTCGAGGCCCATCTCGGCGGAGCAGTGAAGTAGTCATTCCAATCACCGGCGCCGACACGGGAAGCTCTTCGGCGCAGAATGACTGCGGCGTGGTTCACGGTGACGTGGCGCTCGGCTAGGTTACGGTTCATTGGGCGAGAAGGCCGTCTCGCATCCATGACCTACTATCCGTGATCTGCTGTGACGCGCGTCTCCATCTCTGTCGATTTCGAGCCGGACTGCCCGCCGTACCTGAGTTCGACATTCCGAGGCATCGAACGGGGCGCACCCGTCCTGCTCGACCTGTTTGCGTCGACCGGTATTCACACGACCTACTTCACCACAGGTGAGGTAGCCGACAAGTATCCGTCGGTGGTGCAAGCGCTCGTCGACGCGGGGCATGAGCTGGCATGCCACGGCGTCACGCATACCGCATTTGACACACTGGACGAGACCGCCGCACGGTGGGAGATCGATCACGCATGCGAAGTCCTGCGCCGATTCGCGCCGGTCACGTCGTTTCGCGCGCCGTACCTCCGTTTCCCCGACCGATACGTTCATCTGCTCGCAGAGGCGGGGATCACTCTGGATGCTTCCCTGGCAAAGTACAAGCGCTCCTATTCCGCACCACGTTCCACTTCGCCAGTCGCGCGCATTGCCGCGTCGACAACGTCTTCCGTGCTCCGACTGCCGCGAGCCGTTCGAGATCCGTGGCTGAAGTCTCTGAGCGATCCGGTGGTGCTGTTCGTCCATCCGTGGGAGTTCGTGGACCTCACGCGGGAGAACCTGCGCTACGACTGCCGCTTCCGCACCGGTTCCGTTGCAACGCGGTGCCTGCGCGAGGTGATTGAGCTGCTGCAACGCCGAGGGGACACATTTCACACGATGCGGGAACTCGGAATGATGCAGAAGACCGCGTGAGACCCACAACAGCTCGGACGAAGCGGATGGCGTGGGCGGCCTACTGTGCGGCGTTACTCGCGCTGCTGGCTGTTGCGATGCGGCGCCTCGACGTTGTGCGACTGGCTGTTGCCCTCCACACGGTACGCGGCTCGTGGATCGCACTCGCGACGCTGTGCTACGCGTCGCTGGTTCCCCTCTGGTCGCAGCAATGGCACATGCTCGCGCCGGCGTCACCCCGGAACACCTTCGGGCGCATGTTCGGTGTGGTGGCGGTCACCTCCACCACGCTCAACACCACCGTGCTGCTCTTCGGCGAAGCGACTGGAGTACTCCTTCTGGTCACCCGTGTCGGACTGGAACGCTCTGCGGCGCTGTCCGTCCTTGCCATGGACCAGTTGCTCGTCGGCATCGCCAAACTTGCGGTGCTGCTGACGGCGACGTGGCTGCTGCCAATTCCCGCATGGATGGCACGAGGCATGACAGGCTTGGCGGTCGGGGTTGGCGCGCTGCTCGTTGCGGTGCTCATCGGGGCGTGGCACTTCGACGCCATCGCACAACGTGCGGGCGCCTATTTCCCCACGCGAGCGGTGTCGGCGCTGCACACAATGGGCGTTGCACTCGCGCCTCTCCGATCCCCGTCGTTGGTTGGGTCGGCGCTGGCGCTCGCGTTTGTGAAGAAGGGTGCCGAGCTATGCGCGATTCTCTGCGTGCAACAGGCATTTGGAGTCGCCCTGCCGGTCAGCGCGTCCATCCTCATCCTGGCGGCACTCGGCATTGCGACGATGTTGCCGCTCGCACCCGCGAACCTTGGCGTCTATGAGGGGGTGGTGGCGGTGGTATATGCGCGCTTCGGCGTTCCGGCCGAACAGGCCGTGGGTATGGCTATCATACAGCACGCGTCCTATCTGGCGGCCGTGGCACTGCCCGGCTACGCGTGGCTGGCCCGTTCAGATCCAGCACGGAAGGCGTCGGCCGCATAGGCGAATGTGGCGACACCGTGGCCAGAGCGCGGCCCACACGCGCTCAGTATCCGAGGCGCAGGGCGATCTCCGCGACATAGTCATGCCTGCGCCCCTCTCCGACGAACGAATTTCTCGTTCGCTCGGCGCCTGCGCGCATCGTCAAGGCAATGCCGTCGGCACTCTGCACGATGAGCCCTCCAACCAGGCGATCGCGAAGCTCGTCGGCTCCGTGAGAGAGCTTCTGCACCACGTATCGCGTTTGCGCGGGATCGGAGTAGAAAGTCGCGTAGGTGGCGTTGCTATAGATCGCACTTGTGCCTGCCAACTCGAACTGCATCACTGGCGCCGGCGCCCAACGCATTCTCGCCGAATAGGCCTTGGCGTCAGGACCAAGTTCATCACCAAGTAGCCGACCACGCGTGGTGATGCCATCGGTGAGTTGCGCGTGAGTGTACGTGATAATGCCCATGTGCTTTGCGGACAGCTTGAGCGACAGTGAGGGCGAGCCGAGCTGTGGCACGATCAGCGCGAACGTCTGCGATCCATATCCCGTCAACAGTTTGGGAATGCGATGAACGTCGAAATCGTCGATGAGCAGTTCACCAGTGAGCATCAACCCACCAAGAGGATCGATGCGCACACGCCCATCCACGCCGAGTAGCTTGTCGGAATCCACGTCGACGGTGCGCGTGGAGTCTGTGTAGTTGTGCTTGCGGAAGACATCGACAAAGGGCAGAAAATCCACGAGCTGGTTCACAAAGCTGGAGTGGCGCGCCCCAGCTCCCGAGAAGTGATCCATGAACGTGGCGCCCAACTCCACGGCGGCTGCCGGCTGGATGCTGATCTTGTACGCGAGGAGCTTGGATCCGGACCGTACGACACTGGGCCCGAGGTCCGCGAGGATGAGCGTGGCTTGGGTTGGTCCGAGCAGACGCAGCAGCGACGGGAGAACGAACGGGTGGTCGCC
The DNA here is from genome assembly GCA_040003455.1 of bacterium. Taxonomy (GTDB): domain Bacteria; phylum Gemmatimonadota; class Gemmatimonadetes; order Gemmatimonadales; family Gemmatimonadaceae; genus AG11. The sequence goes on from JBDUCM010000022.1 coordinate 32,017, forward strand.
GGCGAGCGAGATCTGATCGAGCGCGGGGGCATCAGACGCAAGGAACAACCCGTCACCTGCGGTCTGCCCCCACGCGAATTCCTGCCGGCCAACGGTGAGGGCCACGTTGCTATAACGCGCGCGCGCCGATGCCAGCAACACCTCGCCATCGGTGTTCTTCACGGCGGAGTCTCGGGGGCGGCGATATTCGACGCGCTCCCGGGCCTGGATCGCCAACCAACTGGCAGGGGCCACGAGCTGTGACAGCTCGAGGGCGCCCGTCTGCCCTTGCACCGCTGGCCTGCCGAGACGCCGCGATGCGAGCGGATTGATGGTCGCCTCCAACGGCTTTGCCCCAGGCGCAACGAACCCGCGGCGAATGGCGTCGGTGCTCGTGAATGAGAGCGCCGCGCCATCGAAGAGGGAGACGTATGGTCCATCGGCCTGTTCGCTTTCGCTTGGCAGCTCGAATCGCAATGCGAGCCGTCGCAGCAGTTCGTCCGCATAAGCCGACGCATCTTCACTCAGCCGGGAGCCCTGTTGTCCGCCGGATCGTTCCAGGCGCTGGCGTGCAACACGCACGATGCGCGCGATCTCGCGGCGAGAATACGGACGCTGGCCAATGACGACAGAATCGAGGACGCCGAGTTCGGAGAGGCGGTCGATGTCAGCGTAGGCAAAGTCGGTGGCCGGTACGATCGCGGCGCTTTGCGCCCTGAGTGAGCAACTCGCCGCGAGAGTCAACGCCGAGGCAAGCACCAGCATGCGAACGCGAGGCACTATACCGCGCTCGCTTTCAAGGGCGCGCCGTTCTCGGGCCGAACATCCGCACCAGCCTGCTCCAGCCGCCCACGCAACCGCTCCGTGAGCCGCGCACGGACGACCATCTGGTCACCTTCGCTGCGCTGCTCGAGCACTTCACCATGCTGGTGAATTTCCGCGAGGAGCTTGCCGTGCGTGGGCTGGAGCCAGACCTCCGCGATTGGTCGTCGGGTGCGCATTTCCTGTCGCAGCGCGCGGCGCAGGGGATCGAGACCATGCTCCGCCTCCGCGGACACGAACACCGCATTCGGCACGAGCGCGGTGACGCGATCCTGGAGTGCCAATGCGGCTTCTTCGGTGAGCAGGTCCATCTTGTTGAACACGAGCAGCACCGGCTGTTCGCCAAGGCCGAGTTCCATCAATACCTGGTCCACGACCATGCGCTGCTCTTCCCACAGCGGATGACTTGCGTCAACGGTGTGAAGTAGCAGGTCGGCGTCACGCGTTTCTTCGAGCGTTGCGCGGAACGAGGCAACGAGATGATGAGGGAGCTTACGGATGAAACCCACCGTGTCCGTGAGCAGTACCTGCGCGTTCTCGCCGAGATCCACTTCGCGTGTGAGCGGATCGAGTGTGGCAAAGAGACGGTCCTCCACGTGCACATCCGCCGCCCCGGTCATGCCTCGGAGGATGGACGACTTTCCCGCGTTGGTATATCCGACGATGGATGCCTTGAACGCATCCGCCCTGCTCTGGCGCTGGACAGCGCGATTTTGTTGTACGTGCGCCAGTCGCTCCTTGAGAAGCTTGATGCGATGGTTGATGAGGCGGCGGTCAGTCTCCAGCTGTGTTTCGCCAGGACCGCGCACGCCGATACCGCCGCGAAACTTCTCGAGGTGGGTCCACATGCGAGTCAGCCGCGGCAGTGTGTACTCGAGCTGGGCGAGTTCCACCTGCATCTTGGCCTCGCTGCTGCGCGCGCGGACGGCGAAGATATCGAGAATGAGCTCCGCGCGATCCACCACGCGAGTTCCCACGGCCTCTTCGATGTTCTTGCCCTGGCTGGGACTCAGCTCGTCGTCGAAGATGATGAGGGAGATCTGCTTCTCCGCCACCATCTGCTTCAACTCCTCGATCTTGCCCTTGCCGAGGTAGGTGCCGGGATGCGGTCGGTCGAGCTGCTGCGTGAGCCAACCGACCACTTCAGCGCCCGCCGTGTCGGCGAGCCGCTCGAGTTCCTTGAGATGTTCGTCGAGTGACTTGCGTGCACCGGCGCGCTTGATCGGCGCGCCGATGAGGAGTGCCCGCTCGACTGGGGCCGTTACCGAGATGAGTGCGCGTGAGATGCGAGAAACCTCTTATTGGCGTGTGGTGCCGCCGAACGCGGTGAACTTGCCGGTGGAGCTGTACGGTACCGTGAAGTTACCCACCACGGTACCTACCGTCACGTCACCGCTTACGTGATAGTCCACGCCGCCGGTGTTCATGAGCTGCCTGCCCGCCGCGCCGATGCCGTTATAGGTAAAGCTGACGGGAATGGTGACTGTGGTGGAGTCGCCCGACTGGACGGTGAACTTGTTGTCCACGACGCCCGTGGCCAGGGCCACGTTCTCGCCTCCCACGGTCACGTTGTATGACATGCGGGTGGCGTCGAGCCGATAGCCGTTCGGATTGAAGACGTTGAGTTTCACGGCCAGGTTGCCGCCCGTGAGTCCCACCCCCTGCACCGCCACATCCTTCAGCTGTACGACGGGTTGCTGAAAAGCCTGCTTGCCGAGTGCGCTGCACGCGGCGGTGATGGCGATGGCGGCCGTTGCCGCGCCCAACATGAAACGACGCATGACTCACTCCTCAGTAGTTCGTGGTTCCCCAACGTGGTCGGCGTCCCCCTCTCCCGTGTCCTGCCCTCGCCGCCGCAGTTCCTCCCACCACGCAAGCCGTTTCGCGATTTCCTTTTCGAAGCCGAAAGGACCCGGTGCGTAGAATGAAGCTCCAGCCAGCGCGTCCGGGAGATACTCCTGCGGGATGTATGCCGCGGGCACGGCGTGCGCGTACTGATACCCCTGGTTGTACCCCAGTTCCTTCATCAGCTTCGTTGGCGCATTGCGAATATGCAGCGGTACGCCCTCAGCTGGATGCTCCCGCGCGGCCTCCAGAGCCGCCTGCAACGCGACCTTGCTGCTATTCGATTTTGGTGCCGTGGCGAGATAGATGACCATCTGCGACATGGGCAGATAGCCCTCCGGCGCACCGAGCATGTGATAGGCGTCACGCGCCGCCACCGCGAGCTTGAGCGCTTCCGGATCGGCCAGCCCGATGTCTTCCGCCGCCATGGCGATGGCCCGCCGAAAGATCACCATCGGGTCCTGACCGCCCTCGATCATGCGCGCCATCCAGTAGAGCGCCGCCTGTGGATCGCTGCCACGCAGCGATTTGTGGAAGGCACTCAGGATGTTGTACGTCTCCTCGCCGCCCTTGTCGTACCGGGAGAAACGCAATTGTGCCGCGTCGCGAACGACCTGCACGGTGATCCGCCCAGCGGTGCCGATATGCTCCGCCGCCGCCTCGAGGATGGTCAGCGCGCGACGCGCGTCCCCGTCGGCCTCCCTGGCCAGCAACGCGATTGCGTCGTCATCCACCCCGAGTGACATGGCACCAACGCCGCGCTCGACGTCTTCGAGCGCGCGCCGGATGACACCCATAATGTCATCGGTGGAGAGCGGTTGCAGCACGAACACGCGCACCCGCGACAGCAGTGCGCCGTTGATCTCGAAGCTGGGATTCTCGGTGGTCGCGCCGATCAGAGTGATGGTGCCCGCCTCCACATGCGGCAGAAACGCGTCCTGCTGTGCCTTGTTGAAGCGGTGAATTTCGTCGGCGAACAGGATGGTACCTCGCCCCGTCTCCAGCCGGTCCTCGGCTTCGCGCACGATTTCGCGCACGCGTGGTACCCCTTCCGTGACCGCACTGAATGGGACGAATTCGCGATCCGTGTAGCCGGCGATGAGCCGCGCCAGCGTAGTCTTGCCAGTGCCGGGCGGGCCCCAGAAGACCATCGAGGTGACCGTCCCTTTCTCAATGCTTTCACGAAGCGGCTTGCCCGGCGCGAGCAGGTGGCGCTGCCCCGCATACTCATCGAGCGTACGCGGCCGCATCCGCGCAGCCAATGGCTGCGGCGGCGCGGCCGCAGCAAACAACGAAGGCGCTCCGGACTTCATTCGCGAGCCGCGACGGTCTGCCATCAGCTATGCTCCCGCCAGCACGCGAGCCATGAAGTACGTGCTGGTGCCGGCCACGAACGCGACGGGGAGTTGCCAACCACCTCGTGACCGAAACTCGGGGACGAGGTTGGACATCCCCACATACAACGTCACCCCTGCGGCAAGTGCGAGTCCGTGGTCGCGCAGGGTACCGATCTGCTCGGTGAGGAGCACACCGGCAAAGGTGGCAGCGCCGAGGGCCGCCGCCGCAAGCAACGCGCGCTGCTTCCCCTGCCCAGCCGCCAGGAACAGCGACGAGATGGCAAGACCCTCCGGCACTTTGTGCAGGAGCACCGCCACCAACACAAGGGCGCCTACGGCTCCCCCAACTCCAAAGCCACTCGCCACGGCGACGCCGTCGACGAATGTGTGCAGCAGCAGCCCGACGAGGGCCGAAACGCTTACCGCCTCACTGACATGATGCGTTTCCTCACCAAAATGGAAATGCGTGCCAATCACATGCTGCGTGATGTGCACCGCGACATAGCCCGCCAGTGCGATGACGGCTGCCACGTGCCCGCCCCGCGTGATTGCCTCCGGCAGAAGGTCGATCATGGCCACGGAGATCATGAAGCCCGCCGCAAACGCGAGCATCGTGTCCAGCGCGCGCGGGCTCCAGCGATTGCGGCCCACCACCGCTGCCGCGCCGAGGATATTGGCTCCGGCCGCAGCGGTGGCGTACGCGAGCATCTGGCCCGTCACGCCGAGGTTCTCGTCGCGATCACGGGCGCTTCAGGCCGAGTCGTTCCGCGGCCGCCGCCAGCGCGTTCACGAGATCCGGGGCAGGTGGAAAGGCATGCCGCTCGATGCGCCAGCTCTTCGATTCCAGCCGTGCCATTTCTTCCAGACCACGACCTTCCAGGAGATAGAGCCACTTGTCAGACTTGGAGTAGATGTAGAGCTCGAGTTGCTCATTGAGCGACAATTGATCTTCGGACGTGTACACGCTTACCTGCGTCCCGCCGAAGCGCGCCAGCAACAGGCGCAATCGGGCGATGACATCGCGAACATCGGCCAACGGCACCGACTCACCGCGCCAGCTGCGCCCGCTACGAAAATCGTCGATGTGCAAATCGACCGTCGGCGCCAAAAGTTCGGTCAATGACCAGAACAGTTCGACCACCCGCTCCGCGTTGGCGGAAATCCGCGCGGTGAATACGCCGTCCTCTTCGGCGAAGGTGAAGCCGTCAGTGCTCGCGCGAAACCGGCGCCAGATAGACGCCTCGGGCTGTTTGCCACGGAATAGCATGCGGGTCTAGTGACTGGTCTGAGTGGCTGCTGTGCCCCCGAACACCGCGGCCAGCCGCGGAAGCTCGGCGAGCAGTGCCTCAGGCGTGTTCCGTGCCGGAGACTCGAGCACGATCTCAAGCAACGCGTGCAGAATCTTAGCATAGATCGGTCCGGCAGGAATGCCGGCGTGGCGAAGATCGTCGCCGCCAATGGCAAGGTCGGCTACTTCGATGGCGTCGAAGCGATGCTGCTGGAACTTCCTGTGCAGCGCTCGCACAGCAGACGCGGTTGGCGCGATCCCCCCGGACGTCCGCGCCGCCGCCCATCGAGCCGCCGCCACACGAAGGAAGGCACCGGCATACACTCGCCCGCTGACCGCGAGCCAGCGCCGCAATGCGGACTCCGCGGGCTGTCCCGCGTGGAGCGACTCTGCGATCGCTGATCCAAGCTCGTGCCATCGGGCCACGAGCGAGGCCGTCCAGTTGATTTCGTGCTTCGAGAAGCGCAGCGCCGTGAGGGCTGCACGCGCGTCGGCCCCCGAACAATCGAGGAACAGCGCCGCAATGCGGTTGCTCGTGCGTTCCGCGAGGGCGCGGCCAGCGTCGCCGTCGCGAGGCAGGCAATCGATTGTGGCCAGCGCCGTCTCGTTCAGCGTCGCCAGCGACGGCACCAGCACCGACAACGCTCCCAGGTCACGCCACAGCCGAAGCGCCTCGCCTGGCCGCGTCACCTGCTGCATCGTCTTCACAAGTTCCTGCTGCACCCGCTCGGCAGAAAGTCGCGTGAGGTGCGGCGCCGACGCGCGGATTGCCTCGAGCGTGGACGCTTCGATGGTGAAGCCATAACGGGACGCGAAGCGGATGGCACGAAGTGCACGAAGCCGGTCCTCCCGCATCCGTGCGTCCGCCTCGCCAACGGCGCGCACGATTCGGGCTTGGATGTCGCGTTGGCCGCCGAACGGGTCCGCCAGAGTCCCGGTCCTGGGCCGAAACGCAATGGCGTTCATGGTGAAGTCGCGGCGCGCCAAGTCGTCGTCAAGGCTGGCACCGAACTCAACTTCGGCGTGGCGGCCATCGGTTTTCACGTCGCGACGAAAGGTGGTGACTTCGTGCGGGACGCTATCCTCGCCGAGCACACAGACGGTACCGAACTGAATGCCAACGGGAATGGTCCGGCGACGTCCAAACAGATCGCGAACCTGGTCGGGGGTGGCTTGCGTGGCGATATCCCAGTCCAACGGGACCCCGCCGAGCAATGCGTCCCGGATGGCTCCGCCAACACACCAGGCCTCAAAGCCGGCGCGCTCGAGGCGCTCGGCGATCTCGAGGACGCTCTTTGTTGGTTTGAGACGGTGCATGTGCCGAGACTCTTGGTGGTACGGGAGTCCGGAGGTTACCGGGGGTGAGGGAGGAATGGCAACCGCGATTGTCGCCTTCGGGGCTTCCCCCACAAACATTTGAAGCGATATTCCATCCATGCGCGATAGCTACGAACCCGAACTACTCCCCGTTCTTGACGCGGCCGCCGCACACCCGGACTTCAAGCGAGAGATCGTCGAGTACCTTCAGGGCGGTACCGCCGGTCGTATCCAACTCGACAGTCGCGCGCCGCGAGTGAAGGTTGAGCGGGTGCTCATGCAACTGCTTCACGAGCACCCCACCATGCCGGTGGAACGCGTGCGAGTGAGCGCGCGCTCCGGATGCTCGGACTTCACGGGTGAACTTGTCGCCGTTGCCGGCGACAAGGAGCATCGTTTCGGCTTCACCTGGTGCTGCGCCTGGAAGGCGGAGCAGGAAGGCTGGAAGGACTACTTCGGATTCTGGGATCAGGCGCGAGCGGCGAGAGAATTTGGCTGGCGGTGTTTCGTGCGTTGGGAAGCACTGGACTGACGGCCAGAAGCCCCAGCCGCTGTTGGGGATACCTGATCGAGCGCGTTCACGAGATCGCGCACCAGGTCGTCCCCGCTTTCAATTCCCACCGAAAGCCGTAGCAACCCATCCGAAATTCCCGCGACGCGCCGCGCGTCAGCATCCATCGCCGCATGCGTCATGGTTGCCGGATGCGCGACGAGGCTTTCGACCCCCCCGAGTGACTCCGCGAGGGTGAAGCATTCGAGCGCGTCGGTCACCTGCTCCGCGCTGGCTTGCCCACCCGCGAGGCTGAAGCTGATCATCGCGCCGAAGCCGCTCTGTTGTGACGCCGCCAGTGCGTGACCGGCGTGGGTCGTCAGGCCCGGGTAGTGAACGGCCTGCACTTCTGGATGACTGTCGAGCACCGCGGCAATGGCATGTGCGTTTTCCTCGTGCACGCGCATCCGGGCGAACAGCGTTCGGACGCCGCGCAACGTGAGGTAGCTGTCAAAGGGCGCACCGGTGAGGCCTAGACAATTCGCCCACCAACCCAGCGTTTCGAGATGCGCCGCATCACGAGCGATCACTGCGCCGCCGACCACGTCGCTGTGACCATTCAGATATTTTGTGGTAGAATGGACCACGATATCGGCGCCGAGCGTGAGGGGCCGTTGCAACGCCGGCGAAAGGAAAGTGTTGTCCACCACCACCACCGCTCCCACCGCGTGCGCTGCGGCGCACGCACGACGGATGTCGGTGATGCGCAGCAACGGATTGCTCGGCGTCTCCACCCACAACAGGGCCGGCTTGCACGTAGCGATGGTCGTCTCGGCATCGGGTGCCGTCAGGTCTGCGAACGTGACGTCGAGTTGCCCCCGCTTCGCCAGCGCGCTGAGGAGGCGGTAGGTTCCGCCGTAGCAGTCATGGGCGGCCAGCACTCGGCCGCCCGGCGGCACGAGTTGCAACGCGAGCGTGACGGCGGACATTCCCGTGTTCGTGACCACCGCGCCATGTCCTTCTTCCAGTTCGCCGAGCGCGCCGGCCAACTGATCACGCGTGGGATTGCCGGATCGAGTGTAGTCGTATTTCCGCTTCTTGTTGAAGCCGTCGAAGGAGAAGGTGGAGGAGAGATGGATGGGCGGAACCACCGCGCCATGATGGGCATCGGTCGCGATGCCGGCGCGAACAGCGCGCGTGGACGTGGAGAGGCTGGAGTCAGTGCGCGACATGGTCAGTCTGAGAGAGCGGAGGTAAGAAGGTCGCCGAGCCGTTCGGGCTCTGTGAGAAATGCGTCGTGCCCAAAGCGGGTGCGGATGACGTAAAAGCCCTTCAGTTGCGGCAGGCGCCGAGACAGGGCCCGAAGGAGGGAAGGCGGAACGAGCGTGTCGCCTTGTGCGGCAATGACGGTGGTGGGCACGTGGATGTGCTCCGGCACCGCGCGGTGCAGGTCAGCCGAGAGCGACAGTGCGAGAAAGCGCGCCGGTGCCATGCGCTCGGCGAACCGAGAGCCAGATGTCATCAGGTAGCGTTCAACGTCGAACTCCACGGCACCGGCGGCGTGCACGGCCACAGCGTCGAATCGCTCGGCGAATTCGTGCGCTGTGCGATACGTGGTCATCGCAATGGCGCGCCCCAGGGCCATCCCTTCGTTCGCGCGGCCGGTCTCCAATCCCAACTCCACGACGCGGCGCTGGACAGCGCGGAGGCCTGTGGCCATGGGATGCGAGTCGTGCGCTGCGCTGATCACGATCAACCTGCCCACACGTTCCGGAAAGTGCTGGGCGAGTACGAGTGCGACCATGCCGCCGTACGACGCGCCGATCAGCGCGTGAAGGCGCTCAATGTTCAATTCGTCCAGCAGTCCGATGATGTACACCGCCTGATCGTACGTCGTCACGATTTCGGCCGGTCGCCCGTCTTCACGACAGCCGCCGTCAAGAAATTCCACGCTAAGCACCCGGTAGGTCTCTGTATCGATCGGGTTGCCGGGACCCGCGACGCACTCCCACCAGCCCGGTGTGGAGTCGTGATGATTGCGAACGACATGCTTTCCGGCAGAGATGCCGCCCAATGTGAGAATCACGGGGGCGTCGCATGGTCCGTTGATTTCGTACGCCGTGTTGAGCGATGCGGTGGGTGACAACGCGGTGCTCATAGGACGTCTTCCAACGCCAGCACGGAAACCGTTTCGCCGTCGATTCTGACAGCGATCGGCTCGGTCCCGCTCGCGTCGAGTGCCGAAAGGGCGGCGTCGATCTCGGCGCGCGTGGCATCGTGGACGAGCGTCCATGCGTGGGCCGCCAGTGCGTCTGTCCTGACGAGGCCACACGAGTGGACGGCGGCGTGCAGGTGGGATGGAGCGCCTGCGATCTCGATGGCCCAACTGCTCCGCCGCGTATCGACGATTGCTGCCTGGAGGTTGCTCCGGCGCGCGGGCACGCCGGCAGCTGCCACGAGATCAGCGAGCAACGAATTGGCTGTGGGAAGACCGCCGGCACCGGGACCGGACGCCGTGAGCGGTGCATTCCACCCGGTATCCACTTCGATCCAGTTCTGTTCGTGCTTGGTCCGCGCGAGCGCGGAGTGACTGGACACGAGCAGCGGTTCGACTGTGGCAACGACCGCACCGTCCACGAGCGCACAGTCGGCGACCTGCCGTATGGTCAGGCCAAGCCGCGCGGCGAGACTGGAGTAACGCGATGGATCCGGACAGAGCGAGCGGCGCTGCACGACCACGGCCTCGGGGGCAACGCCGAAGGTCGTCCACGCCACGAGCGCGATCTTGTCGGCCGCATCGCGCCCATCGAGATCGCGCGACGCATCCGCTTCGGCGAATCCGGCGTGGCGCGCGTCATGGAGGGCTGCCTCGAACGTCGCACCGCCTTCCAGTCGCGTGAGCACATAGTTGGCGGTGCCGTTGAGAATACCGCGAACGCGGGTGGGTGAACCGGAGCCGAGGGCGTCATCAAGGAGACGCAGGATCGGCACCCCACCGCCAACGGCCGCGTCGTAGCGGAGCGTGGTATTGTTGCATCGCGCAAGCGCGACCAACGCGCTGCCGTGCTGGGCCAGCAATGCCTTGTTGGCTGTGACGAGCTTTCGTCCGCGCGAGAGCGTGCTCGTCGCGATGCGATGCGCGGGGTGGAGCCCGCCGATTGCCTCGATCACCACGTCGGCGTCGGCACGGAGAAATTCGTCGACGTCGTCCGTGAGGAGTCCGCGATCGAATGCAGCATCGCGTGGGCGCTCCACATCGCGCACGAGCACGCTCGCCAACACGAGCTCCACACCGAGTCGATCGGCAAGCGAGGCACGTCGCGACACGAACTCGCGCAGCAACGCGCTGCCGACCACTCCGCACCCCGCAAGCGCAACGCGCACGACGGCGCGTTGCTGCCAGGGCTCCACGTTTCTTTCGACTACTTCGGCCACGGTCGTCATCCCTGCGTCCTCGTCGTGAAAAAGAAAAGGCCCCGGTCCTCTAGGAGGACCGGGGCCGAGCAGCGTGTTCGCGATGCTCTTCGACTATGCGCGTGCGCGCCGTCGCCCAGCCGTCTCTCCCGAGGGGAAAGCGGTCGTCATGGACATGCGCATTGACATTCGAATGCTGTGCATAGTCATGGGAGCGGAAGCGTGGTGACCTAGCGTATCAGGATACAGAGTGTCGGCAGCACTACAGCAATCAGCAATACCGAAAAACAAAAAAGCCTGGCGAGCCGCCAGGCATTCGCGTTTTAGCAATTATTTAACGTGGCTGCAATAGGCGGCAAATACCACGGACACTTCGATTGTGATGTGAAGGTATGGCACTGGTAGCGGAAGGTCAACCCCTCCCTCTACGCGAAGGTGTTGAACAATCCTTCCAACTCCGCGCGGCCGTATCCGAGACCCAGCGCCAGCATCGTGTCGATCCGCGCCTGGCCGGGTCGCTTTCCGTACGCGAAGATGGCGCCCGCCTCCAGGACGCGGCGACCACCGCCTGGGTAGCCATACGTAGGGCCCACACGGCCTTGCATCGCGCGCGATGTGATCAACACCGGCCGGCCGCTTTCAACCCACCGAACGATCCCCTCGAACATCAGGGGCGGCACGTTCCCCCTTCCCATTGCGGCGACAACCACTGCCTTCGCGCCGCTCTCGCGCGACGCGTCCAGGAGCCGCGCATCGGCGCCCGCCCACGCGGACACGATATCCACCGGTTCCACGGGCAAGATGGGATCGAGTGGTGCGGGGACGCCAAGCAGCGCGCGATGATAGATCACAACGCCTTCATCCACTTCGCCCAGGGCGCCGAGGCTCGGGCTCTCGAATGCGTCGCGTGCTTCGGTGTGGGTCTTCGTGACCTGAAGCCCACTATGTATCTGCTCGCCGAGGCAGACGAGCGTTCCCTTCCCCACTGATGCGGGACTCGCGGCAACACGCGCCGCGTCGAGCAGATTGGCCGGACCGTCCCAGCCGAGCGAGCTTGCTGACCGCATGGCGCCGGTGAACACCACGGGCTTGTCGGGCGGAAGCGAACGCGCCACGATGTATGCGCTCTCCTCCAACGCATCCGTGCCATGCGTTACCACAACCCCTGCCACCTCCGGCCGCGCGAGGTGTTCCTTGATCCGATTGCGCACCGCCCACATGCGTTCGACTGTCATGTGCGGTCCGGGGAACATACCCCACTCGTCGACTTCGACGTCCGCAACATCCGCGAGCCCGCGCGTCGCTTCGACGATCTCGCCGCCGCTGAGTGACGGTACCGCGCCGCCGAGGGCAGCGTCGTGCTTCATGGAGATCGTGCCGCCAGTAAAGAGGAGAACGATCATCCGCAGAGTACGCTCCCACCGTTCACATTGAGGATCTCGCCGGTGATGTGCCGTGCAAGCGGCGAGCAGAGGAAGACGATGGGACCGGCGATGTCGTTGGCGGATGCGATACGGCCCAGGGGAATGGCGGCGCTGATCCGTGCCTTGCCTTCCTGTGCCATCGGTTCGGCAACCATCTCGGTATCCACCCAACCAGGCGCCACGGAATTCACCGTCACATCGCGCGAGGCCAACTCCACGGCAAGTGATTTCGTGAACGAGATCACGGCGCCCTTGCTCGCGCCATAATCGGCGTGAAACGCCTCGCCGCGCTGGCCGGCGGTGCTGGACACGAGCACCATCCGTCCACCGTCGCTGATCACGCGAGCGACAGCGCGACAGGTGTAGAAGATGGAGTCGACGTTTTCGCGCATGGTGACCGACCAGCGGGCGTCGTCCATGTCCGACACGGCCCGCTCTTGTGCTGGCCAGATGCCGGCATTGGCGACGAAGAGGTCGAGGCCTCCCAACTCTTGCACCGTGTCCGCGACCAGCGAGTCCGCCCCAGCGCGCGTGGAAATATCGGCCGCGCGCGCGGATGCCCGCACACCGAACGCGCGCAGTTCATTCGCGACGGCCTCGGCGTCCGCGGAGCGCGATCGGTATCCGATCATGACATCGGCACCGGCGCGCGCCAGGAGGCGCGCCGTGGCGGCACCGATGCCGCGCGATCCGCCGGTGACGAGGGCTCGCTTGCCACGAAGATCGATCACAGGCTTTGCTCCACGATGTCGCAGATGATGTGCTCGATGCACAGGTGCAGTTCCTGCGCGCGATCCGTTCGGGACGTGGGAATGATCACACTGTGGTTTGCCGCTTCGCGGAGGGCACCGCCGTCCCGCGCGCTGAACGCCAATACCTCCACACCTTTTTCATGGGCCGCCTGGGCCGCGCGCAACACGTTTGGTGAGTTCCCGCTTGTAGAATGGATGATCAACAAGTCACCCGCGCGCGCGAGTGCTTCCACCTGCCGTGCAAACACGTTCTCGAATCCGATGTCGTTGCCCGCAGCCGTGAGCAGCGACGTATCTGTCGTGAGCGCGATGGCGGGATACGCACGCCGGTTCCGCATGTATCGCACGACATATTCGGTTGCCATGTGCTGGGCGTCGGCGGCGCTCCCTCCGTTGCCGCAGAAGAACAGGGTTCCGCCGCGAGCCACGGTGGCTTGGACCATCGCGAGGGCCCGCTCCATGTCTGGCCCGAGCTCGTCAGCGACCCGTGATGCCGTTGCGGCGAGGTCCCGAAGTGCCGAAGTAAATGGCGACGTCATTGATTGGGTGAGTTCATGCGTAGCGTCTCGGCTTGCGCCGGAAAGTGCGAGCGGGGCATCAGCGCGAAAGGAACAGTTCCCGAAGCCGTCCGAAAATTCCACTCGTCCGTGGCAGCGGGGGTACTGGCATGATGGGGAGGCCATCAAGCAGGCACCGCGCATTGGTGCGGGTGAGCAATTCGGCATGCTCCGGAGTGGACACTTCCGTGAGCCAGTCGCGCGCGGTCGCCAACGAGCGCGAGTCGCCGTGATTGTCGCTGGAGAAGAGGTCCACAAGGCCCTGCTCCACGAGGGCTCGCGAGAGCTTGCCCACCGAACTCCTGCCGAGTAGCCCCGCCGTATCCATCTGGATGACCGCGCCAGCCCGCCGCCATTCTTCCACGCGCTCCACGGTGCAGCCCCAGTAGCGTTCGGGGTGCGCCAACAGTGGGACGACACCCGAGCACCGGATCCGGTACAACTCGTCGCCCGCGGCGAGCGGAACGCTCATATGGGGGAATTCCACCAGCACGGCTCGCGACCCGCCAAGGCAGAGCATCGGCGATCGGAGATCGACGTTTGGTTCGTCCAGCATGATCTCCCAGCCAAGTCGCAGTTCCAGCGACTGGGGGGACACGCTACGAAGCTCGTCGAAAATCGCGGCGTTGCGCTCGTAGGGCGCGTGCGCGGCCTCCGAGGCGTTGAGGTGGGGAGTCAACACGAGGCACTCGACGCCGTCCGCAACGAAACGCTCCAAAACCGGAAGCGACATTTCCACGGACTTCGACCCGTCGTCTACGCCGGGAAGAAGGTGCGAGTGCAGGTCGATCATCGCATCGGCGGGTGCGCGAGCGATCTGGAGGCGTGCGTCACTGCGAGGCGCCTACCGCGGGAGTCACGTTTCCAAGGGCGGCGATGCGGGTCATCGCCGCGGATGCACGGCGCTCGATTTCATGCGGCGCAGTACTGGACGCCTCGAATGCATACGTAACGAGCGCGTCGGCAGCGAGCAGGTCGAGGGCGGAATCTCTGGACGTGCTGTTGCTGCGAAGGAGCGCCGCAACCACGCGCTCCCCCGCCGCGAGGAAGATCTCCGGTGCCTGATCGGCCTCGATCGAGAGTGCGTCGCCGAGCACGGCTCGAATGCGCGTTTGCAACGCCGCTGGCGGGCGAGGAGTGCGCGCTTCGAGCCATACGTCGATGGTCACGCACCCACCAGCGCCGAGATGAGACGAGGCGCCTCGGCAAGCGCGTCCGCCAGGCGCGAAGCGTCGGGAACACCGGCTTGCGCCATGTGTGGCTTGCCCCCGCCCTTTCCCCCCGCGACGGCCGCCACCTCACGGACAATGGCATCTGCCCGAAGCCCACCTTCACGGAGGTCGTCGCTCACCACAGCGAGGATGGATCCCTTCCCGTCTTCGAGCCGTGCCGCGAGGACGCCGACGCCGCTCTTGAGCTGGTCTCGGAGTGCATCGCCCATGGCCTGAAGAGCCTTGGCATCGGCGACCGTCACCTCACCAACGACCAGCAGCGCGCCGTTGGACCCAAGGGGCTGAGCAGCGGCGAGCAGCTTCTGAAGTCCGTCCCCGCCGCCACGCATTGCCTCGTCCAGTTTCTTTTCCATGCTGCGCCGTTCGTCGAGCAGTTGCTGCGCACGCTTCTCCACGCCGTCCACGGGGGTCTTGATCAGCTCCGCCACGCGAACCAAAACGCTTTCCTTGTTCTTGAGATGGGCGAACGCACCGGGGCCCGTGAGCGCCTCGATTCGACGAACGCCACTCGCCACACCGGTCTCACTCAGGATGACGAACAGGCCGATCTCACTGGTGTTCCGTACATGGGTTCCGCCGCAGAGTTCCATCGAGAAGCCTGGAACGCTGACGACACGAACGATGTCCCCATACTTCTCGCCGAACAGCGCCATCGCACCTGTCGCACGCGCCTCCGCGTATGGCATTTCGGTCCACGACACGGGGATCGAGCGCCAGATCTCACGATTCACGATCGCTTCGACCTCTGCCAGCTTCTCACCTTTCACGGGTCCGTGATGGGTGAAATCGAAGCGGAGCCGGTCCGGCGCCACCAACGACCCCGCCTGATGGACGGCGTCGCCAAGCACGTGCCGTAGTGCCGAGTGCATGAGGTGCGTGGCGGTGTGATTCCGCTCCGTGTCCTTGCGACGATCGCTGGGTACCCGCGCCGTAACGGCGCTCCAATGGAAATTGCCGGTCAGGCGACCAAGGGCCGCCGAGCGGCCGTCGATCTTGCGGACACCATCCACATCCACACGCCAGCCGTCACCGACGATCTCTCCCTCATCGGCAAGCTGGCCTCCCGATTCGGCGTAGAAGGGCGACTCGCGAAGGAGGATCGCCACCCGATCGCCGCCCAACCGCCGCAGCGCCGCAACGGTGGTCTCAATTTCCACGCTGTCATAGCCAACAAACGCGGAGTCGGCCGGCGCGTCAGATGCCGGGCGGTCCCATGCGGAGAGGTCGCCCAACGCATCCGCTTCCACGCCAAGCTTGCGTGATTTGCGTTCGTCCTTCGACCGCGTGCGTTGTTCGTCCAGCGCGGTCTCGAAGCCGGCGATGTCCACGGTGTAACCGCGCTCGTGCGCCATCAGCTCCGTGAGATCGATCGGAAAGCCAAATGTGTCGTACAGGCGGAACGCGTCCTCCCCACTGATTGAACCTTTGTGCATCGCGTCGCCAGGCGCCAATTGCTCGAATCGCGACAAGCCACCTTCGATGGTGGCGAGGAAGGCCTGCTCCTCAACGCGCGTAGTCTGCATCAGGTGTTCGGCCCGGGTCCGGAGCTCCGGATAGACGTCACCCATGGAGTCGATGACGGACTGCACTACGTGCACGAGTGTCGGTTCGCGCCGCCCAAGCAGATAGGCGTGGCGTACCGCCCGACGAAGAATGCGCCGGAGCACATAGCCGCGCCCCTCATTGCTCGGGAACACGCCGTCCGTGAGAAGGAACGCAACGGCGCGGGCGTGATCCGCCAACACCCGGAAGGACGCGGGGTCCACGGCGTTGGGGACGACATCAGCCTCGCCCGTGCCTCCCGCGATACGAACTCCCGTCCGGTGCTCGTCGCTTTCGCGGCCCCAGTACTCGAAGCCGACAGTGTCTTCGACCGTCTTGATCAGCGGCGCGAACAGGTCGGTGTGGAAATTGTTGGTGACGCCTTGCTTCACCGCCGCGATGCGTTCGAGGCCTGCGCCCGTATCCACCGAGGGCTTGGGCAGCGGAACAAGGGTGCCGTCCGCCTGCCGGTCGTACTGCATGAACACGAGATTCCAGATCTCGAGAAATCGACCGGCCTCGCCGCCTTCCACAAATGCGTCGTGGGAGAATTCCGCCCGCGCGAGATCGGTCCACTCGCCCGTTGCACCGGCCGGAAAGCGAAAGTCCGTGGCGACCTTCGCCAAATCCACATAGATCTCGGTGCACGGCCCGCACGGCCCCGTATCCGCCATCTGCCAGAAATTGTCCTTGTCGCCAAGTCGGTAGATGCGCTCGGGCGGAAGTCCCGCGATTTCCTGCCATAGCGCGAACGCCTCGTCGTCCGTGTGATGCACACTCACGCGCAACAACGCCGGGTCGATGGCGAGATCCTTGGTGAGCAGTTCCCAGGCAAAGCGGATGGCGTCGCGCTTGAAGTAGTCGCCAAACGAGAAATTCCCCAGCATCTCGAACAGCGTGTGGTGCCGGGCCGTATGGCCCACTTGCTCGAGGTCGTTGTGCTTGCCGCCGGCACGCACACACTTCTGGGCAGTGGTAGCGCGGCGCTTTCCGTCAGGAGCCTCCTCCATCCCGAGGAAGACCTTCTTGAAGGGGACCATGCCCGCGTTGACGAACAGCAGCGTGGGATCATCGGCGGGTACGAGCGACGCGCTCGGGCGGACGATGTGCTGCTGGCGGGAAAAATAGTCGAGAAACCGGGAACGGATTTCAGATGCGCGCATGGTGGCAATATACGATCATTGCCCGTGGCGGAGGGAGTGCACGGAACGACTCGCAGCCCGGCCTACTCCGAAGCGCGCACTACGACTCCTCGTGAACGGCGCCGCGGAGTTCCTGGCCGACGGCCAGCATCGCTCGGCGAATGTCTTCGCCGTCGTAGCCGCGGCGGGCGAGGAATCCATAAAGGCGACGCTTTCTCACCAGAGGTTCGAGCTTGGCGAGTGAGTGCAGCTTCTTGCGCGCGATCTGTTCGACGAGGGCCTGCTGGTCCACTCCTTCTTCTTCGAACACGGCGGAGATCGCGGCGTCAGTAACGTCGCGGGCGACGCCTTTTTTCGCGAGACCTTGCTGCACGCGTCGTCTCGATTGATTGGCGCCGAGTACCTTGGCGCGCGTGAAGGACTGCGCGAATGCAGCGTCGTCGAGCAGCCCCTGAAGTTGGAGTCGGGCGATGGCCAGGTCGACGGTGGTCTTGTCTTCGCCCTTTCGCACGAGTGCGCGCGCGAGCTCGGTGGACGAGCGCGCGCGGAAGGCGAGCATGTTGAGCGCGCGATCGTAAACCTTGAGCTGCGCGGCCTCGCCGGCGATGCGTTCTTCGATACCGTCAACGCTGCGTCCGACGGCGAGATGCAGTCGTTCGAGCGCGTCGACGGAGAGCCGTGCGAGGAAACTTCCGTCAACGAGGACGTCGAATCGTCCTGGGTGCCGATTGGCGGCGACGATAGCCGATATCACAGACATTCAATTATCGCGAGCGATGGGGATAAGTCCCGATATCACAGACGCGACTCCGTATCACAAATGTTGATAAGTAGTAGAATGGGGATTATATATGGCGCGTAACATGATGTGCCATAAGCACTTGCTAGATGAAAATAAGAAACCGAGGAGCGTTCCCTGTCACGGTGGGGATTCCGGGCCCCATCGATTCCAGAGAGCGACTCCTCGGCTCCTTATGTACCCAACATACCACCAAAACCGCCGCGCTGTTCCGCGAGTTTTGGGAAATCCCCGAGTCGCATTTGCGATGCCAGCCCGGGGGCCGTCCCTAGCGGTCCTGTTCGCTTACTCGGCGTCGTCGACGTCCGGCGCCGCCCCTGGCTGATCCACCCCAATTCCCAATACAACCTTCACCTTTTCCTCGATCTCGGCAAGAATCACCGGATTGTCCTTGAGGTACATCTTCGCGTTTTCCCGGCCCTGGCCGATTTTCTGGCCATTGTAACTATACCAGGCACCCGACTTTTCAATGATCCCCGACTCCGCCCCGATGTCCACCAGCAGGGAGGTATGGCTGATCCCTTCCGCGTACATGATGTCGAATTCGGCCTGCTTGAACGGCGGCGCGACCTTGTTCTTGACCACCTTCACCCGGACGTGCGACCCGACCACTTCCTCCTTTTCCTTGACCGGGCCGATGCGGCGAATATCAAGACGAACCGACGCGTAGAACTTGAGCGCCTTTCCACCCGTGGTCGTCTCGGGATTGCCGAACATGACTCCGATCTTTTCGCGCAACTGATTGATGAAGATCACGATCGTCTTGGACCGGGCGATTGAACCGGTGAGCTTCCGCAGCGCCTGACTCATCAAGCGTGCCTGAAGTCCCATGTGCGACTCGCCCATGTCGCCTTCGATTTCCGCTTTGGGCACGAGCGCCGCCACGGAGTCGATGACCACGATATCCACTGCGCCCGAGCGCACGAGAATCTCGCAGATCTCGAGCGCCTGCTCGCCCGTGTCCGGCTGGGAGATCAATAACGCCTCGACGTCCACACCAAGCTTTCGCGCGTACTCGGTATCCAGCGCGTGTTCCGCATCGATGAACGCCGCGACACCACCCATGCGCTGCGCATTCGCGACGACATGCAGACACAACGTGGTTTTGCCACTCGACTCCGGTCCGTAAATCTCCGTGACGCGTCCTCGAGGAATTCCACCCACGCCAATGGCCGCGTCCAGATTGATCGCACCTGTGGGCACCGCCTCGATGCGAACCTTTTCTTTCGCATCCATCCGCATGATGGATCCCTTGCCGCAGCTCTTTTCGATTTGAGCGATGGCAAGGTTCAACGCCTTCTTCTTGTCTTCTGCTATCGTGGACACCGCCATTCTGTACACAGCCTCTCGTTTGTCGTGGATTCCTCTGGCCCACGCGGGCATAAGCGTACCGGAAATCCCGCTTCTCCGATACCCGAATAGAATACGAAGCACGTCACCCGAAATCAAGCCGAAAGGTGTAACGTGAACGCACCTTCCACGTGACGCACCCGCACACTGGATCCACTGACCAGCACGCCAATCACATCGAAGCGATACGCCTCCCCGCTACGCCCATGTCGGGCAATCCACACTCGGGCTGAGCGGCCTAACTCCTTCTGTTTCCGCCAGTTGACAGCCTCTACTGGATCTCCAAACAGGGCCCCCCGCCTCGCCTTGACCTCGACAAACGCCACCAACCCCGATTGCACCACCACGAGATCAATGTCCCGGTGACCACTCCGGAAACGACGGTTCATCACACGCCACCCCCGCCCCCGGAGCCACCGCTCCGCTATTCGCTCTCCGAGCTCGCCGAATGCCTGCCTGGCCGCTGACATGGGCACAGAATACACGAACGCCGACGGTGACCAGCACCGCCGGCGCGCACGAGGCATCAATTCACCGCACGACCTACGGCAACAGCACAGAGATCACCAGTCCCGTTGCTGTCGCCTGCTCGGTGCGTACAACGCGTGCACCTTGCTTGCTGACCCACAAGCGCTCCTCGAGGGCGCCCGCTCGGACCGCCAGTACCCAGCATTCCGTGGCGCCCCCAGCGACGTCTATCCGCTCCTCACGATCGACGACAAGTTCTGCCGCAACAGCGTGCGGTGCGGCGCCGTCAACGAGGATGAGTGTCGCCGCCGTTCGATATCCGACCTGCAACGGCAGCAATTCCACCAGTCGCTCCACCATGCCGGCACTGAGCAACGAACCTGCGTTGACCGGAAGCGCGAATGACGTGCGACCTTGATAGCCCTGCACGGCGCCGAACATCGAGTCGCGGGTGAACGACGCGCCAAGTTGCGCGCGTCCAATCGTCGCACTCCAACGCGCCGGCCACAGATCCCCTCGCGCCAGATACACCGAGTCCGTCGTGGGCACGGCCGTCCCTGCGCGCGACTCCGCGATGAGCCATCCAGGCGCACCGCCGAGCGACGAATCTGATACCACCACTGTACGCGTTCCGAGCGAAACGGCCTCGCCGTTTGGCTTGCGCAGTGAGAGTTGATACCTGAGGGTGCCTGGACGAAGGAGCGCTCCATTTGGGCGCTCAAACGTCGCCAGGCTCTCGGCGGGCGTGAGAACAGGAACCTGCGCGCCGGCGACCGACGACACGCAAAGAACGATGACGGACAGCAGGAGCAGACTCACACCGGCGCTCGCGGGAGAAGCCTGGTCGCACCAATCACGCTATTCACGCGATCCACAGATCCGATCCAGATCCTCGAGCCCAACACGCACCTCTCGGCCCTTGGGCCCGCTCTTCGGGTCAAGGATTCCGGCATCCGCCAACTGATCGATGACGCGAGCCGCGCGGCCATACCCGATACCCAGTCGTCGCTGCAGGAGCGAGGTAGAGCCGCTCTGGTTCTGGATGCACAACTCCGCCGCTTCACGAAACAATGGATCGCGCGTGCCTTCCGAGGGCGCACCATCGTCTCCGCCGCCCTCGAGCGCCGCACGCGCCTCAGCCTCGCGCGTGCGCACGGTTTCCAGAATGTCGGGCTCGTCCGGCGTCATCTCCGCTTCGTACACCAGGCCCGCCTGCGCGAGTTCCGCGCGGCGCCGATCGCGCTGGGCCTCATACCAGCCCATGAGTTTTTCAGTCTCTTCACTGGAGAGATAAGCGCCCTGGAGCCGGCTTGCCTCGCTCTTTCCCGGAGGAATGAACAACATGTCACCATTACCGAGGAGCATCTCGGCGCCAGCTCCATCGATGATGGTGCGGCTGTCCACCTGGCCGGCAACGCGGAAGGCAATGCGGCTCGGAAAATTTGCCTTGATCAGGCCGGTGATGACATTCACAGACGGACGCTGCGTGGCGAGGATGAGATGGATCCCGATGGCGCGGGCCTTCTGCGCCAGCATCGCGATGGGGGTCTCCACTTCGCCCTGCACGGTCATCA
>JBDUCM010000254.1:0-5677 GCA_040003455.1 bacterium
TGTCTGCCTTGGACTGGCGAATGTCTGCCTTGGACTGGCGAATGTCTGCCTTGGACTGGCGAATGTCTGCCTTGGAGTGACCAGTGCGAGCTACACAATGATCAAGGCGAACGAAACGCCGGCCAACTCGTCCCATACGCTGGCCACTGCGGACAACACGCTGGATGGGCCGAGCATTACGCCGTGCGTGCGTCGGCTACACATCGGCCATGCGAAGCGAACGTTGCACGGAACGGCCAACACACGGCGTGAGTTGCGTCATACAATGGCAAGGGCGCGCCGTACGGTGGACGAGCTGAACGACACAGTGGCTCGACCGGACTCCACAGTGGGCGAGCCAAGTCATACGCCGGACAAAGCGCCTACACGTCGGTTTGTGACGGGCTACACGCTTCGCGAGTTGAGCCAGGCACTGAGCAGAACAACCAACACGCCGGGCAAGGCAAACCGGACGCTGCGCGAGGCGGGCAACACGCTGCGTGAGTCGTCCAACACGCTACGTGAGGCGTCCAACACGGATATTTCGGGACTGTACGGCTCCAGGCCAAGGCCGCCATCGCTCCAACGGTCGGGGCTGGCAACCAAATTCATGGACAAAATGAGGGCCTGATACGGTTGAGGTCGCGTTGAAAGCGTGTGCTGCGTCACACTTTTCAACCAGAGGCGAGAAACTTGCATCCCCCGGGCGTCAGGACGGAAATGCACGCGCAGGATGAACAGAATTCATGGTGACGATCGGCGTCAAACGGCCGCGCGGCACCTACCAGTGAGCGCCGCAGGCTCACTACCAAATTGACTCGCATCATGCGTCGCTGATGAAGTACGATCATGGCAAGGCCGAACCGTTCCATCGGTTGTTCGATCAAATCACCGAGTGGGCAAATCGAGAGTTTGGGGATGACGACGACGCGAGTTGCGCCATCGCCCGCAACGCAGCCCACGTGGAACATGCCGTACACCGCCTCGGCAGCACCTCGGCTGCGGCGACATTCGCCGAATCACGCGCGGCGTGGTGGCTCTCGGTAGTGCGGGCGTGGGAGACGCTGCCCTTTCGAGCCGAATTCACGCCACATGATGCCGCCCGCGCCATCGCCCGCGAACTGACGCACATCAGCGAGGCGTGCGCCCACGGATCGAGCGCGCTACTCAGTCTTCAGACGCTCACCCCGGCGTTGCCCCACGGCTGGTATGCGCTCTTCAAGTCGCCGCAACCAGACATCGCCAAGGTCTCGCAGTGGCTGGGCGCATGCCTTGATGCGTATCCGGAACGCGTGAAAGTCTGGGCTGACTTCATGCGAGCCGTGGGCCATGGATACGACGACCACCGCGACCGGGACCGGGAGCGCGTGCGCACCCCGGTCGTGGAACCAGGAGTGCAGCCGGTCAGGCGAAACCGCTGGCCCGAAACCGTGTTCGCCGAAGAAATGGCGTGAGGTAGCGGCGTTGCGATGGACGAAGTGCGGCACGGCCCGACTCGTTCGGGCGTGGCACGATCACTTCGTCCAGATCGCGATCAACCCACAGATGTTATTGCCCGAGTCGCCACTCCCGCCCAGGGTGCTGTTGTACTGCGGTGGAATCATCGCCGGACCGGCAAAGATCTCGATGCCGTGAATCTCCGACGGCCGCGGGAGATCGTTCAGGTCGGGCATGGCGTCAGGACGCGCGAGGCCATCGATCATCAGCCGATAAAAACACGGCACCATTTCGACGCCACCGTTCTTCTTGGGCACCGCCCGCATGCCTCGGCTCGACTGCGCGAAGACGCCATAGCCGATGGATGCCACGCGCATGGACGGCACGTTGGTGAGCATCTGCCAGGTGTCGGCAGGGTTGCGCAGGTGGATCTCGTCGGCGGTGATCGTGGTCGTCGCCAGATGCAAACGCCGCCGCTGCTCGAAATCCTCGTGACGCGCGAGCACCACGCGATCACCCACCACGTGGACGCCGGCGAGTACAGGCACGATGGTCTTGTCGAGCAACAGCGGTACCGTATTCCGCCCCACGTCCACGGTCACCGCCACCTCGCCCGGCTGATATCCCATCGCGCGCGTCCGCACGATCACGCGGCCAGGCTCCACCGCGGGAATGAGGGCGCGGCCATCGCTGTTGGTAACTGCGGTGTACACGGTCCCGCGCGCCGACTGTACCTCGAGGTTCACATTCGAAAGCATCGCGCCGAGACGATCCACAGCAGACACCACCACCACCGCACCATTGGCGCGACTGCCTTGCGGGAGTGACGACAACGGGCGCGCCAACAAGAGGTCTACCAGGTCCGCGCGATGGTCATCATCCAGCACCGCGAGCACTTCATCAATGCCCTGCTCGGCAGTGGCACGCACCACGACGGTGCGGAGCGGAACAGCACACACGAGCCAGATGCCATCGTCGTTGGAAAGGGCACCCAGTGTTGCCACGGTTGTGCGAGTGTCCTCGGGATCCGTGCGCCAGGTGACCGTGACGGCCACATCCGGCAGCGGCCGCCCGCCTTCGTCACGTGCCCTTCCATATAGAACACCCTCACGGCGGAACGGCGCTTCAGCCCCGCATCGGGCCGCGACGACGCTATCCGGCAGCGCGGAGGCAGACACCGGCCGCACGGCGCTATCGACAGCGCGCTGCCCGTGCGCACTCTCGGCCATCAACGTGGCGAGCACCGTCAGCGCAAACGCTGGAAACAGGATTCTCATTGCGGTCCACTCCTTGTCCCGGCAACACCGCTCGGACATTGAATTGACAGCAACCCCGTTCACAAGTCCAGCGTCGGTGTCCTCCGTCCCCCTCACACCCACGCTGCACGCCCGTCGCTGCACGGACACGCCGTACGCCTCACGCCTCACCCCCGCCGCACCCCTCACGCCCACGCCGCCCGCCCGCCGCTGCACGGACACGCCGTACGCCTCACCCCCGCTGCACCCCTCACGCCCACGCCGTGCGCCCGCCGCCGCACGGATCCGCCGCACGGATCCGCCGCACCCGGAAAGTCCTACTCTCCCAACACCACCCGCCCCGGCTCAAGATCTCCTGTGTAGTACGCCATTAACGCCTGCTGGAACGCCAGCGTGAACTTCGCACTGACAACTGCGCTCGCGGCCTGCGTTTGCTGCGCACGGGCAAGCGTGAGCTCCAGCAACGTTGATGTGCCTACTTGGTACCGCTGCTGCGTGGCACTCACCGCAAGGTCCGCCGCCTTCTGCTGCGCTGCGGCCAGTGTGAGTTGCTGCTGCGCCGACTGGAAGTCGAGATACGCGCGCCGCACTTCAAGCGCCACCGTCTGGCGCTGGTTGTCCAGTGCGAGATGCGCATTGTCCGCCTCGATCCTTGCCTGCTGCGTGGCGACACTCGACGAGCCGCGATCAAAGAGCGGCACCGACACGCCAACGCTCACCGAGCCGCCGCGCCGTTGGTTGAACTGCTCGCCGATACTGAGGTCAGTGGCCGAGCTGTACCCGGTGTTGTAACCCGCGCTCACCGACACGGTGGGCAGTCGTGCACCACTCGCGCCCGTTACTGCCTGCTGCGCCGCACTCACGCGCGATGACTGCGCCGCCAAATCAGCACGATTCGCGAACGCACGATCGAGCAACGTATCGAGCTGGAAGGCCTGCGCCGTCGCAGTGGTCGCCTTCACTGTTGGTGCCACGAAGTCGTACGTCGCACGCGCGTCGAGTTGAAGCACCTGGATCAACGCAATCTTTCCAAGTTCCACCTCACGCTCGGCACTCAATACACTGGAGCGCGCCGCCGCCGTGGTGGCTTGCTGCTGATAGAGATCAGAGATGGGACGCGCCTTCGCGGTGACCAGCTTCTGCACCTGTGCCTCTTGCGCCTCCTGTGCGGCGAGATTCGCGCGCTGCACGCCAAGTTGCTCCTGTCCGGTGACGAGTGACAGGAAGTCGGACGCTACGGTGAACACCGTGGTCTGCCTGGCGCGCGACAGCTCGCTCACGCTCGCGGCGGCATTGGCTTGTGCCTCCCGCAATGCCGACACGTTCTGGAAGCCATCGAAGACCGTTACCGACGAGGACAACCCGAGGTTCAGGTTCTGGGTGGTCTGGTTGACGATCGTGCCTTCGGATTGACTGAAGGTGCGGCCGAGCGATTGCGAACTGCTCGTGGACACCGACAGCGACGGAAGGAATTGGTTCTTCCGCGACGTGACCTGCGTGGCACTCAGTGCCGCGGCGTTCGCGGACTGCTTGAGCGTCGTGTTCTGCTTGAGCGCGATCGTGATCGCCTCGTCGAAGGTGATGGGCTTCCCGGCCGCAGGTGTGCTGGACGACCACGTGTCCTGAGCGCCGAGCGCCGGCGCGAGGGTGATGCCGCCGAGCAGAAAGGCCAGCGCGGTGGACCGCACGCGCGAGAGTGTCGATTGTGTGGTGAACATGGCGAGCTCCTGAGAAATTGCTGTGCGTACTATTCGAACCGGAGCGCCTGGATGGGATCCAGCGACGCCGCTTTGCGTGCGGGGTAGTAGCCGAAGAAGATTCCAACGGCGGCACTGAAGCCAATGGCGAGCAGCACCGCCGACGCAGGGGTCGCGACCTGCCAGCCGGTGAAGTGACCCACCAGCGCCGCACCACCAACGCCGGCGCCGAGACCAACGACACCGCCGATGAGGCACATCACCACGCTTTCCACGAGGAATTGCGTGAGGACGTCGCCGCCACGCGCGCCGATGGCCATGCGAATGCCGATTTCACGCGTGCGCTCCGTGACCGACACCAGCATGATGTTCATGATGCCGATACCGCCCACCACCAACGAGACCGACGCAATGGCGGCGAGGAGCGACGTCATGACGGAGCTGGTGCTCGTGGCTGCTTGTGCGATGGCGGTCTGGTCGCGCACGGTGAAATCATCGGTGGCGCCGGACATGATGCCATGTGCGTCGCGCATGATGTCCCGGATCTCGTTCTGTGCGGCCGCCAACTGGTCCGGCGACGACGCACTCGCGAGGATTTGACCAAGGAACGAGAAGCCGCTCAACCGCGACTGCGCCGTGGTGTACGGTACGAGCACCACGTCGTCCTGGTCGGAGCCGTTTGCGGTCTGGCCCTTTGGCGCCAGTACCCCCACCACAGTGAATGGCGAACGACCCAAACGAATGTCGGAGCCAACGGGATCGGCATCGGCAAACAGATTCTTCGCGACAGTAGCGCCGAGGACAACGACCTGGCGTTTGGCGCGGACGTCGTCGTCGGAGAAGAGGGCGCCACTCGTCACGCCCCAGTCGCGAATGGTGAGGTAATCGGTGGACACGCCATTCACTTCGGAACGCCAGTTCTTGTTGTTGCCAACGATCTGCGTGCGCGTGACGATCACCGGCGAAATGGCTGAGAGCAGCGTGGCCTGGCCCTTGATCTTTTCCACGTCCGCAACGGTGAGGCGATTGAACGACTGCGCGCCCTGGCTGGCGCCACCGGCGTTGGATGCGCCGGCGGTAACCACGATGAGGTTGGTGCCCAGGTTCTTGATCTGATTCTGGATCTGCGACTGGGCACCGTTGCCGATGGCCACCATGACGATTACCGCGCCAACGCCGATCACAATGCCGAGCATGGTGAGCAGGGTGCGCATCTTGTTCTTGAGGATGCTCTGAATGGCGATCCTGAGCAGCGTGACGCGTCTCATGCGGCCACCTCTGTGATGTCTGCCGTGATGTCTGCCGTGA
>JBDUCM010000255.1:0-5531 GCA_040003455.1 bacterium
TCGTGGCGATTGTCGGATTGCAGTATGGTATTCGAATTCTGGAATTTTTGGAATCCTGGAATCAAAGCTTTGTCGAATTGATTTCCTGGATTCCACCACTCGAATTGTGCGTGGGCGCAGCAGACGACCGCGCGTCGATGATTCCGGTATCAGCGCCCATTGTCGGGGATGGCTGTGCGGTATGCGGCGACCGTGCGCGGAAGTCCGGGATCGCGGCCATTGTCGGGATGACGGCGTGGCGATTCGACTTCTGGAATTCTGGAACTCCAAATACGACACGGAGCGCGCCCAAATGGTGACGCCGCTCGATACGCACCTCGCGAGCTTGGCGCATGACACGGCCCGAGTTGATGGAAGAGGCGCTCACCAAGTCAGCGATTGGGGCGTTCTTCGAGGTGTATAACGCGCTTGGCTATGGCTTCCTCGAGCGGATCTATGTCGCGGCCCTGGAGGAGGAGCTCCGCATGCGGGGACACGACGTGGAGCGCGAGGTCAGAGTGCGCGTGACGTACAAGACCAAGGATGTTGGGCGGCAACGGCTCGATATGGTTGTGGATGGAAGGCTCGTCATCGAAGTGAAGTCCACCTTCAACCTTCACTCCAGCGCCTCACGGCAGCTCTACAACTACCTCCACGCCACTCGGCTCCAGGTCGGGCTGCTACTTCATTTCGGGCCTGAGGCGAGATTCACGCCGATGGTGTGCACGGGGCGTTGACGCATCCGCCGGCGAATGCTGGCGCCCTACAGGCGATGCGCAGGCGATGCCGCATCAACCAGGTCTACTTCCTTGGGATACGTGCGTCCTTGAAGCCGACCAATCGTTCGCGCGCCTCATCCCACAGCGTGAGTCTCAGGGTGCGCACGCTTTGCGTGAGTGTGATAATGGTGACGTCGTGGAAGAGCGCGTTCTCATCATGGCAACGCGTGAGCGCGTAGTTGGGAATGCGCGGCCCCAGGTGATGCACATGGTGCACTCCGATGTTGCCGGTGAACCATCGCAGTACCATCGGGAGTCGCAGGTACGAGCTTCCGCGAATTGCCGCGGTGGCGTAGTCCCAATCCGCATGCTGCTTCCAATACGTCCCCTCGAATTGATGCTGGACGTAGAACAACCAGATACCCGTGGCCGCCGCGAGGTATATGGGCGGGAGGTACACGAGCAGTACGGCACTCCAGCCAATCCAGAGTGACGCTGCGGCGAAGAGCGTGGCGATGCCGGCGTTGGCGGCCCACACACTGGCGCGGTCTCGCCGGCTCGCCGCATCGGCGCCGCGCGGAGGAATGCGATTGCTGAGCAGGAAGTGGAGGGGCCCGACCACGAACAACACGAACGGATTGCGCATCGCCCGATACCGCAATCGCGCACCGCGAGGGAGTGCCGTGTATTCGCGCACCGTCATGGTGTCGATGTCGCCGTGGCCCCGACGATTGAGATCTCCAGACGACGCGTGGTGCAGCGAGTGATCGCGACGCCATTGGCCGAACGGCGTCATCGTGATCAACCCGGTAATCCAGCCGATGATGGCGTTGGCGCGGCGCGATGCCAGGAACGATCCGTGCGCGCAATCGTGCATGATGATGAAGGTTCGCACCAGCAAGCCGCCCGTGGGGATCGCGAGTACCAGCGTGATCCAGTACGGGAGCGCGAGTGAGCGATACATCAGATAGAAGGCCGTCGCGAGCGGGATCAGCGTCGTAACGATCTGCGTCACGGCCCGAGCCGTGTTCGAAGGCTGGTAGCGCGACACAATCGCGCGCCAATCGCTGTCCTTCGCTCCATCAAGTGCGGTATCCATCGACTCTCCACAGCGACGCCGTCGTCGCGCATTGGTGGCGTTCGCACAGGAGAAGCGAAAGAGCGGACGCAGACACCAATAAAAATGGGCCCGGACAGTGCCGGACCCAGACCCTTCAATTGTCCGAGGAGCATTCTCCGATGCCCCTCTACCATGGAAAGCTAGTCACGTCAGCGGTGATAGCAACAAGTCACTTCTCACGCCAAGGACCACTCCTCCAACCGGGCCGAGCCTTGTCAATATCACAGCCTTCCGGTTGGACGCTGCGCGAACGCAACGCCGATGTTGGGTCGACTTGTCACGGCATGTCATTTTGTGGGCAGGCTGCATCAGATGCCGCCGCTTCACCCTATTGCGCGGCGCGCACATGTCCGAATTCATGATCGAATGGCGATTTACATGACGTCCACATGGAAACAGAAATCCATCCGGCAACGGAGTGTCGTGCGGCAACGCACCCTCCCACCGGCGGCCGGTCGTTGAACCGTGCGCTGGATCTCAGCTGAATTACGACAGGAGCAATGATGAAGGAACCGAATCCGGCCTCTCCCGAGCCGGGCGAAAACGCTGGCCAGCAGGACCCGATACGACGCGACACGGGTGCCTCAACGTATCCGCAGACTCGCGCGCGGCCTGCCGATGAGACTTCAATGTCGGCGCCGGCCTCCCAACGTCGTGAGTTTCTGCGCTCCGCAGCACTTGCTGTAGGCGTGCTCGCGTTGGCAGCGTGCCGCCCCGATCGCCTTGCCGGAACCACATTCGCGCCACCGCTCGCGAACCCGGACAAGGGTGGCTCGGACGACGGCCATACAAGGCCGAGCCTCGATACGCGCCTGACCCGCGAGTACGGTATCGATGTGCCGTTCGTTGGGGCGGGCATGGGATTCATCGCTGTTCCGGCGCTCGTTGCCGCCGTCTCGAATGCCGGCGGGCTCGGCGTCCTCGGCAACGCCATCGAACCGCCGCCAGGCACGCAGCTACTCATTCAGCAAATCAAGGCGTTGACGTCCAAGCCGTTCGGCGTTGACTTCATCATCGACGAGTCGGCGTTCGGGCCACTCACGACGGATGCGCATATCGACGTGTGCATCGCCGAGCAGGTGAAGCTCGTGGTGTTTCACCTGAACGTGCCGCCCAAGGCCTTTGTGGACAAGCTGCACGCCGCCGGTGCAAAAGTCTGGCAGCAAGCGAGTTCGGTGAAGCAGGCGGTCG
Organism: bacterium; assembly: GCA_040003455.1. GTDB lineage: Bacteria > Gemmatimonadota > Gemmatimonadetes > Gemmatimonadales > Gemmatimonadaceae > AG11. The sequence continues at coordinate 3,010 of JBDUCM010000255.1, forward strand.
AAGCCGCGTCCATCGGAATCGATGCCATCATCGCGCAGGGTGCGGAGGCAGGTGGCCACAACAACAGCACGACGCCGCAACGTACGCTGCTGCCTCAGATCATCAAGGCGGTGCATCCCGTCCTGGTGTTGGCTGCCGGCGGCATCGCGAATGGCGAAGGGGTATTCAACGCGCTGTCGGCGGGCGCGGACGGCGTGTGGGTGGGAACCCGACTGGTCGCGTCCACCGAGGCGTACGCCAACGCCGAGTACAAGCGGCGCATTGTGGCGGCGGGTGAGAATTCGACGTTGACCACGACGATGTTCGGGCCCGAGTATCCGAACCACAAGTATCGTGTGCTGAAGAATCGTATCGTGAACGAGTTCGGCGGGCGCGAGGGAACCATTCCAGTTCCGCCTCCACCGCCGGCGACCATCGGCAAGACCCTGCTCTTTCCGCTCACACTGAAGCAGCCTTACGAAATGCCGAAGTTCAGCGTGATCGTGCCCACGCCCGATACGGTCGGTGACTTCGAGGAGATGGGGCTACCGGCGGGCGATGGTGTGAAGTTCATCAAGGACATTCGCCCTGCCGCACAGATCATCGCACAGATGATGGGTGAGGCGCGACAGTTGCTCGAGAAGGAATCAAGAAGGACGTAGCACTCGTTGCGTGGCCGGCGAAGGGCGTCGTCTCGCGACGAGGTCCTTCGCGTGTCTGCTCCGGCCCGCCGACCGACAAAGTGTCACCGCGTTCCCCGTGGGCGAGTTGAAAATCCCCGTAGTTGCCACGGAGTTACGGCTGGTGGTGCTCGATATCCTGTGATGTACGTATACCCCCGGCGATGCTGGCCGGCCATTTCTGCACGCCACTGATGGAGATCATCGACATGCGGTTCGTACCTTCAGCGACATTCCTGATCACACTCGCGCTCGCCGCGGGGTGCTCTTCTTCTCCCACGCAAGCCGCGCCCGAACAAGTACTCAACTGGGGCCCCGCTCCGGCAATTTTTCCGGCCGGCGCCCAGATGGCGGTACTGCAGGGCAATCCCGGCGGCACCGCGCTGTTCACGGTGCGCTTGCGTCTTCCCGACGGCTACAAGATCCCGCCGCACACGCATCCCACCGACGAGAACGTGACGGTGGTAAGCGGGACGTTCAAGGTTGGCATGGGTCCGACCTTCGACGCGACGGCCATGACAACGCTCGGTACCGGCGGCTTCGTGACGGCGCCTGCGAATGGCGCGCACTTCGCGGTGGCGCAGGGAGAGACCGTTGTGCAAGTCCATGCGCTGGGCCCGTTCGCAATGACGTACATCAACCCCGCAGACACGCCGGCCGCCGCTCGGTAGGCACAGAGGCCGGCGTGCGGATGCTCGCGCGCCGGCCGTCTTCTACCCGCCTTATCCGAACGTGTAGCACCATGCCTCACCCTCGAGCACGACGTCCCCCGTCTGCTGCGTGACACGAATGGCGAGCTGCGTGACTGGCTTGGTGGGGTGGGTGCTCAACACCTCGGCCGACGCCGTAATGGTGTCCCCGATGTAAACGGGGGCCGTGAACTTCCAGTTCTGGCTCAGGAACACCGTGCCGGGGCCCGGCATGTCCATGGCGACGAGTGCGTGCAGGAGGCCGGTGGTGAGTCCACCTTGCACCACGAGACGGCCGAACTTCGTTCCTGCCGCGAACGCCTCGTCGAAGTGCAGCGGGTTGTAGTCGCCCGTCAGCTCGGCGAAGGTGGCGACGTGCGCCGACGTGAGAGACAGGCTGCGCTCTGCTCGTTGTCCAACTGTGAGAGCCATGCGTTCCATCAAGGTGAAGGTGAGATAAATGACATCGCAACCAATGTGCGTCACGACACATCGGTAACGGTGCTGTTTGTGCAGCCTGGCGTTCGCTTAAGACACGCGGGCATCTGCATGTGACGCCAACTGCTTCATCGAGGTTCCGCCTGCTGAAACGGCGGCGCTCGCTGACAAGGGGTCGCGCTGCGACACGCTCGCCACGCTCCTAACGTCCTCGTGCATGCCTGCCAACAGTAGTCCGGGTCGCCGCCTTTCCGCCAGCACCATCCTTTCGTTGGCCGCGTTCGTGCTGGGCTGTGGGTCTCCGGGTAATACGGGGCCGTCGCCCTCTGTCCGCGTGATGCCCGGTTCGCAGGCGCTGGCTCTGCCCGCGGGAGGAAGCGGAGGCACATCGCTGACCATCTCACGCGGCAACTTCAACGGCCCTGTTCGGCTCGCAGTAGGGATCCTGCCAACTGGCGTCTCGGCGTCGTTCGATCCTGAGGTGGTCGCAGAGTCCAGCTCGTCCGTCACGTTCAACGCGATTGCCAACGCAATACCGGGCACATACGACGTATTGGTCCGCGCGACCGGCGGCGGCGTGCCGGATGCGGAACTCACGCTGTCCATTACCGTCGCGGCGCCGAGCTTCATCCTCACGTCCGAGGTGGATGCCGTAACACTCGCCAGCGGAACAAGCGCCGCCGTGCCGGTGAAGGCATTCCGCCTGGGCGGATTCAACGGCGTCATCTCGTACGCC
>JBDUCM010000100.1:0-18637 GCA_040003455.1 bacterium
TCTGGCTCGCCGGCGGAAAGAACACCTTGGCGAAGTACAGCGAGAACGCGGAGTAGACGTACCAGTCGTACCACTCGACGAGATTGCCGACGGAACCGCCGAGGATGGACTTGAGCCGATGATTCATCGTGGTTGTCGCGAGGCGCGCACACGCTCGACGAAGGCATCGATGAGCGTGGCGAAGTTGGCGGCGTCGTCAAATGGCAGGGCGTGCGCGCCATTCGGGAGAACGTGAAGTGTCGCACCAGGGGCTGACCGCGTCGAGATGCCCACGAGCCGAGCCGCTTCGCGCGCCCATTCGACGCTCACGACCGGATCGCGCGCGCCGGCCACCACCACGGTGGGCGCGACGAGGTGCGCGAGCTTGGCCTCGATCTGGTCGTCGAGCGCGTACTGAAGCGTGGTGAAGATGCGACGCGGTCCGGCGCGGAGGTAGTCGCGGCCGACCACGGCGGCGAGCGCCCATGGTTCGAAGGCCACGTCAGCCAGGACGCGAATACCCACGCCGAACAGCGACCGGCGCACGGGATCCATCGTCGGCGCATTCAACACGAGGCCGATGGCGCGCGATGGCTCGCGGAACACGAGATCGACAATGACCTGACAGCCGTACGAGTTTCCGACGAAGATGGCCGGACCGATGCGTCGCACGTCGAGCCAATCGGCGAGCGCGGTACTCAACTCCTCCAGATCCAGAACATGTGGCGGGTTGCCACTGCGGCCGAAGCCCGGCAAGTCGAGCCCGGCCACATGATGGGCACGCCCGAGTCTGGACATCGTCGGCTCCATGTAGCGCACGGATACGCCAAGGCCATGCACGAACACGAGCGGCATGCTCGCGTCCGCGATTGCGGGCACCGACACGCGTGCGTGAATCGGAATTCCACGGACGGTATCGATGACCGAAACCAGTGGCTGGTCCGCATTCGCCTGGGCTGACATGTGCAAGAGTCTACCGTGATGACGGCATGTATGCATGGACGACCTGTCGCGCGTCGCGACACGCGCGTATTCTATGCGCGCACGATGATCGTCCGGAGCGCAGCGAAGGATCTTGGTCCGGGCCGGATCCTTCGCCTGCGACTCTGGATGACACGACACCGTGTGTGACCTCAATCCACTGGCTCATGTCCATGGAAAATCCCGCGCCTCCCAGCGAACCGCTTCCGCCTGATCCAATCGCGCCATCCGACATGACGCGCCGCGCCATGGTGCGATCGGTCGGATTGTTCGCGGGTGTCGCGATCGGCGCGCCTGTTGTTCGAAAGTTCACGCAGTCGCCCGTCAAGGCCGCAGTGGCCGCGCCGCCCCAGGCGGTGGTTGCGCCAGCTGCGGCGGCTGCACCATCAGCACCGCTCGATGCGACCAAGGTGCCAGGTCTACCCAGCGTTGCGTTGGGGCCACGGTCGCCGTTCGAGAATCCGTCGCTCCTGCCAGTCAACGTGGTGACGGGGACGACGAGCACCCCGCTGCAATATCTGTCCGGCTCCATCACCCCAGCCGACCTGCACTTCCAACGGCACCACAACGGCATGGCGGTGATCGATCCAGCGAAGCACGAGCTGCTCATTCACGGCCTGGTGGATCATCCGCTCACACTCAACCTCGACGAACTGCGGCGCTTTCCTTCAGTCACGCGCACGTATTTCATCGAGTGTTCCGGCAACGGCCGCGCTGCGTATCGCGCACCAAAGCCGCAGATGACGCCGCAGGACGTGGACGGCATGACGAGCTGCTCGGAGTGGACCGGTGTTCGCGTCGCCGACCTGCTGCGAGAGGTGGGCGCGCAGGCGGCCGGCACGTGGGTGCTGGCCGAAGGCGGAGACGCGGCGGTGCTGTCGCGGAGCATTCCCATCGCGAAAATGCTCGACGATGCCATCATCGCCTACGCACAGAACGGCGAGCCGGTGCGACTCGGCAACGGCTACCCGATGCGCCTGGTCCTGCCGGGCTACGAAGGGAACATGTGCATCAAGTACCTGCGGCGGCTGGAACTCATCAGCCAGCCGAACATGTCGCGCGACGAGACGTCGAAATACACCGACCCCCTCCCCGACGGCACGTCGCGGCAGTTCAGCTTCGTGATGGACGCGAAGTCCCTCATCACATCCCCCACGTATCCGTCGAAGCTCTCGGCCAAGGGATGGTGGCCGATATCCGGCCTGGCCTGGACCGGCCGCGGGAAGATCACACGGGTGGAAGTGAGCACCGACGGCGGGAAGACATGGCGCGACGCGGAGCTCGTTGGTCAGGCGCTGCCGTACGCGCATACGCGCTTCCAGTACATGTGGGAGTGGCAAGGCCAGAGCGCGAAGTTGATGAGCCGCGCGACGGACGAAACCGGCGGTGTGCAGCCGACACTCGAGGAATTCAAACGCGTGCGCGGCACGGGCACCGACTACCACTTCAATGCCATTCGCTCGTGGGACGTTGCCGCCGACGGCACCATCGGCTTCGGAGGCTGAGATGACCACACCACTCGGCATCACCCGACGCGTCGCCTTGGGCGGAATGGTGACACTCATCTGGGCCTGTAGTGGCTCGGATGCAAACCGCAGCGCCACGCCCGCACACCTCGGCATCGGCCGCACGCCAACGGCCCAGCAGATTGCCGCCATCGACATCGATGCCAATCCCGCAGGCGTCGGATTGCCGGCAGGCCAGGGGACGGCGGCCACGGGCGCAGTGGTCTACGTGCAGAAGTGCGCGATGTGTCACGGCCCGCATGGCGAAGGCATCGACAAGTATCCAAAGCTCATCGGCCGCGAACCGGCGCCGGGCTTCGCCTTCGGGACCGATGCCAAGGCGCCAAAGACCATTGGCAACTACTGGCCATACGCAACCACACTGTACGACTACATCCATCGTACAATGCCCTTCACGGCACCAGGCTCGCTCACACCGGACGAGATCTACGGAGTGGTGGCCTATCTGCTTTCGGAAAACGGCGTTGTTCCCGCCACGACGGTGATCGACGCGAAGTCATTGCCGGCGGTGAAGATGCCGGCGCAGCCGCACTTCGTGGTAGACAATCGAACGGGTGGGGCGACGTTCAAGTGAGCACGAACTAGGTGGTTTCGCGATCCAGCCACCGCGGCAACGCCGGTGGCTGCATCGCTTCCATCCGCGCAAGCAGGGATGACGGCTCGGAGTCGACCACCAGCAGTCCCCGATACTGCGCCCGGATGAACCCCTCGGTCACCGCGTGATCGAGGAAGGCCAGCAATGGCGCGAAGAAGCCATTGACCTCGAACAGGCCATACGGCTTGCGATGCAGGCCGAGCTGCCCCCACGTCCATACCTCGAACAATTCCTCGAGTGTGCCGAGACCGCCCGGCATGGCAAGAAAGCCATCGGACATCTCCGAGAGGAGCGCCTTTCGCTCGTGCATGGAGTTCACGACGATCAACTCCGTGAGTCCCTCGTGCGCTACCTCGCGGTCAACGAGGTGGCGAGGCATGATGCCCACCACCTCACCGCCCGCTGAGAGCGCGGCGTCCGCGATGGCGCCCATCAAGCCAGTGCGCCCGCCACCGTACACCAGGCGACGCCCGCTGTCGGCCAGGAAGCGACCCATCGCCGCCGCCTGGTCGCAGTAGATGGGAGCAGTGCCGGGATTGGCGGCGCAGAACACACAGACGGTTTGGAGGGTCATCGTCGTATCTGAACCACATGTCGCACGTCAGTCAACACGTTCCAGTACAATGATGGCGGACATCTTCACCGACGCAGCGCGACGCTTTGGCGACATGAACAGCGAGAGGATGCCCCAGACCCACATCCCGGACATCTGGCGCTTGAGTCGGCGAGCATCGATGACGGTTGGACGAAAGACAATCTCCTTCCAGCCAAGGGGCGCGAAGAAGGCGGCACTGTCGGGCGGACCGAACTTGAAGGGTGCGTTGCCCTTTTCCACGGCCTTCCCCCAATTCCGGCTCATGTACTGGAGCAGCATGGGGCTCGCGATATCGCTGAGCCACCAGCGCGCGCTCTTCGTTGCATGAATGGCGTTCGCCAATGACACCACCTCGGCCTCGGCGAGGTAGACGAGCAAGCCTTCCGTGATCACGAGCATCCGCTGCGACGAGGCGCCAATCTGCGATAACAACGCATCGCGAACAGCATCGTTGGTGAGATCCGCTGCGATGGCCTCATACTGGCACACGGGGGTCTCGCCCTTCATGCGCGATGACTTGTATTCGCTCATGGCGGGGAGATCCACATCGATCCACTTGAGGGAGGACGGCAAGGGAAGGCGCCACGCACGCGTGTCGAGGCCCGCGGCAAGGTTGAGTACCGTGTCCACACCACCGCCCTTGATGCGCTCCATGATGATCTCGTCGAACACCTGGGTTCGCACGATCATCGCCCACGCCATCCGCTTGCCGTCCTTCATGTTCAACATGATCTCATGCCCACGCTCACCCGCGAGCCGCTCGGCATACGGATCCTTGAAGAGTGCGTCGGGGCGGGCGGTTTCCATCGCGCGATACACGGCAACCCACAGCGCAGTGTCCGAAACGTTTTCTATCGGCATTGGACAAGTCGTGAAGGAGAGGTCGCAACACGGACACGACACATCATCCGCGCGCCGTGTACGCCAGGCGCGCCCCGAGTGCGATAAATATGCCGCCCGTCAATCGTTGGAGCGCAACACTGCCCGTGCTCGGCGCCCGCAGACGGTTCGCGGCGCGGCTGCTGGCCGCGGCAACGATGAGATTCACCAGCGTACCAGTGCAATCGAACAGCAGGCCGAGGGCAATCACCTGGAGGGCTGCACTGCCGCGTGAAGTATCAATGAATTGTGGCAGGAAGGCGAGAAAGAAGAGGGCGACCTTTGGGTTCAGGACATTCGTGATCACACCCTGACGGAAGATCGCGCCGAGTGAAGCGGGAACGAGGGCTTTCGATGAGGTCGTCTGCTTCGCGAACAGGGCGCGCGCTCCCAGGTACACGAGGTATGCGGCGCCGCCAAGCCGCAGGGCCATGTACGCCACGGGCACGGCAGTCAGTACGGCGGCGAGCCCCGCGGCCACCAGCGCAATGTGCACCAGCGTTCCCGCGCCGATGCCGAGCGCGGAGACGATCCCGGCGGCTCGCCCTTCGCTGGCGCCTCGTGCGGCGACGTAGAGCATGTCCGGGCCGGGTGTGATGTTGAGCGCCAGGCCGGCGACCAGAAACAGTGCGAGGGAATGGAATGTCGGCATCAAGATCACGTGAAGACACTTACCAGAATGAACGAAGCATGCCAATGTATCGCTCCTCCCGGTAGTTGCCGCACCTCCCCAGACAATCACCTGTGACTGCCACCATCGCGCACACGAGCACGCTGCGGCGTACGCTGGGCGTAGGGTTCGGCGTTGCGGTTGCCGTTGGCAGCATGATCGGCGCCGGCATCCTGCGCTCGCCGGCCGACGTCGCCACGCAACTGCCACTGCCCGTGCTCTTCCTCACGGCATGGGCCATCGGCGGCGTCTACGCCATGCTCGGCGCCAACGCGCTGGCCGAACTGGGCACCATGCTGCCACAATCCGGTGGCCAGTACGTATTCGTGCGTCGAGCGCTCGGGCGGTACGCGGGATTTCTGGTCGGATGGAATGACTGGCTGTCCACCTGCGGCTCCATCGCGGCGGTCGCATTGGTCTTCGCCGAGGCACTCCGCTTCATCGCGCCGGCCTTCGCATCGAGCATCGTTGTCACGGCCACGATCATGGTGGTCGTCATCACGGTGATTCTGTGGCGCGGCGTGAAAGAGAGCGACACCGCGCAGCGGTTCACGAGTGCATTCAAGGCGGCGGCACTGCTGGCGCTGGTGATCGCCTGCGTCATCTCACGGGCAAACGGAACCAGTACCATACCGGCCGACGCGCCTCACCTGCCAATCGCAATCCCGGTCGGCTTTGCCCTCGTCGCGGCGTTCCTCACGGCGCTTCAGGGCATCATCTACTCGTATGACGGCTGGACAGGAGTGCTGTATTTCTCGGAAGAGGTCCGAGACGGCGGTCGCGACATTCCGCGCTCATTGTTTCTCGGCCTGATTGCGGTGATCGTGATCTATCTGCTGCTCAACGCCGCATTCCTCGCCGTGCTGCCGATACAGGTGCTTGCAGGCTCGCCCCTCGCGGCCGCGGCCGCAGCGACGGCGGTGTTCGGAACGCGAGGTGGGTTACTGGTACAGATTCTTGTGGTGATCGTTCTGCCGAGTGCCGTGATCGCGAACACGTTGATGGCGTCGCGTGTGGTGTTCGCACTAGGCCGTGATGGGGAAGCGCCGCGGATGCTGTCGCGCGTGAACGACGGTGGATCGCCTGGCCACGCGCTATTGATCAGCAGCGTTGTTGCCGTGCTGTTCGTTCTCACGGGTGCGTTCGAGCGTGTAATCGCACTGTGCTCGTTCCTGTTTGTGGCGAGCTACACGCTGTCGTTCGCATCGGTCTTCGTCCTGCGCCGTCGCGAGCCGGCGCTCCCGCGGCCTTTTCGGGCGTGGGGGCATCCGTGGACGACGGGGCTCGTCCTCGCCGGCTCGGTGGCGTTTCTCTTCGGAACGGTTGCCGCTGACCCGAAGACGGGCCTTGTTGCGCTGGCTTTGGTGGCGGTGAGTTATCCGCTGTTCCGATACCTGTCCTCGCGCGCGCCCACGACGCCGTACTGATCGCGCTGCCAGCGCGACGCTTCTCAGTGCCCTCAGTGAGGCAGCGTTGCTACGCCAGTAGCCGGATCGAACCGGCTTCCCGCTGGCAACACATGCATCTGCATACCTGATGCGCCGAGCGTGCTGCCCGGGTTGGTGATGGACGCGCGCCGAGCATCATAGACCACTGCCACGCTCGCCCCCGAAATACGCCACTTTCCGTCGGGCTCGATGATGAGCGCCGTTGACTCATCGATCCCAACGCCCAGGTGGACGGGCTGTTCGAGGACGAGGCTGATGAGGCGGTTGTGGCGCTTGCGGCGAAGAAAATGTTGATCGACGATGAAGTCCGTGACGAGCCCGAAGCCCGCCACCGTCACCATGTTGTCGCGGGCGATGGTCATGTAGGCAGTGGTCGTGTCGCGGCGATCGCCACCCGGCCGGCGTTCGTCGCCGGTGATCATCGGCGTGGACATCACCGCCGCGCCTGCCGAGGTGCCGCCGATGACGGCTCCAGCGCCATAGCGCTCGTGAATCGCGCGTTCCGTCTTCGTGCCGCGGAGCGCCTTCGCAAGCAGCTCCTGATCCCCGCCGCCGAACCACACGCCCGTGGCGCCATCCAATAGATGCGCCACCGAGTCCGTATTTGCCTGCGTGCTGTTGACCCACACGTTCTGTGCCTTTGCTCCGAGCTTGCGCAGGTCTTCGGCTTTCTCTTCGCCGCTCTTCAATCCACTGGCACTCGCCATGGCAAAGACGATGATCTTCGCCTTGCCAGCGCCACCCGCCAAGTCCACGAACTCCTGGACCAGCGCTGGCGACTGCGGCCCGCCACCGACGATGAACAGTCGTCCGAGATGCGTGGGTGCCTTGCCGGGTGACGCGGACTGGGCACCGAGTGCCGCCGTGCAGGCGATGGCGGCGAACGATACGGCGATGGACACGCGTCGTCGTGTGGCCGAGAAGAAGCGGGAGGGAGTTGGCATGGGCGGGATTGTAGTGCGGTACGCCAAGCGGCGCGAGCGAGTGCCGGCCTACACGCTCACTTCCACGGAACTCAGGATCGCTCGGCCCTTGATGCGCACGATGCTGGGCTCCGTGTTGGGTGCATGGAGGTCGGCCCCCTGAATCTCGAACGAGCTCATGAAGCTCTCGCCAAAGTTTTCCACGAGGACGCCTGCTGGCAGCACGATCTCGACATTGCCCATGAGCGTGCGGATGGTGATTTCCGTGACGCCTGGCGCGAAGCGCGCGCTGCTGAGGTCCAGTTCGATGTTTCCCGCGAAGACGCGCAACTCCAGACGCTGCGGTACGTCCACGAAACCGCCGCGTTCCACGTTTCCGAAGACAGCGGACAGCCGGAGTGGAGGGCCGGAGAAGGAGGTGACCTGTCCGGGGCTCATGCCGGGTACCGGGATGAGCGGAAGGTCGCGCGTGAGCGTGGCCAGCTCCGTGGGGCTCGTGGCGGCGTACGCCGTCGCGATTCGACGCTCCATCTCGTCGAGTGTGAGCAGGTCGTTCGCGAATGCTTCCGAGAGCTGCGCGACCACGAGGTCGCGCGATACCGTCGAAGCCATCCCGAGGGGGCCCCCGCTTGCGGGTGGGGCACGATCAATTGGCGAGTCTACCATGCGGAATAACGTAGGGGTCCGCAGCAGTTCACTCAATGGATGGCGTACGTCACGGAACCACGATCGGAGCGGTCCACCGGAACGATCCCCACTCCAGCACCAGTGTGCCGCGGCGCGGCGCAGTGGAGTTGATGGAGATGGTGAACTTCTCCACAGGCGTGGTGATCGTCTCCGTCGCCAGCACGGCCGTGCCGAGATCGAACGACCCGTCATAGCTTGTGCCCCACTGCCCAACCTGCTTGTTCACGATCAGGTCGGCTCCTTTCGTCCGGGGAACCGTCCACAGCGTATAGGTGCCTGCCGGCATGCGGATACCTGCAAGAACAATTGGCGCCGAAGTCGAGAACTGGGTAGCGGCGTTAGCGCCGGTACGCCACACATGGTCGTACGGGAGGACGTTTCCAAGCAACACTCGCCCGCGGGCAAGCGGGCGGCTGTAGTCCACCGCGAAGGTGGCCCCGCCAATGGTGGCGCGCGTCGTGTCCCTCACGCTCAACTGCTTCACGCCGCCATTCGTTGCTTCGAGGGCGGCGAACTGCGTTCCGATCGCCTCCACATCCGGCAGCTCCGTCAGCCGGCGCACTTCCACCTTGTACGTGGACCGCGCCCCGGAATAGGTGAGCATGTGATGCGTGGAGTCGAAGGTCGCCTCGGCGACACCCGACAACCAATCGTGCCACAGCTCAGCCTTCCGCCCCGGAAGCGGTCGGACGAAACCCTCGTGCAGCGGGAAATTGTCGAACTCCCGATCGATGTAGAACTGGCGCAATCGCACGCTGTCACCAGCAGCGAGTTTCGTTGCCTCGGCATGCTGAAGGGCGGCGGCAAAGTACAGGTCGATCAAGCTGTACATCTGCGGAAGGTGCGCCATGGTGAGCGTACCACCCGTCGCGAACGCGATCTTCCTTGTGCCTGCGCTGTCGTGCTTGGTGATGTGGACGGAGTCTGCCGTGACATCGGCGACGACATGACGGTCACGCTGATTTGCCGGTTCGCTCGGTGTGGTCACGTCCATGGTGAGGTGGCGAATGCCGCCATCGGGACCAATGACGATCTGCGTATGACGACGGCGCACGCGAGGGAATCGATCGACTTCGTCACTGACCAGTGTGTCGGCGGTCCGTACCACGCGTTCCACTGACACTGTGTCGTTACCCAGGCGTGCGATGAAGCCGTATCGCTCGGATGGACGATTCGTACCGCATGCCGCGAGCAGGAAGGAGAGAATGACGAGGCGCTTCATCGATTGACGGGTGTGGGAAGGCGCGGGTGTGGTCATCAGCGCCGCTTTCGAAAGAGCGCCAGGTCGATGGCTTCTCCCATGGCGAGATACCCGGCGTCGCTCGGGTGCAGGTGGTCGCCAGAGTCGTACTTCGGCAGGAACTGCTGTGGGTTCGCGGGGTCTCGCGTTACAGCATCGAAGTCGATGACGCCGTCGAACTCGCCGCTCGTGCGGATGAAGGCATTCACGGCCGCGCGCTTGGCTTCGAGCGGCGGTGTGAAGGGACCCCGAGGACCCGCCGGGGTCAGCGTGGCGCCGATGATCACGAGGCCGCGGTCGTGCGCGCGTGCGATGAGCTGGCGATAGCCGGCAATGAGGTCGTCGGCCGTCATGCCGTCCACGGCGCTGCGACCGATATCGTTGATGCCCTCGAGCAGGATCACGTGTGTCACACCCGGTACGAGCAGGACGTCGCGATCGAAGCGCGCGAGGGCGCTGGCGCCGGTGCCGTAGGTGAGGACACGTCCACCAGAAATGCCGGCGTTCACCACGGCCATTTCAGGCTCGCCGCTCTTCTGGAGCCGGGCGGCAAGAACGTTTGGCCAGCGCGCGTTGCGGTCGCGAGTGGACGCCGCACCATCGGTGATGGAATTGCCGATGGCGGCGATCACGCCGCGCGTGGTGCCATTGGTGACATCCACTTCGGTGACGAACGGCCAGATGTAGATGTTCGTGTCCGGCGCGAACGAGCGATCGGCGGTGACGTTGCCCCGTCGTACGTAGTTGGTCTGCAACGCCAAGGAATGACGTGTGGACAATCGCGCGGAATCTGCGACATGGAGACTGATGGCGAGATCGTGAAGCGCAGGGACCGCGAACGACGTGGGATCGCTTACCGCGATCGCGCCGGGCATCAAGCGGAGCGCACTGCGCCCGCTGAAGGTGAGCGCGCGATCGGACGCGACATTCACACCTGGGCCCGAGTCGCGCACGGCGATGTGAGCCGCGTCGATCACCAGCGGGCGGTCGCCGTACTCATTGGAGACGCGGATGCGTACATGGTCACCGCCCACCGACGTCCGTACGATGAGCCGCACGGTCTGGTCATGGAGCGTGGGAGTACGATCAACGGAATCGCGCGGCGGACGGGCGGGCGCGTCCTGCGAGCTTGCGGTCCACGTGGCGAGCCAGCGTGACGGCGCCGGTTGTGGAGCCTGGCTGGCCGGGCTCGCGCAGGCAATGGCCGCAACCACGACGGCGGACGGCATGAGCCGCAAGCGGAGAGGGAACAAGATGCGCGGGGTTGTGATGTGGACTAACCAGCCTGAGGTGCCTGCTCCATCACGTCGCGCACCTTGCGCGCCAACGCGTCTGCTGTGAACGGCTTGTGCAACAGCGCCACCTCATGCTGCACGAGGCGGTGCTGGAGGATCACATCATCCGAATACCCGGACACGAACAGTACGCGTGTTTGAGGACTCATCGCCACCACGCGCTCCGCGATCTCGCGACCACCCATGCCGTGGAGCACGACATCGGAGATGAGCAGGGCAACCTGCTCTGCGGACTGCTCGAGCAACGAGAGCGCAAGCTCGCCGTTGGACGCCTGAAGGACCCTATGGCCATGCGACTCGAGCATGCGCGCCGTAATCCGTCGAACCTGCGCATCGTCTTCGACGAGCAGAACGAGTTCGGTTCGCTTCTCGAGCGCAGCCTCTCCGCGCGCGGTAGCCGTTGGCGCGCCAGCACTCGCCGGCAGGTACACGCGAATGGTGGTGCCCAGGCCAACTTCGCTGTAGACGCCAATGTGGCCACCGAACTGTCGCACGATGGCGTAGCAGGTCGCGAGACCAAGTCCCGTCCCCTTGCCAACTTCTTTCGTGGTAAAAAACGGTTCGAAGAGATGCGTTTTCACCTCGTCACTCATGCCCATGCCAGTGTCGCTGACGTGGATGACGGCAAAGGGGCCGGGCGTTACATCGGCGTGCGTGTCGGCGTACGCCTGGTCCAGCATTACGGTGGCCGTACCGATGGTGAGCGCCCCGCCTTCCGGCATGGCATCACGCGCATTCACCGCCAGGTTCACGATGACTTGCTCGAGCTGTCCACGGTCAGCAACCGTGACGACGGGTGCACTATCCAGACCGAGCTTCAGGTCGACGTCTTCCCCGACGAGCCGGCGTAGCATGCGGTCCACGTCGTTCACGATGACGTTCAGGTCGACCGTCGCCGCCTCGATCAACTGCCGGCGTGAGAAAGCCAGCAGTTGGCGCGTGAGCAACGCGGCACGCTCGGCTGCCTTGGCAATCTGCTCCACGCTCTCGGCCCGTTCGAACGGGCTGAGGACCGCGGACGCCGACAGGAACTGTGACTCGGCAAGGATGATCGTGAGCAGATTGTTGAAGTCATGCGCGATTCCGCCGGCCAACCGGCCCACCGCCTCCATCTTTTGCGCCTGACGAAACTGAATTTCGAGTTGACGCTGTTCCGTGATGTCGAGCCATGCCCCCACGATACGAACCGTCATCCCAGCTCCGTCGCGCACGCTGCGCTGTTCCTCCCGCAACCAGCGATAGCGGCCGTCCCGATGACGGAACCGGTACTCGTACGCGCCGTCGCGGAAGCCGGCCGGCTGCGCCTGTGCGCCCAGTGACGCGCGATCTACAGGGTGCACGTTGTCGGACCACCAGTGCGGACGGCGTGTCTCGTCCTTGGAATAGCCCAGCAACTGCGTGACGTTCTCACTCATCCACTCCAGCACCGTCCGTCCGGAATCCAGGCGGAGTTCGTACAGGACCGCACCGCTCGTACTCAGCACCCGGTCCAGCCGCTCCTGGGAGGATCGCAGCGCCTCTTCTGCTCGGCGCCGCTCGGTGAGGTCGCGAATGAGCACAATCCGCGCACTGCGTCCGGCAAACTGCAGCGCGCGCGAGCTGACCTCGACGTCGATGATGAGCCCATCGCGCGAACGATGCCGCCATACCTGTGATTGTCCCACGCCGTCGAGTTCATGATGCGCGATGTTCTCGAGGAGCACCGGCACATCTTCCGGCGGCCGGATGTCGCGCAGGGTCATGTGAACAAACTCATCGCGCGTGAATCCATATCGCGACACGGCCGCATCATTCACTGCGAGAAACGCGAGGGTCTCGAGGTCGTATACCCACATCGGCTGCGGGCTCGATTCGAAGAGCATACGATACCGCGCCTCTGCATCCTCGAGCTCTCCGAGCTTGAATTCCAGCGTGTCGTGCGCATGCATGACACGCTCGGCGCTTGCATTGAAGGCAGTGCCGAGGATGCCGAATTCGTCGGCCCGTAGTTCTACCCGCCGCGAATAGTCCCCTTGCTTCATTGCCTCGGCGACATCGACGAGGCGGGTGATCGGTCGGGTCAACGTCCCACTCAATGCCCATGCGCCCGCGGCCGCCGCGCACAGGAGGAGCAAGGTGAAGAGCGCCAGCCGGCGAAGCATCGCAATGGTCGGCGCGAGCACCAGGTCGCGGGGCGCCTCGACGGCAATAAGCCAGGGAGTGTGTGCGATGGGGGTGAGCGCCGCGATCACTGCGTGACCTGCGGGTCGCTCGTATTCGACCGTCCCCGTCACAGGCCAGTTGTGAAGTGGTGGCGCGGGCGCACGGTCAACGAGATCAGTCCAGACGTCTCCTCGCGCGTTGCCGATGAGCAACCCCGCCCCGGATCCGATGAGGTCAAGGAGTTGCTTCCGGCCTGACGTGGTTGCGGCCTTCCGACGCGTGACCAGCACGCCGACCGTCCCCGACCCGAGATGAATGGGTGTCGCCACCGAATAGCCAAGATGGCCAGCAGCGCCGCCTAGCCATCCAATGAACGAACTGTCAGCCAGGGCGGGCGTGGCGAGCGCACGCACGTCCGATTCAGGGAGCGGTGCAAGCGTGTCGGGCACCGCAAGGAGACGCGTCCCCGATGTGTCCCACACCTCAACCCCCGATACCCCGGCCACGAACACCGTCGGCACGCTCAGCCTGGCGATGAGCGCCAAGCGGGAAGGCTCATCACGATGCTGCACGAAGGCGAGGACGGCGGAATCGCGAGCCAGCTTGCCTTGCTGGTCGCGCAACTGCCGGGCTGACGCACCGAAGAGGTCGCTAAGTTGTCGCGCGACTCCCGTCAGGCGCTCGTTTGCCGCGGCGATCGCGGATTGTCGAGCTTCATGATAGGCAGCACTCGCCACCACCGCGACCACGACCAGGACAAGCCCCGTGGCACTCAAGGCAAGCCGGTTCCGGATGGAGAGACCTTTCACGAGAGACGACCTCGTCGCGCGACGGTGGAACAAGAGTGCTGTGACCGCGTGATCACGACCCGGCATCGATGTCTTGCCAACGCGTCAGGGCGGACGCTGCCGCTCAGTACGACACCTACGGATACTGCGCAGTCCCCGTTGTTGCAATACGGTCGCGGGGGTGTAAGTGGGACGACGATACCATCCGGGCGGCAACGTCGCGTGTGTCCGATTCCTTACAGCCAGCTGTCGGGACTCTGGAGGGCAGCCACGCGGACGGCGAGGCTGAAGCGCAGGGGAGGGGTCTCTTCGCCTGTCGCCATGTGCAAGTCAATGCGACCGAGACGTCTCCTCAAGGCATGTGGTTCTGCGTTCGCACGCGGAGTCGGACAAGTATCACCGCCAACCCACGAGACGCCTGTGCCCAATCACTTCCGTGCCGCAATCATGTTCGCGTGGGCCCCAGTTGCAATCGCCGCGGCGCAGTCTGCGCGACCCGCGACTACCGACGTTCCCGTAGCAAAAGTGGTGCTTTTCTCGTCCGGGGTCGGCTATTTCGAGCACGCCGGGACAGCACGCGGCAACGGCACCACGGAACTCCGCTTCAAGACCAGCCAGATCAACGACATCCTCAAGTCGATCATGCTCCAGGATCAGGACGGCGGGCGGGTCGGGGCAATCACCTATCCGTCGCAGGATCCGCTCGCGAAGACGCTCAAGAGCTTCCAGGTGGACATCACGCAAAACCCGAGTCAGGCCGAGCTGCTCAACCAGTTGCGCGGCGCGCAGGTCACGATCCAGGTGCGTGGCGCGACCATCGCCGGCACGATCCTCGGCGTCGAGACGCGCCGTCTGCCCGCCGACAAGGGCGAACCGGTGGCGCAGTCTGTACTGAATCTCCTCACCGGCGCCACCATCCGGTCTGTGGAGTTGCAATCGATCAGCAGCCTGTCGCTGGAAGATCCGCAATTGCAGGACGAGCTCACAAAGGCGCTGGCCGCGCTGGCGCAGGCGCGCGACCAGGACAAGAAACCGGTGACGATCAGCTTCGTCGGTGCAGGGGACCGGCGTGTGCGCATCGGCTACGTGGTGGAAACACCGATCTGGAAGACCAGCTACCGTCTGCTGCTGGACGACAAGGGCACGAGCGCCAAACTGCAAGGATGGGCAATCGTCGAGAATCAAACGGAAAGCGACTGGCACGGAGTGTCGCTGTCATTGGTGAGTGGGCGCCCCATCTCGTTCATGATGGATCTCTACCAGCCCCTCTACGCCACTCGCCCAACCGTAGTATCGGAGTTCTTTAACGGACTACGTCCGCAGCTGTACGAGGGTGGACTGACCACGGACAACGCACGACCGGCAGCCGCGCCGGCTGTGCAGCGGCGCGACATGCTCCAAGGACGCGCGTTTGGATCGTCGCTCAATGAGATGGTAACCACAGGGATGGCTGTAGGCTCGACCGTGACGCCGTTCGACATGACGTCCTCAGTAAAGTCGATTGCCGAGACGGCGAAGCTGGGTGAGTTGTTCCAGTACACTGTGCCGAACGTGACGCTCGCTCGACAGAAATCCGCAATGCTGCCCATCATTACCGATAGCGTCGAGCTCGAGCGACTATCGATTTTCAACGCATCCGCGCTCGCGTCGAACCCGTTGAACGGCGTTTGGCTCAAGAACACGACGGGGAAGCATCTTCAGCAGGGGCCCGTGACGGTTCTCGATGGCGGCGGTTATGCCGGCGACGCGCGCGTGGACAACGTGCCGCCGGGTCAGACGCGCCTGTTGAGCTACGGTGTGGATCTCGAGATGGCCATGAAGAACGGAACCAGCATGACATCGGCCGTGGTGAGCTCAAAGCTGAGCAAGGGCATGCTGACGCTCAGTCGCCGACTGCTATCATCGCAGTCGTATGATGCCACCAACAAGTCGGCGAAGGACAAGGTGCTGCTGGTTGAACATCCCATTCGTCAGGGATGGAGGCTGGTAGACACGAAGACGCCGTTCGAGACCACACCATCGCACTATCGCTTCAAGGCCACTGTCGCGGCGAACAAGACCCTGTCGCTCGTGGTCAAGGAGGAGATTGTACAAGGCGAGACGGTCGCCATGCTCCCAATGGACCTCGGCCAGCTCGTGACGTACAGCAAAAACGGCGAGATTTCGAAAGAGGTGCGTGATACCTTGGGCAAGGCGATCCAGCTCAAGCAGGGCATGTTTGATCTCGACCGGCAGATCACGGCGGCAGGTCAGCAGATCGCGGGGATCGCCGTAGAGCAGGCACGGATTCGCGAGAACTGGAAGAGTATCTCGGCGGCCTCACAGTAGGCTGAGTGCATGCATGGATCGCACGCAGCCTACCGTAGACCGTCAGGAGCAGTGCCTACTGCTGGCACCGCGCGAAGGGACTGTCGGGCTTCGCCTTGTCCACTGTCACGCGGTGGTCGAGGTTGCCCACCTTCAGTGCAATGTCGAACACGAGTTGGTCTACGCGCGCCATGTGATCGTACTGGATGTATTCCGGTTCGTCCGTCACCTGATGGTAGTCCGCGTGGCCGCCCGTCGTGAAGAAAACCACGGGAATGCCGTAGCGCGCATAGTTCGCGTGGTCGCTGCGGCAATAGATGTTTTGCGTATGGCCGTTCGCATCCATTGCATAGTCGAACTTGAATGGCAACTTCTCGCTCGCGCTCACCTGTTCCACGATATCACCCAACTCGGTGGAGAGGCGGCGTGAACCGACGAGTTGGAGGTAGTTTTCCGCGCCGAACAGTTCGACGTTCTCCTTGTTCTTGCCGGTGACGTCGATGGCCGCGCCACGGCCCACCATGTCGAGATTGAGATCCGCGACGATCGCGTCGCGGGACACCGTGGGGTGGTTGGTGAACCACTGCGATCCCCAGAGCCCCTTCTCTTCGCCGGTCTGCCAGATGAAGATCAGGGACCGCTTCGGCTTTACGGGCCCCTTCGCGAACGCCTCGGCAATCTCGAGAATGGAAACGGAGCCCGATCCGTCGTCGTCGGCGCCGTTGCTGACGGAATCCTGGCGAGCAGGGTAGATGCGCCGCAGTGAGTCCTTGATGGCATTGATCCGCGTCCACTGCTCGGCGGTGGGTGGCGCCGCGTTGCGCGAGTCAGCCCCTTCAACACGCGCGATCATGTTGTAGGCCTTGATCGAGTCGTGTTCCACGACGGCGTTCGACATGCCGATATGATCGGAATGCGCGCCGATGACGATGTACTCGTTCTTGAGCTTCGGATCGGTACCATCGATGATCGCGACCACGCTCCGCGTTGGCTGTGCAACGTTCGCGACCTTGAGGTCGATCGTGACGGCACTGCCTTTGTCGCCACGCATCGCGCCGCTCGCGGGCTTGCCCAGCATGACCGCGGCAACCTCTGGTGAGACCGTGACCACCAACGGCGCAACGCCACCGCCCGCTCCGCCGCGGCCGGCGCCCCGACCAGCGCCACCGGCTCCCGCCGCCCCGCCGCCAGCCGCACCGCCTGCCGCGGCGCTCGCGGCGGCGTACGCTGTGCGCCCGTCATTCTGAACCGTATCGTTGAGCACAAACTGGAGCCGCGGCTTGGTGATGGTTGGACTCACCAACACGAGGGCTTCCGCCCCTGCGGCAGGGTTTGCTCCGCCTCGACCACCGAACCCACCAGCCCCACGCCCCCCACCAGCCGGCGCGAGCATCACAACGATCTTTCCGTGCAGATCGCCCAGCGCAGCGGCGTTTGCGGTGTCGCCAAACGTTCCGCCGAAGATGGCGTCACCGGTCACGCTACGGTCGCCAGCCGCCCCGGCCGCGCTGAAGTCCACGTCGGGATGAAAGGTCTTGCCTCCGGCGGAGATCGTTGACGTGCTCGACACCATGCGCGCGGACACCGGCATGTTCTGGAAGTAGGTGCCGTTGTCGCCGGCGGGCCGGAGTTGGAGCTTCCGGACTTCGCGCTCGATCCATCCCGTGGCGCGAATGGCGTCAGGGGTTCCTGCTTCGCGGCCGCGCATGGAATCGGCGGCGTAGATGTACAGCCGCGTCATCAGGTCGCACGCTGTGATGGCAGCGACCGTGGGACCACCTTGATAGGTGAGCGGCATCGTCGCGCCAGCGGTGGTGGCCGGACAGGACTGCTGTTGCGCCGACAAGATGGGCGCTGACGCGGCGAGGGCGAGCGCGGCCGGAATGGCAGCGCGGGCAAGTGAACGGTACATCGGGGATCTCACGGCCAAATGTCAGATAGTGAAGTGCAGCGAACCTGCGTGGATGATACCCCGATGAGCGCCCACGGCAAAACGACGACCACCTCATGGCTCGCAGCCATGCGCCGGCAGACGCCTCAGTGCGACAAGAGCCGCTGCACCGCCCCGAGCAGAGCCTTCGGCAGTTGCGCCGGCTTCTGCACCGTCAGGTAGCCCGATGCGCCGAAGATGTCAGCCATGTAGTCGGCTGCCGCCTCACGATCCACGGTGATGCAGTAGGGGAGGATGCCGTCAGCGCGCGCATCCACCACAGCGCGCCGAGAATCCTCCACACCGTAGTCGAGGAAGTATCCATCGCGGTCATTGGGCTTGCCGTCGGACAGCACGAGCAACAGCCGATGGGGCGCGCCATGCCGTTCGAGTTGGGCTGTCGCATGACGAATGGCCGCACCAAGTCGTGTCTTCCCGTTTGGTGCGAGCGCGGCCATGCGCTCGCGCACGACCTGCGTATTCGTCTCGGAAAAATCCTTGATCGTGGTGAGCCGTACGTCAGCCGCGCCATCACTCGAGAACGCGAGAATGGAGTAGGCGTCGCCGAGTGAATCGAACGCTGCGGCGGCAACGAGGGCGGCAAGCCGTTCGACATCGATGACCCGTTGCCCGTCGAATACGATGTCACGGG
>JBDUCM010000256.1:0-5510 GCA_040003455.1 bacterium
CTGCGGGGCTGCACATCGGCCAGGTCGTGCACCAGGAGGATTCGGTGGCCCTCCAGTTCAAAGCTGTGGGGGCCTCCAAAAATCTCGGCGCCGAAACCCGCCGTTGCCTTGGCGAGCAAGCCCTGCGCATCGCCATCATTGCGGCCGAACACGCCAGCCAACGACATGTTCGCTTCCTCGATGGGACGGAGGGCGAATGGCGCGCAGTAATCTCCCGCGTGAATCAACATCGACACGCCCGACTCCTGCATGATCTTCACGAATTCGGCGATTGCCGGGATCCGGTCGTGGCTATCGGCCATGAGTCCGACGCGCATCAGCCTTCCCTCCATTCTGGGTCATCCTGCTCGAGGTGTACGAGATCCTCGTACCGCTCGCGCGCGGTCACCACGGCAAACCGGTCACCGTCCACCAGCACTTCCGCGCCGCGGGGGCGCGTGTTGTAGTTGGACGCCATCACGTAGCCATACGCGCCGACATCATAGACAGCCAGAAGGTCGCCAGCGTTTGCTTCGTCCATCGTTCGGTCGAGCGCCAGGAAGTCCCCGCTCTCACACACCGGACCAACCACATCGGCCGTCATGCGTGACTCCACCGCGTGCACCGCCTCGATGCGGTGGTAGGCATCATAGTGCGACGGGCGGAGCAGCTCGGTCATGCCGGCGTCTCCGATCAGGAAATCCCGTCCGCCGCTGTGCTTCCGATAGAGCACGCGCGTAAGCAGCATGCCGCAGTTGCCGACAATGAAACGGCCCGGCTCCATGAGCAATGTCAGCCCGGTCTTCTCCACGCGCTCGGCAAGCGACGCGGCGAACGCATCGAGGTCCGGTGATTCCTCCGCATCGTAGCTGACGCCGAGTCCGCCGCCGATGTCGAGGTACTGGAGGGTGTTGATCCCTTCCCTCTTCAGTTGCTCCAACAGCCCGATCAACCGGTCCGTGCCATCGAGATAGCCGTCCAGCCGGAAGAGCTGCGAGCCGATATGCATGTCGAGGCCGAGCAACCGCGTGTTGGGAAGCGACGCGACCAGGCGCGCCACGGCCAGCACCTCGTCGAAGGGAACGCCGAACTTCGCGCCCTTCTCGCCGGTCTTGATGTACCGGTGGGAGCTGTCCACCGTGACTTCCGGGTTGACGCGGATTCCCACGGGCGCGGACACGCCGAGTTCACCGGCGATCCGATCGAGCAGCCGCACTTCCGCTTCGGATTCGGCGTTGATTAGCAGGACGCCGGCCTCCAGCGCCTGACGAAGCTCCGCTTCCGTTTTGCCCACGCCACCGAAGATCACGTCGCGTCCTGAAAATCCTGCCTTCAACGCGCGATACAACTCGCCGCCGGAAACAACATCCACTCCCGCGCCCAACTCACGGAGGATGCGGAGTACGCCCCGGTTGGAGTTGGCTTTCAACGTGTAGTGAATGCGGTGTGGCAGCGGTGCCAGCGCCGCATCCAGTCGCGCGTAGCGATCGCGAATGACGGCTGCGCTGTACACGTAGGCAGGAGTTCCGACGTCGTCCGCAATCCGGTCGAGCGCGACACCCTCGCACGCGAGGGTGCCGCCTACGCGGGCAAAGCCTGACGCTAGTACGCTTTCGCCCACAGGGCCTCATCGGTGGACGGACGACCACACTTGAGGCAGGTGGTGGGTGCCTCGGCGGAGCGAAACTCTTCGTCGGGAAGGCAACGAATGGTTGCCTTTGTCTCTTCCTTGATGCTTGCCTCGCACGCACCGTCGCCACACCAACCGGCATAGACGAACCCGCCGGGGCCGTCCATCAGTTGGCGGAATTCATCGTACGAGATCCGGTTCCGGACACTGTTCGCCTCGCGGCGATCCAGCGCGGCGGACAGCATGTCGCGCTGCATTGCCGAAAGGCACTCGGCCACATCTTCTCCGAGCGTGTTCAGCGACACCGGCTTCTTGGCGCGCGTGTCACGGCGCACGAGCACGCCCTGATTGGCGGCGAGGTCACGGGGACCAAGCTCCAGACGCAGCGGAATTCCGCGCAGTTCCCACTCGTAGTACTTGGCTCCCGGCTTGATCCCTTCGCGCTTGTCGATGTGGATGCGCAGTCGCGCCGACTCGCGCAGATCCCACGCGCCGAGCGACTTCGCGATGCGGTCCGCCGCCTCGAGCACGGTGGCGCGCTCCTCGTCCGTCTTGTAGATGGGCACGATCACGAGTTCAATTGGCGCCAGCAGCGGCGGAACACGAAGGCCGTTGTCGTCGCCGTGCGTCATCACCAATCCGCCCACCATGCGCGTGGAGACTCCCCAACTGGTATTCCACGCGTATTCGGTGGTGCCCGCCTCGCTCTGGAACTTGAGCTCAAAGGCCTTCGCGAAATTCTGTCCAAGGTTGTGCGACGTGCCCGCCTGGAGCGCCTTGTTGTCCTGCATCATCGCTTCGCACGAATACGTGCGCAGCGCGCCGGCGAACTTCTCCGCCTGCGTCTTGCGACCCGTGATGACCGGCATCGCGATGTAGCCTTCCATGAAATCGCGATAGACGCCGAGCATCTTGCGCGCTTCCTCCTCGGCCTCGTCGTGCGTGGTGTGCGCCGTGTGGCCTTCCTGCCAGAGGAATTCCGTGGTGCGCAGGAACAGGCGCGTGCGCATCTCCCAGCGCACCACGTTGGCCCACTGGTTGATCAACAACGGCAGGTCGCGGTAGCTCTGCACCCACTTCGCGAACATCGAGTAGATGATCGTCTCGGAGGTTGGGCGAATGATGAGCGGCTCTTCGAGCTTCTTCCCACCGCCATGCGTGACGACGGCCGCCTCCGGCGCGAAGCCTTCGACGTGCTCCGCCTCCTTGTGCATGAACGACTCGGGAATCAGCAGCGGGAAGTACGCGTTCTGGTGACCCGTGGCCTTGAACATGTCATCCAGTTGGCGCTGCATGCGCTCCCAGATGCCGTAGCCGTTGGGACGGATTACCATGCAGCCCTTCACCGGCGAATAGTCCGCGAGCTCGCTCCGGAGTACGACTTCGTTGTACCAGGCGCTGAAGTCCGTGGCGCGTGGTGTCAGCTTCTTGTCATCAGCCATTCGATGTATCGCCGTTCGAGAGTGTCACGAATTGCTTTGCACCGCTCGCCTGAGCGGCCTTCTTCTGCTTGCTCACCGACTGCGGACGAAGCGCGTACTCCACCGCGTGACCCGCCGCGCGCAAGCGCGCGACTTCGGACATCACCTGTTCCTGCGGCGTCGTCTCCTCCGCGGCAATCCAGTAGTCCGCGGACATATCCTTGGGCTGCATGAGTCCTTTCGACCGCAGCAGCTCGCCGAGCACGACGTCGCCCATGCCGAATCCGAGCGCCGGCAGGTCGGCGCCGCCCAACGACTCGAGCAGGGTATCATAGCGCCCTCCGCCGCAGATGGCGCGAAACTCCCCCGAGCGATCGAACAGCTCGAACACGATGCCGGTGTAGTATGCGAGTCCGCGCACAATGGAGAGGTCGAGACGGAGCCATGACGCATCGCCGCCCAACAGCGCCGGCACGAATGCCAGGAATCGTTCGAACTCCAGCGCATGCACCTCGGCAGCGGTTCCGGCCAGACGCGTCTTCACCTCGGCAAATTCCACGGACACGATATCGATGATGCGATCGCTCGCATCGCCCGTGATTCCGAGTGCCGCCAGTTTTTCGCGCGACACATCGGCCGGCGTGCGCTCGAGTTTGTCGATGAGCAGGTAGACGGCGGGAATCACATCGGCCGCCACGCCAAGCGACAGCAGGTACCCCTGAAGGAGCCGCCGATCGGACACGCGGACCACAACGTCGGCCGAGGTGAGGCCGAAGGAGCGCATCATGTCAACGGCACACGATACGAGTTCCGCGTCGGCAGCAACGTCGTTGGAACCGAAGATGTCCACGTTCAACTGATAGTGCTCCCGCAGCCGCCCTTTCTGCTGCCGCTCATACCGGAACAATTGCGGCATCGAGAACCAGCGGACCGGTTTGCGCAGCGCATTTGCGCGCGCGGCAACCATGCGCGCGACCGTGGGCGTCATCTCTGGGCGCAATGCCACCTCTCGGCCTCCCTTGTCCACGAAATTGTAGAGCTGGCCGACGATCTCGTCGCCGCTCTTTTTCGTGTAGAGGTCCAGTGGCTCCAGCGGGGGCCCATCATACTCCACGAACGCGTAGCGTCGAGCCACCGCGCGCCACGTGTCCATGATGAACGCGCGCTCGGCCAGCTCCTGTGGATAGAAATCGCGAAAGCCGGGGAGAGCGCCTTTGAACATCCAGTAAAGTTAGCCTGTGAGCGGAGACACCTGCAACCGCGCCATCGCATCGCCGACCGTGTGAAATGAGCCGGTCACGAGCACTGTTGCGCCGTCGCGCTCTGCTCGAGCCAATGCATCGTCGAAATCCCCGACCGAGTCGGCTCGATAGCCACGCGACGCCGCATAGGCCTGCGCCTCCACCAGCGACCACGCGCGTGACTTCGGTGCCGTGGGAGCATTGGTGATGATGAAGTGATCCACCACGGGCGCGAGCGCGTCCATCATGGCCCGCCAGTCCTTGTCCGCCAACACGCAGAGCAACGCAACCACGGGACGGTCGTGCTGCACCGTCTGGAGGCTCGCGGCGAGGGTGCGCGCGCCGTCCGCATTGTGGGCCACGTCGAAGATCCACCGCCCCACGCGCTGAAAGCGACCCGGCAACCTGACGGCGTGCACATTCGCGGCGGCCTCGACGAGCGACGTGCGGAATGGAGGGCCAGCAGAGTCGAGCAAGGCAAGGGTGAAGGCGAAATTGGCCGCCTGATGCCGGCCGATCAATGGCGTCTCCACCACTGCCTCGTCATCGAGTGCCCGCAAACGGAATCGGGTGCCCGTCGCGCGCACCTCCAGGTCGGACACCGTCATCTCCTCGGCAACCACCCGTACGCTCGACGCGCCAGCCGCCCGGGCGTCGCGAGCGAGCAAGCCACGAATTTCCGCATCCGGCTCACCGATCACCGCGGGGGTGTTCGCCTTGAAGATGCCCGCCTTCTCGCCGGCAATTGCCTGGAGCGTTGAGCCGAGATATTCCATGTGATCGTAGCCGATGGAGGTGACCCCAGCGGCGCGAGGGAGCACCACATTGGTGGAGTCCAGCCGTCCTCCGAGGCCGGTCTCGATCAGCGCCACGTCCACGTTTTCGCGCGCGAAGTGCAGAAACGCCAGGGCCGTGGTCGCCTCGAAGAACGACGCGCCCAGCCGTTCGACCATCGGGGTGTACCGGTCGATGAACTGCACGATCTCGGCTTCGCCAATGGGGATGCCGTCCACGGCGATGCGCTCGGGAAAGTGCACGAGGTGTGGGGACGTGTATCGCGCGACGCGAAGTCCCCTGGCGCGAAGAAGCGCCTCGGCGGTGGCCACCGAACTGCCCTTGCCATTGGTGCCGGCGATGTGGAGCACCGGGTACTGCGTCTGCGGCTCACCCAGTTCGGAGAGCAGCGCTCGTGTGCGCTCGAGCCCGAACTTGAACGTGCCGGTGGTGCGCGCGAAGAGA
>JBDUCM010000257.1:0-5501 GCA_040003455.1 bacterium
TCTTCGGCAGCCCGCTGAAGCGCGACGTAATGCTCGACCGCGATCTCATCGCGCATGGACGGACGTGTTGCGAGCATTGACTCGACCATGTCACGGTCACCGCGGCCGCACGCCGCAACGAGACGGTCAACGTCCGACAGTTCGCCGAGCGCGCCATGCGTCCGCAACCATTCGGCAACGGGGCGATTTCCGTTCAACTCCGCGACGGCGTACGGGGTGCGTCCATCCGCACGCGGACGGGAGATGTCAGCACCGTGGTGCACGAGCAGCTCCGTCATTGCCACGTCCCACCGTCGCGCGGCAACGTGCAATGGCGTTTCACCGTTCGCGGCGAAGACTGGATCGGCGTAAGCGCCATGCTCCAGAATCCATTGGACACCCCGCGGCGTGGTTGCCCAGTGAAGGATGGCGTAGAGCGTATTGGAGCCATCGGTTGCCCAGGCCTGGTTCGAGTCGGCGCCATGCGCTCGGAGCAGGGTGAGCGTCTCCAGGTCGCCTGCGCCAGCAGCCAGCGTGAACGTGACGCCATCGTTTGGATTGGCGCCCGAGGTCAGCAACAGCTCCACGAGTGCTGCCACGCGAGTGGCGCGCGTGGCGCCCCAGAGCACGGGTCGATACACGTCGTGATGCATCCAGGGAAAGCGGGTGTTGGGATCAACGCCCAGCGCCAACAGGGCCTTGGCAATCTCGACA
This sequence comes from bacterium, assembly GCA_040003455.1. Taxonomy (GTDB): domain Bacteria; phylum Gemmatimonadota; class Gemmatimonadetes; order Gemmatimonadales; family Gemmatimonadaceae; genus AG11. The sequence goes on from JBDUCM010000257.1 coordinate 694, forward strand.
AGGCCATGCGCACTCGCCGCGGATGTTGCGCCGAGTGACGTGTGGCAGACGTAGTGGATGGGTTCCCAGTTGCGTGGCCCGCCGCGCTCGCGCGCGAATTCCGGGTGCGCGGCCATGTGCGACGCAACGGCATCGGAATCGCCAAGTACCAGTGCGCTGTAAACGCTCGCACTGGTGATACGCGGCCGGAGTGTGAGCAGGCGCTCCGCGCGCGATGTGCGGCCGTCGGTTGCGGCTTCGATGAACTCGCGCACCGCGTCGTCGAAGTTCAGCGTGAGTTCCTCCACTCGTTCGCGGAGGGCGTTCCATGACGGAAAGCCGTGCTCGCGTGCGATTGCGGATTGGGCGTCGTGGAGTGCGAGCGGCGCGATCGCGAGTTCGTCGTCGCTGGCGCGGGCAAGCGATGGAAGAATCCGGAAGCGCCCCAGTGCGTGTGGATCGGCGTCGCGTGAATCGCGGAGCAGTTCTTTCGCCTGACGTCGGAGCTGATCGAGGTCGGGCGAATCGGGCAGGGATCGGGTGGCCGGCATGTGTTCTCCATGCGTGAGGCCGCGGTCCGCAGGCAGGCCAGCACGGAGACGATGGTGCCGTCACCAGTGATTCTGGCGGGAGGACTCAGCCCTTCGCGCGGACCCGCAGGCGTCCCGAACGCCTACAGAACTATGTCACGCTGGGCGCGCGGGCGTCAAGTGGGTCGTGCGCTTGTGGGTCGTGCGCTTGTCGTTGTGCCATCGCGCGAATAGGCCCGGTCCGGTAAGTTGTGGACGGCGCGCGCCACGACGTCTGGAACACCCTTCGACAAATCGCGCATGACTGATGAAAGCCAGGCGACCGACCGCAATATCGCAGACCTGCGCCGCACGCTCGGGCGTATCGCGTTGGAGATCGTCGTCGGATTCGTCGGCGTCTATGCGGCCTTCGCGTTGACGGCGTACCATGAGCGTGAAGCGCTCATCGAGCGACGCACTCAAATCACGAAGGCACTCGTCGCCGAAATCACTCCACTGGCCGAGCTGTCGCGCAAGAATATCGATGGCTACAGAAGCACGATCCTGGCGTTCGATTCGGCGGTGAAGGCTGGAAAGCGGCCCATTCCAAGGGCGTACATCGAGCCGGTGGGGCTGAACACGCACGTCTGGGACGCCACCAGGCAGTCTGGCGGATTGAACCTGCTCGACGTGAAGACCTTCGTGACGGTCGCTGATTTCTACAACGATGTCTCCCAGATGCTCGCCTTCTATGCACAGCTGCGCGAGATGTCGATCAACGTGATCCTCCCCAACGTCGGGCGAGGTGCGGGTGCGTTCTATGACCCGAAGACGGGCGTCCTTCGAGAGGATGTTCGCCGGTTGTACTACTACGATCTCGAGGGACTGACCCGGGTGTCCAAGCGGGGTGCGGCTGCCGGCGACAGCGCGATCAGGATGCTCAATCGCGTCAAGTGATCGCCGGCGCCCTCGGTCTCGGGCAGGGGGGAGCCTACGCAGGCACGTAGGTCAACCTGAGCACATCCTCGGCAATCCGATCACTTGTCATCAAACGGAGCCGCGGCCGGGGGGCGGCGAAATACGGGGCGCCGTGACCAAGCACGACCGGGTGCAGGTAGATGCGATACTCATCGATCAGGCCAAGCGCTGTGACGCTGCACGCCAGGTCCGGGCCCGCGATTTCAATCTCCCCGTCGTGCTCGGACTTCAGCTTGCGGATTGCGTCCGCAATATCTCCCGTGAGCAGCGTGGCGTTGGGGCCAACCGACGGCGACGAGCGCGAGACAACCCATTTCGGCTGCTTCCGCCACGCCGCCGCGAAGTCGTGTTCCGCCGTATTCCATTCAGGCTGATCGTCGTCCCAGTAACGCATGATCTCATACATCTTGCGACCATACACACTGCCGGCCAGTCCCCGCGCCTCCTCGATGAAGTGGCGGAACAGTGCGGGACTTGGGGCAAACGCCGTATGATCGACGTAGCCGTCCAGGGACTGGTTCATTCCGAACACGAGCTTCGCCATATATCTGCGCTCCTGTGATTCGAGGCCAGATCAATCTATGCAAAAGAAATCAGGCTCAAAAGAGAAGGCCGCTCGCCCAACCACCGTGGCTGCTTACCTGGCCTCGCTCGCCCCGGACAAGCGGGCCGTGATCGACGAGGCCCGCGCCTTCGTCCACAGGCACCTCCCGAAGGGGTACGCGGAGTACATGAACTGGGGGGTGATCAACTGGGGGATCCCGCTCGAAGCGTTCGCCAACACGCACAATGGCCAGCCGCTGTGCTACGTGGGCCTCGGCGCGCTCAAGAGCTGCAACTCGCTCTACCTGATGGGCGTGCACGACAGCGCGACTGGCAAGTACACAACGCCGTTCTCCGTGACCCTGCTCCTGGACGCATTCAAGAAGGCAGGGAAGCGGCTCGATATGGGGAAGTGCTGTCTCCACTTCAAGGCGCTCGATGATCTCGAGCTCACCTCAGTTGCACAGGTGATCGGGATGTCGACGCCGGAGGAGTACCTCGCGTACTACAAGCGCATGAAAGGGCTTGCGTAGCGCAGTGTTGATCACGGCTTCCGCACCTCCATCACCCAGATGTCGCTCTCGCGATTATCGGACGGGAACACGAGTGTGCCATTGTGCACGGACATCCAGCTTCGATTGAGTGGATGCAGCACCGCGTCGAATACGAGCGTCAGCTTCGGCACACCCCCTGCTGGCGGAATCGACCAGATGGACGCGTTGCCGCCCGGGTCGTACGTCACGTAGTACACAACATCCGGCTTCACCCAGAGAGCCCCTGCAACGAATCGTCCGTGGGAGACGGTCGAATCGATCAGCATGCGTTCCGGGCCAGCATCCGCCGGCATGATCATGATGCTCTCGCCCTGTACCGTCGTCATGAAGTGGAGCGACTTGCCATCGGGAGACCATCCCGGCGTGAATCCGCCCACACGTCGCCGCGTCGGCTCGCCCCAATGTCCGGTGGCGTCGCGCCGGACGATCCAGATGCCGCCGCCCGTCGCGAGATTATCGAACGCGATGGACTTGCCGTCGGGCGACCACGTCGGATTCGCCTCCTGCATCGACGAATGCGTCACCTGCTGCACGCCGCCGCCGTCCAGGCGCATGACATAGAGGTCGCGTGTTCCGGACCGCCACGAATGAAATGCGATCTCCTTTCCGTCCGGCGATGCTTCCGGCGCGAAGTCGTCGGAGGCATCGGTGGTCAACTGCTCGGCCTCGCCTCCCGTGACCAGTCGCCGGAAGATGTCGGAGTTGCCGGTGAGGTCCGAATCGTACAGCAGCCACTTGCCGTCGGGTGAGACGTTGACCTCCTCGATGCTCTCGCTCGTGTTGGTGATCCGCTTCGCGGCCGCCGTCGTCACCGCCGGAGTCGCAGGTTCGGGCATGGGCATGGACCAGAGACTGGTCCGCGTGGAATATCGGGAGTACGTGAGGCGTGATCCGTTTGCCGCGAGCGAGATGGTGTGGGCGCCAAGGCCGGTGCTCAGGCGAACGAGCGCACCGGCGACCTTGCCATCGGACGCAATGGGCACTCCATAGATGTCGCGCGGGCCGTCGCGATTGGACACGAAGTAGAGCCAGCGACCATCCGCCGACCATGTGGGGCTGCTGTTCAGCCAGAGACTGTCCGTCACCGTCGTCAACGCCCCATCGCGCACTCGGCACAACACGATGCGGCTCGGCGAAAGATTGCCGAAGAGTTTGTTGGCCGCCGCGTACAGCGAATTATCCGTCTGGCAGGCGACGAATGTGCCCTGCGGCGACCAGGCGCACAGCGTCGGTTCCTGCATGCGCGCGATCCCATGCACCGATTCATCGGCTTCGCGAATGAGCAGTGAATCGCCGCGCGTTACAGCAAGGCGCTTCCCGTCCGGCGACCAGGTTGCCGAGCGAATCGGATCGCGCGCGTCGCCCTGAAGTTCCGGGCGCGCCGGTCCGCCGCCGGCGGGCGCGCTGAACACGCCGTCTCGCGCAAGAAAGAGGATCCTGGAACCGTCGGGTGACCATTGTGGATGGGACTCTCCACTTGCCGCGTCACCTGTGAGTGGCGCGGATCGCCCTTCGCCAACCGGCCGCACCATCACGTGCAGGTTCGTCAAGTTGCCGGCCGCATAGGCGACGAAGCGTCCGTCGGGCGACAGGGCAGGCAGGATCTCGACCGCCGGATCCCATGTGAGGTGCAGGGTGTGTCCGAAGACGAGCGGCGGTTGCCCGCGTGTGCCGAGCAGACGCGCGCCAAGCAGGAAGGCGGCGGCCGCAGTGGCCGCGAAGGTGCCGGCAAGCGCCAGGGTCCGCACACGGGACGTGCGCTTTCGATCGGGCACGATCGCGCGGCGCGCCGTCACCAGTGGTGTCGAACATGCGGCACCGAACTCCGCGGCCGTTCGGAAGCGATCGGCTGGGAGTTTCTGGAGCGCGACGTGGATCGCGTCGTCAACATATTCGGGCACCGTTGCTCGCTTGCTGCGCGCGGACGGTGCTTCCTCCGTCATCACCTTCGCCACGATGGACTGCGCCGTCGGTCCCGTGAACGGTGGTTCTCCCGCGAGCATTTCGAACGTCACGCAGCCGAGCGCGTACACGTCGGTGCGCGCGTCGAGTTCGCGCTCGCCCATGGCCTGCTCGGGCGACATATAGTGCGGCGTGCCGAGCGACATTCCGGTTTCGGTCATGCGACCGCCGCCCGTTTTGGATGCGGCGAGGGCGATACCGAAGTCCGCTACCTGCGCGTGTCCCCCATGCAGCAGGATGTTTTCCGGCTTGATGTCGCGATGAATCACGCCATGCTGATGCG
>JBDUCM010000101.1:0-18572 GCA_040003455.1 bacterium
GTCGCCATCCTCGAGGACGACGAGCTCGTTGAGCTGCTCGTAGACCGTCCCGATGCACGACGGATGGTCGGCGACATCTACCTCGGGAAAGTCGATGCAGTGCTGCCCGGCCTCCAGGCCGCGTTTGTCGACATCGGCACCGAGAAGAGTGCCTTCCTTCACTCCTCCGATCTCGTCTATCCCGACACGGGTGAAGGCGACGATGATGACGAGGATGGCGAGGAGACCTTCCATGAGCCCGGCCGCAACGAGCGCGACATCCCGCAAATTCAGGATGTCCTGAAGCGCGGGCAGGAACTGCTGGTGCAGGTGAGCAAGGAGCCGATTTCCACCAAGGGCCCGCGCGTTACCGCGCAGGTGTCCATGGCGGGACGTTTCCTGGTTTACATGCCATTTGCGTCGCGGGTCGGCGTGAGCCGCAAGATCGGCGACCGTGAGGAACGCAAGCGGTTGCGTGCGCTCGTGGAAGGCATGCTGCCCGAAGACTCGGGCGGTGTCATTGTCCGCACCGTGGGCGAGGACGTGACGCCGGACACCATCGAGCGTGAGTTGCAGACGCTCATGAACGGCTGGAAGCGGATCAAGAAGAAGACCCACTTCGTCCGCCCGCCGTCGCTGGTGCATCGCGAGACCTCGCTCACGCGCGGCCTCATTCGCGACATCTTCAGCGACAAGGTGGAGCGCGTTACGGTCGATTCCAAGCAGGTGTACAACGAGATCGTCGAGTACCTGAAGGGCATCGCGCCCGATCTCCTCGAGCGCGTCGTCCTTTATGAGGACGTCACGCCTTTGTTCGACAAGACGGAAATCGAGACGGAGATCCGCGATCTCTTCAAGCGTCGTTGCGACCTGCTGTCGGGCGGTTACCTCATCATCGAGCCGACCGAAGCGCTCATCTCCATCGACGTGAACTCCGGCCGCTTTGTCGGCAAGAAGGATCCGGAGAAGACGAGCCTCAAGACCAACATGGAGGCGGCGCGCGAGATCGCACGCCAGCTTCGCTTGCGGGACGTGGGCGGCATCATCGTCTGCGACTTCATCGACATGGACACCAAGACCAATCGCGACAAGGTGCTCCAGGAACTTCGCCAGCATCTCGGCCGCGATCGTGCGCGCACCAAGGCGTTTGCGGTGTCGGACCTGGGTCTCATCGAGATGACGCGGCAGCGCGTGCGGCAGAGCCATCTCCAGAGCATGACCGAGGCGTGCCCCACCTGCCACGGCACGGGTCGCGTCTTCACGGCGGAGACGATCCTCCGGCGGATGGAGCGCAGCGTGAAGCGCATGGGTATTGAAGGCAAGCGCGATCCGTTGCTGATCAAGCTGCATCCCGACGTGGCGATGTTCGCCATGGAGAATGAGTCCGATGTTATTCGCAAGCTCGAGAAGCTGGTGGGCTTCAACCTCGAGATGCGCGACGACCCACTTCTCAAGCCGGATGAGTTCAAGCTCGTGGTGAAGAGCGCGGGCCGCGACGTGACGCAGCAATACGCAGTGGCGTGAGCGCGCGGCCGGACTGATGGAACGAGAGAGCCGTGAACGGGACACCGTTCACGGCTCTTCTTCTTGCGGTACCACTTACGGGACGACGAGCAACCCCACGCGACCGCCAAAGTCATCGTCCACACCCGGCGTGTTTGCCGCAGTGCGCCATTCGCCGCCATCAATGCGTACGAGGATGCGGTGTGACCCCGATCCGATGTTCACGGCGCGCTCGAACACCGCGCCATTGGCGGTGAGCTCCATTTCCTGCCAGTCGCTGAAGTCGCCCTTGATGGCCACGCGCCGGGCGCCCGCGGCGCGCACGCGGAGTACATGGTTTTCGTCGGCGCTCTCCGCCACGAGCACCACCGGGATCAGGCGCGCAGAACGATCGGCGGCAGGCGTGCCTTGCATGAAGCGCATGCCCACGCTCACCACGTCGGCAGCGTCGGCGCCACGAATCCAGTCGGGCAGGCTGCGCGCCACCGAAAAGACCACGGCCTTTGTGTCATCCGCCCAGAAGGCTGCCGTGGCGTTCACGATCGGTTCGACGATGTGAGCCGCGTCGGGATCGCGACGCGCCCCGGCGGACACGTCGAAGGTGGCCCGATCGCCCTCGGTATGGAGAGCCACGAGCGCATCCGTGTAGCGGACGGGGACCGTTCCAACGAAATTGGCTCTGGCCGGGCCGAGGAAGAGCTGCGCGTCGGTCCATTCGTGGGCCAGGGACAGTGAGAGCTGCGTGCGCGCTCCGGCCCACCACAAACCGGCGTCCATCCCGTGACCCTGGAGCGACGCGTCCGCCCGGTTGGAGTAGCTGGCAGTTACCCGCAGCCATGAACCGCCATCGGCGTTTGCCCACATGGCGCGCCCGTTGGCGATGGCGGTGCCCGCGCCGCCACCGGCGGTGGATCCCACCACGGACGACAGCTCGCCCCCAAACTCTGCACTCCAACCACTGTATGGCTTGGTCCGCGCTCCACCCTCGAGCGTCGCTGAGCCGGTAGCGCCGCCAAAGGTACCGAGGGCAAGTCCACTCATGCTGGCGAAGAACGGCCCGTGCTGGCTGGATGCGCTCAGGCGTGCCACGGGGCCAACGGCTTTCAGGCTTTCGTCGGGGAAACGTGCTGCCGCCAATCCAATGTCCACGGAAAGGGGCCGTTGTGCGCCGAGCGGCCTGCTCATCATCGCAATGACGAGCAGGCCGCCCACGCACCACTGTGAAGCCCGTTGCCAGCTAGGGCTTACGGACCGGGACGGCCGGCTTCGGATTCGATGGGTGCGTGAATAGGGGAGGTGCAGCAACGGTTGCGGTGGTTACTTTGTCACCACTGAGCGAGCCTAGGGAGCCCTCGATGCCTCGCATGCGGATGGACGCTGACTCATCCGGCCGGAGTCCTGAGGATACATCACCCTCAACCAGATTGCCAAGCGTGGCGAGCTGGGTGGAGGATGCATTGCGCCGCAGCAGCTCCGCGATCATCTCCACGGCCTTGTGCGGTTGGACGCCGCTCGCGACAAGCTGGGCGAGTGTTCCCAGTGGCGCGGCAAGGGAACGGGCGGGTGATAGCGCGCGAAGGTCACGGAGTGACGCGCTACCGGCCCCTTCCTTGAGGGCGTCTGCGCCGGCGACGAGTTCTTCCGGGGCGGAGCTGGCTCCGAGCGCGGTACGCGCGCTATCCAGGCGGGCGGCGAGCTTGGTGACCGCGAGACGGATCTGCGGTCCCCTGGCGCTCTTGAGTTGCCCCTCGCGCACCTTGGCGACGAGCGGTTCCACGGGAATGCCGCGTTCCCGGGCGTGTGCGTACTCCCGTGCGACGGCCGCCTGGGTGGCACTGTCGAGCTCGGGCGTTACGCTTGCCGCATATGCAACCTGCTGCGCCGCCACGCCGCGGGAGCCGGCGAGGCTGACAAGGGCAGCGAACAACACCGGAACGGAAAGCCTCCACATCCTCGCCATCCTGGACATCACGGCCGCCCAACCAAGAGCACGGACCCCGGACGCCCGAAGTCAGCATCCCGTGCCGCCGGAGCCCGCGGGTCGCGTACCCAGAGGGTGTCGTCCACCACGAAGGCGTACACGTGACGGCCGGGGCGCAACATGAGATTCACGCTCCACAGGCCGCTTTCGGTATCGTGCACCATGGGGGCCTGTTGCGCGTCCCATGCGTTGAAGTCGCCAACGACGCGAACGTGCGAGGCAGTTGGAGCGCGGAAGACCAACTGGACCGGCTGAAGCGCCACATCGGCGGCGTCGGCCGCGGTCCCTGCCAACTGCGCCACTGCCGGTGCCGGTGCTGGTGCCATGGAGGCCGCGGCCGTTGTGGCGGTTTGGCTCGCGCGTGCGATTGCGGCGGTGGAGGAGGGCTGGGACGGCTGCCGCAACAGCAGCGCGGCAACCACGGCGGCCGCGGCAAGCGCACTCCCGCGCACCATCCACCGTCGGGCCGTGCCGGGAATCACTGCATTCCGAGCCGCCTCGCGATCCCGCTCGCGCTCCGCGGCCACCGCGACGAGCAGGCGGGCCTTCGCTTCGGCATTGACGTGCGGCATGGGACGCAGTTCGTCGACGATCCGCTGGATCATCTCGTCCTCGCGTTCAATCATCCATCACCTCCATCAGGCGCAGGCGAAGCGAATCACACGCGCGCTTCACGCGCATCTTGAGCGCGGAGACACCCGCGCCTGTTGCATTGGACATGTCTTCGTAGCTCAGGTCTTCAACGTGACGCATGAGGAAAGCTTCGCGTTGTTCGGAGGGGAGTGTAGCGAGGGCCATGCCGATTTCCTCGCGCCAGGCGATGGCAGTGTCGTGGCCGGTGCTCGCGGGGCGTTCGGGCACGTCGCCGAACTCGACGACTTCGGCGCGCCGGCGCTCGCGGGCACCGGTGGTGCGGCAACGGTTGGCAAGGATGCGGAACAGCCATGGCTCGAAGGCTTCCCGCTCCTCGTACTTGGGCAGCGCGCGGTATACCCGCACGAACGTGTCCTGAACGGCCTCCTCGGCATCGGAGCGGTCGGAGAGCATGTGCAGGGCAAAGCGAAGACAGCGCGCGTAGTACGTATCGACCAGTTCGGCAAAGGCGCGAACGTCGCCCGTCTTTGCGGCGTGCACGAGCAGGCTTCGGGCTTCGGCCGGGTTTTCCGGCGCGGCCGCGGGCTCGCTGCGCAGAAGCTGCAATGGACGGGCGTCTGTCATCGGATCACCACCGTGCCGCCACGGAACTCGGAAGCCGGTCCGGAGGCGCACAGTTTGTCGCGCCACCACGTTAGATGATAGCGTGTTTCCGAGGGCGTATATCCGAAGATGGCGCTCCACGGAACGGTCTGCGTTCCATGCGCAGGGAGGAGGGAGCCAGGAAAGCAGGGCCCCGTGTCCCATACGGCCAGCGCGCCTTCCCCGATGATGAACAGGTCCACCGGGAAGTCGGACCGGTTGGACAGGACGATGCCGGCGGCCGATGGGGTGGCGGTGACGGCGGTGCCCGGCTCCGTGGCCGACGCCCCGCAGGCCACACTCGCGAGGAGTATGGTGAGGGCGATCAGTCGGGAGATGGAGCGGCCGGACGGAAGCGACATGGCTACCTCTGATGAGTCGTGTTGCGTAACCAGTGGGTGGGGAGGGGCGTCACATTCCGAGCCATGGTGGGGGTTTGCGGGCGCGGGGCGTGGGCGCCAGCGCCGCTGCGTGCGGCCGGTTGACAGCTAACCTCGCTCCACTTAACTTCTTAGGCTCTACGTCACACGTTCACGAGCCTCACTCATGTCTTACGCAATCATCCGCACCGGCGGCAAGCAGTTCCGTGTCGAAACGGGCAAGAAATATCGCATCCCCACTATTGTGGGTGAGGCTGGCGGGTCAATCGAGTTCAACGACGTCCTGCTCGGCAGCGACGGCCAGAACGTCAAGACCGGCATTCCAACCCTCTCGGGCGCGAAGGTCACCGGCGAGATCCTGAAGCACGGACTCGCTGACAAGATCATCGTCTTCAAGATGAAGCGCCGGAAGAACTACGCCAAGAAGCAGGGACATCGGCAGGGCTTCACTGAAGTCCAGATCAACGACATCACTCTCGGCTGACGCGAGGATACAATGGCACATAAAAAAGGCGTCGGCTCGTCGCGCAACGGCCGCGACAGCAACCCCAAGTACCGCGGGATCAAGAAGTTCGGGGGCGAAAAGGTCATCCCGGGCAACATCATCCTGCGCCAGTGCGGCACCGTGTGGCATCCGGGCAAGAACGTCGGTCTCGGTACCGACTTCACCATCTACTCCCTCATCGAGGGCACGGTGAAGTTCGAGCACAAGAGCAAGACGCGCCAGAAAGTCAGCGTCTACCCCGTCGTCGCCGCCGAAGAAACCACCGCCGCGTAGGTTCACCTCCGCGGTCAGGCTGTGCAGAGCGCTCTCCCATTCGGAGAGCGCTTTTTGCATTTTCACGGCGCGCACGCAACTATTGCCCGCAACTGCCCGTACGGATGCAGAGCACCCATTGGAGGAGACCATGTCCATTCTGAACACGCTCAAGCGCGAGCTCGACAAGGCGGGCCAGGCCGCGCAGGGCGCACTCGATGAAGGAAAGCTTCGCCTCGAGGCCCATCGGGCCAAGCAGCGCTCCGAAGCCGCCGCGGCAACGCTCGGATACGCCATTTATCGGGCACGCGCTGAGGGCGCCGACCTCGAGGCACCCCGCTACGAAGTCCTTGCCGCCAACCTCGCGAGCGCCGAGGCCGACATCGCGCGCATCGATGCCGAACTTGCCACCAAGGGAGATACGCCCCCTACGCCGTGAGCTTGCCTGGAGGGCGACGGCGAACGGGCTGTTCAGTCCCGTGACACAGTGAGTTGTTTGGACCCAGAGGGCGGAGGCGCGCAGGCGCGTCCGCCCTTTTGTGTCGAAACACACACGTATGCCGCCATCACGGCACGCCGTCGTGCTCCCGCAACTCTCGACGGAATGCTGTACACATCCCTCCGACCTCTGCTCCAGGCCTCATGCGTAAACGTTTCGTCGGTCTCTTTGCCACGGTCGCACTGTTGGCAACCGCGCCTGTTCAGGCGCAGGCCGTCCATTTCCAGTTCACCGATGCCGGCGCGGGCAACAACGCTTTCGGTATCTACATGGGCACCTACGGCGGCACCTGGGACTTCCTCGGCCCCGACGCCCACCATATCGGCTTCAACTGCGTGGACTTCTTCCACGAGGTTGGTTTCGGCCAGCAGTGGGATGCGAACATCAGCAGCCTCGGCAACGGCGACATCGGGCTCTCGCGCCATCCGGGCTCTATCGAGACCTATCGCGAGGCGGCGTGGCTGATCTCCAACTACAGCGCCACCAACGTTCAGGCAACGCAGTCCACGCTCTGGAACCTGTTCAACAGCCCGGGCACCAACTGGCCGTCAGATCCCACGCTTCTCGCGCAGGCGCAGGCACCGCATCCTGATTTCGACTACAGCGGCTGGTATGTGGTCACCGACGTGAACGCCAACGGTGCGGCCGATGCCAGCAGCGTTCAGGAATTCGTGGTGTACGATCCATCAGTGCACATCACCTCGGCTCCCGAGCCGGCCTCATTGACGTTGCTGGGAACTGGCCTGATCGGGCTGATCGGCATTGGCCTTCGGCGTCGCCGCAAGAACGCGCAATAGCGGCTTCGTGATGCATGAACAGCAAAAGGCCTCGGCGCATTCCGAGGCCTTTTTGCTGCGCTTTGCCGGGGGAAGATCAGCGATGCGTGGCGCGCGGTGGAAACGCGGTGATGTCGTCCGTGCAGATCCCGTCCACGCCGAGGCCGGCGAACCGAGCGCCGTCTACCGGGTCGTTGACGGTCCATGGAAGTACACGTCCGCCAATGGCATGGGCCTCCTCCACCATGCGCTCGGTGACGAGGGGATAGTGTGGCCAGAGATCCAGCGCGCCCGCTGATCGCATTGCGTCTGTCACTTCTGTCACTGACATGGCGGCGTCCTCCACGAGGATGCCCAACCGGAGTCCACGTTGGAGCGCGGCCAGGCGGCGAATCATCGCGTGGTCGAACGAATGGACGGCCCGCGGGCCATCGTAGGAGAACAGCAGCGCCGCAACGTGGTGCTCGATGCCCTCTCCCTTGAGCTCGACGAACAGCTCGGCGCGCCCTTTCACCAGCGCGCACACCTCGAGCAGCGTGGGGATGCGCCGCGATGGTGATGACTCGTGGGCGCCCAGCTCATCGAGCGTGAGGGTGGCGATAGCGGCGCCGTCGGCGAGGGTGGCGTCGTGATGCACCACCACCACGCCGTCAGCGGTGCAATGCACATCCAGTTCGATGCCGTCCGCGCCCTCGGCCAGGGCCAAGGCGAAGCCGGCGAGGGTGTTTTCGGGCACTCGCAGGGGCATCCCGCGGTGGGCGATTCGGAGCGGCGGCGAAGTGGCTATCATTTCTGGTGGGTGGCCGGGGAACGGGAGTATTGTACATCGCCGGAAGCCAATGTCATATCGACTCTTAACGCCGGGGCAGGCGCCGCGTCCAACTTGCCGGATCGCATGACAGATGTCGCTCAGGGCGCCGACGAACAAACTGACCTCGACCTCATCCTGCGATGGAAGGCGGGGGAGCAACGAGCTGCGACGCAGCTCGTTGAGCGGCACGCTGAGTCGTTGGGACGTTTTGCATCGAGTATCGGGGCACGGGGTGACGCGCAGGAGATTGTGCAGGACACGTTCGTCCGGGCCTTCGCGTCGCTCGACAGCTTTCGTGGTGAGAGTTCGCTCCGGACATGGCTCTTCACCATTGCGCGACGACTCCTGCTGGACCGGCGGAGATCCGAGCGACGACGAGGTGATGAGGTAGAAGTGAAGGACGGGGACGCCACCACCGAGTACGACGCACTTGATTCAGTGGTGGCCGAGGAGACGCGACGGCGAATGCACGGTGCCGTGGCAAGGCTGTCGAAGACGCAGCGTGAGGTGTTCATGTTGCGGGTGAGTGAGGGGCTGTCGTACAAGGAAATCGCGGAAGTGGCTAGCACCACCGAAGGGGCTGCACGAGTGCACTATCACAACGCGATGCGCGCCATAAAGGAGTATCTCGATGACTGATTGTCCGAACGCTGATGTTCGCGACCTGCTGCCGGACCTGTTGCACGAGCGTCTCGATGAGGCGATGCGTGCGAAGGTCGAGGCGCATGTGGACGGATGTGAGGACTGCGCGGCGGAACTCGCGCTCCTGCGGGAGCTGTCGGGGGTTTTGCGGCGCGCTCCTGAACTCGATATCGCGGCGATTGCCGGCGCCATCCCGATGTATCGCGCTCCCGTGCGTCGCTCGTGGGTGGGATGGCGCACCGCGGCTGCCATCACGCTGATGGTCGCTGGCGGTTCGTCCATGCTCGTGCTGCGCCGGAACGTGTCGCCGGTGCCGGATTCACTGGCGCTGCCGCCGTCGGCGGTGAGCGACTCGCCATCCGCACTTGTACCGGCACCTGTGCCGGCACCGGCCGGTGTATCCGCGCCCGTGACGATTGCGACGAAGCCCGTCGCGATCGACACGCCGGCCACCTCCGTGGCCCCGGTGTCATCAGTACCCACGGCGGCGGCGTCCGCGAGCGCCACGCCGGTTCGCGCCGGACGCGAGCTCGCCTTGTCGAGTGGTCCGTTGAATGACCTGAGCGACCGTGAGTTGGCGATGCTGCTGAAGGAGATCGAGAGCCTGGATGCCGTGACTTCAGTTGACGTGGACAACAGCGTCATTTCACCGATCGCTCCACGACGGAGCAGACCATGAAGATGCACATGGTTGGCATGTCGCTCCTGTTCGTGGCGATCGCATCGTCCGCGTCACACGCCCAGACGGGATTGCCGCGGCGCCCTCTTCGGCCACTGGCGGGTGGTCGTCAGCAGCGTCTTGCCCCTGACCCCACTCAGCAACAGCGCATGCAGTTGCAGCGCCAGATTCGCGAAGGCTTCTGGCGTGCGGCCAAGCAGCGTATCGGTTTCTCGGATGACCAGATGCTGCGGCTCGAGCAGACAAGTCAACGCTTCGATCAGCGTCGTCGCCTGCTGGGTCAGGAAGAGAAAGGGCTTCGTGTGACGCTTCAGCGCGAGACACTCGCGGACTCCTCGGCCAATCAAGCCACGATTGCGTCGTCGCTCGAGCGGTTGACCGCGTTGCAACATCAGCGCATCGATTTACAGGCCGATGAGCAGAAGGAGTTCGCGCAATTCATGACGCCGCTGCAACGCGCCAGGTTCCTGGCGCTTCAGGATCAGATTCGGAAGCGCGTGGCGGACATCGCGCGCGGGCGCCCGGACTCAGCGGGCGGGCCGGCCATGACACCGAACGCGCCGTAGTGAACTGACACGGATCGCGGGACGTCTTCTGGAAGAAGCCGGATGGGAACGGACACAGCCGGATACTGCATCATGCGGTATCCGGCTGTTTCGGGTTCGATCCGGCCGTTTCTCAGACGACGAACCCTGCGCCTCCCCGGACAGCGGAGTGCCGCCCGCACCGTCCGCGCGCGAGCAAGACAGCACGTTGCGGGCTTCGTGGACGGCCTGCATTCTTGGCGCTCGTGCCCTGAAGCGTGGCACACCGAGCCGGGAAATCACCGTGAGGTCCGTTTGGCGGTCGAAATTGAAGCGTCGGTAACACGGGACTCTGCACCACGTCCGCGGACCTCGCAGATCACCGCGACGCACGCGGTCATTCCTTCGGAGGCGCAGCCGCTGCGCGGCTGGGCAGCGTACGGCTTCGTCATTGGAGCGACGTTCCTCGCGTTGGGCGCATCGCTGCTGCTCCGCGGCTACCTGGAGCGCGCGGTCTTTCTGCTGTTCTGGCCCGCCGTACTCAGCGCCGCGATCTACGCCGGCCTCTGGCCCGCCGTGCTGGCGTCAGTGATCTCGGTGGCGATGGTGGACTATTGGTTGATCCCCAAGTCGTGGCCGGAAGTCACGAGTAGTACCAGTGACCTGGGCACCTTCCTGATGTTCGTGCTCGCGTCGGTGCTGGTCAGTTCAATGGCCCATCGCGGGCGTCTCGCGGAATCGCGCGCGATCGCCGCTGCACGCGAGAATGCTACTCTTGCGGAGCAGTTGGAAGGGCAAGCGGTGGAACTCGAGTCACAGTTGGAGGAGGCCCAGGCGATATCAACTGAATTGGAGATGACGAGCGCGGAGCTGCAGGAGCGGAGCGTTGAGGCGGAGGCCGCGGCGACCTATGCTCGCGGTATTCTCGAGAGCATCGCCGACCCATTCGTCGTGTATGACGCTGATTGGCGATTCCGGTTCGTGAACGAGGCAGCGGCCAAGGCGATGTGGGGATCGTTGACGTGGGACGTATCGGAGTACACGGGCAAGGTCTTGTGGGAGGCGTTTCCGTATCTGGCGGAGACGAAGTTCGGCGTGGAGATGCGTCGCGCGGCATCGGAGCGCATTCCGGTGGAGTTCGAGGCGTTCAACGCGCACCAGGGATCCTGGGCGAGGATTTCCTGTTCCCCGTTGCCGGACGGCGGTCTCGCGGCCCAGTGGCAGAGCATCACGGCGCGCAAGAAGGCCGAGGAGGCGCTGCAATATCTCGATCGCACCACCACGCTGCTCACAGCGCCCCTGGACATGGAAGAACGGCTGAAGGACCTCGCGGCCCTCGTGGTCCCGCACTTCGCCGATTGGTGTGCGGTGGACATCGTGGGAGACAACGGCACGCTGCAACGACTGTCCGTGGCGCACGTTGATCCACGCAAGGTGGAGTTTGCCCGGGAGCTGGAGCGGCGATATCCCACGCGCCTCGATGCACCAAACGGTGTGCCGCACGTGATCCGGACAGGGCAGGCGGAGTTGCACGCGGAAATCACCGACGAGATGCTGGTTGCCGGCGCACTCGACGAAGAACACCTGCGCATCAGTCGCGAGCTTGGTCTCCACTCAGCCATTGTTGTTCCACTGGTGGCGAATGCCGGGCCGCTTGGCGCCTTGACGCTTGTGTCGGCGGAATCAAAGCGCCGGTACGACGAGAGCGATCTCTCGCTCGCGCGGGAGATCGCGCGTCGCGCCGCGTTTGCGGTGGACAACGCGCGACAACACCAGCGTGCGCGGAAGGCACAGTTGGAGGCGGAAGCCGCGAACAAGGCGAAGAGCGAATTTCTCGCGGCCATGAGCCATGAGCTTCGAACACCGTTGAACGCGATCTCCGGCTATGTGGACCTGTTGCTCGTGGGGGTTCATGGGCCGCTCACGCCAGAGCAGGAGTCGGACCTCGAGCGTGTGCGCAGCGCGCAGCGTCATCTGCTCGGCCTCATCACCGATGTTCTCTCGTTCGCTCGTATCGAAGCGGGGCACCTGGAGCTTCGGCTCAAGGTGGTACATGTTGCCACGCTCATTGCGGAGCTTCACCCCTTCGTCGAGCCGCAACTTGCGGAGTATGGACTTGCCTTCGCGAGCGACGAGATCGACCCCGAGCTGGTCGTGCGGATAGATCACACGAAGGCGCGGCAGATCCTGCTGAATCTCGTGTCCAACAGCGTGAAGTTCACGCCGCGAGGCGGAAGGATTGCCGTGCACTGCGACGTGACAGAATTCCGGGTGGCGGTGCGCGTCACCGACACGGGCATTGGCATTCCCGCCGACAAGCTCGCCGAGGTGTTCGAGCCATTTGTGCAGGTGCATCGCAAGCTGACCGAACCTACCGGAGGGGTTGGTCTCGGCCTCGCCATCAGTCGCGATCTGGCGCGGTCGATGGGGGGTGACCTCGTTGGTGAGAGCGCGGAGGGGGCGGGAAGCACCTTCACCTTCACGATGCCGCGCGCGTAATACGAGCGCGTTATATGAGGGGCGGACCTCCAAGTACATGCCCCCATACCAGCACGCCATGAAGTACTCCAGGAGCACAGGCGAAACGCGGCCATGTTGTGCTGGGCACGCTACGTGCACTTGCAGGCTCGTGGGTCTCTAAACGATTGCGCGACGGCCCGTCCAGGTATGCTTCCTGGCACCAAAGCAATCGGTCATCGCAATTGCGCCATCTCGTCGCAGCAAGCAGGTTGAAGGGACCGAGGAACAGTCAATCGTCGCCGGTGGCCGCGCAACGCGCTGCCGAAGCACACTGTCCGCGCGCATGGACCCCTTTCTCGGGAGCGACGAATTTTCACTTCACCTCAGTGCTCGAGGCTCGCCGCAAGGGCGGGCCGAGCACGCCGGCTCGTCTGTCAGGAGTAGTGGATGGCACCTGACACCAGTTCGCAGCCCCCGCCACTGCCTGGGAGTCCCCATGGGAGCGCCCGCGAGTTTGTGCGCGCGCTTGTCGCGGGCGAGATTGGCCTGAATGGCGACGCCGACGCACGACTCATCATTGCGGAGCGAACGTGTGTGAGCATCCAGTCGGGTCTCGCGCGCTGGTTTGGCGGGTACGGCGCCATGGCATTGGCCAGCCGCGCGCTGTCGGGGGTGCAAGCCACACACCCATCGCTTGGCGGGGTGACGCTGTCTTCCGACTCTCTGCCGCGACTCATTGGGCTGGCCCCCAGTAGCAAGGCCTTTGGCTCGGCGGCTATCACCGATGGGCTCGTCGCGATGCTCGAAGGGCTCGCTGAACTCGTGGCACGCCTGATCGGCGATGATCTCGCCATCAATCTGCTGAAACAGAGCGTGACCACTGCTCCCGCACGCGGCCCAGCACACCGCGTGGTGGACGCCGCACCCGTAGCCGAAGCCCTCGCCAATGAGCAGCCGGTCGCTGAACCACGCGACAACGAAGACGTACATCAACGGGAATCGAAGCAATGACTGACCTCGAGCGTCCCGACCACATGGTTGAAACAGGCCACGAATCTACAGGCGCGCGCGTGAATGCCCGAAGCGTGTTGCGGCTTCTCCCAACCGGCGTGCCGGGACTCGATGCCATTCTCGGTGGCGGGCTCCCCGAGTTCTCGTTCAACATGCTCGCCGGTGGGCCAGGAACGGGAAAGACCACGCTCGCGCAGCAAGTCCTGTTCGCGAACGCCACGCCGGAGCGGCCCGCGCTCTATTTCACCGTGCTTGGCGAGCCAACGGTGAAGATGCTTCGTTACCAGCGGCAGTTCAGCTTTTTTCGGCCAGAGTTGCTGGGATCGGCGGTGCAGTATCTCAACCTGAGCGAAGAGGTCTTGTCGGACGACCTCGCCGCCGTGCTGGGCCGCATGCGCGACGAAGTGGAGCGTCTCACGCCGGGGATTGTGGTGGTTGATTCGTTCCGTACCGTCCGGCAGAACGCCGGCATGGAGGCGCGAGATGCGACCGGTGAACATCACCAGTTGATGGCGCTCGAGCAGTTCGTGCAGCAGCTCGCGCTTCACCTCACCTCGTGGGAAGTCACGTCGGTGCTCATCGGCGAATACGGCGAGCCAGAGCAACGGCAACCGCTGTTCACCATCGCGGATGGCATCATCTGGCTTACACAGGCCACCGACCGGAACTCGATTGTCCGGAAGCTCCAGGCACTCAAGGTTCGGGGGCAGGCGCAGATGCCCGGGCTGCACACCTTTCGAATCACCGGCAATGGCCTTCAGGTGTTTCCGCGCATCCCGGAACAACAGGCCAATCGCGCACAGCGCCATCCCACCGACAAGCGGCTCTCCACAGGAGTACCGGGGCTGGATGCGCTGATGGGTGGCGGAGTTCCCGCCGGCGACGCTGTGATCCTTGCCGGGCCAACCGGCACGGGCAAGTCCGCGTTCGGAATGCTGTTTGCCGCCGAAGGATTGCGAAGCGGCGAGTCAGTCGTGGTGGCCGGGTTCGAAGAATACCCGGAGGCGTATCTTGCGCGGCTGCGTGCCTTCGGCGTGGATGCCGATGCGCTGGTGGCGAGCAACAAATTGCGCATCACGTACCTGCGTCCGCTGGATCTCTCGGTGGACGAAACGCTCGCCGACATCCTGTCGAATGTGCGCGAGACGGGCGCGACCCGCGTCGTCATCGACTCGCTCACGGGTTTCGAGATCGCGCTTGCGCCCACCTTTCGCGAGGACTTTCGCGAATCGCTCTACCGGCTCGTGGGTGCGTTGACGGCAACGGAAGTCACCGTCTTCATGATCCTGGAGCAGGTGTCGATGTCGCCCGACGTCGGATTTACCGGCGAACGCGTGTCGTTCATTACCGACGACATCATTGTCCAGCGCTACGTGGAGATTAATGGCGCGCTGGAGAAGATTCTTGCCGTGGTGAAAATGCGCCGCAGCGACCACAGTCCGAAGTTCTGGCGATACCGGATTACCGCGAACGGAGCGGCCATCGGTGAACCACTTGTCGGCTATCACGGATTGCTCACCGGCACACCAGTGCAGCGCGCGGTCAAGCAGGGGGTCGGTCATCCGGGGCTGACGGCGCCGGAAGCGCACGTTCTCGATGTGCTGGTGCGGAATGGGCCGTCATCGCTCGACGAGCTCGCGTCCGGGACGGGTGAGCTGCCGGCGGACGTCGCGGTGCTCGTCGAGCGACTTGTTGCCCTCGACTACGCGGCACTGGTTCCCGACGCGGAACAATCCGAACGATCGTACCGCGCCATCGCTCGCGGGGCTGGCCCGTGAACGACAAGAAGGGAATGTTGACCCCACCGCCGCAGGCGGAGCTCACCCCCGGAACACAGGTGCGCCCCGCAGGGGACGAACACGACGCGGTGCCGCGGCAACTCATCGCGGAGCGGATGTTGATCAGCGCGCTCCGTGAGCAGGACAATGCGGCGGCCTCGGAGCAGGCGCGCATGCGCGCGCAGTTCCTTTCTGACGCCAGCCTTCGGTTCGGCGCCTCACTCGATCAGGAACTCACCTACGACGCCATTGCCGGTGTAGCGCTGCCGGGCCTGGATGCCTGGTGCATTGTCGACGTCGTTGAGGTTGGTGGCGGGCTGCGTCGCCTCGCCATCGTGCATCCGGACGAGGGCAAGCGAGAGCTTGCGGCCACGCTCGCCGGCGTCTGGAAGCCAACCACGAATGATCCGATCGGGGTACCCGCAATCGATCGTGACCGGGTGCCCGTGTTCGTAGCCGCCGGCGCCGATGCCATCGCCACGTCCGCAGGCCCGGATCCGGATACGCTGCGCATTCTCCACAGTCTTGGCGCAGGTGCACTCCTCGTGGTGCCGATCATCGCGCACCACATCCTGTATGGCGCCATCACCTTCATACATCGCCGGGGAGCGGCCGCGTACACGCCGATGGATGTACAGCTCGGCGAGGCGCTCGCCCTGCGATGCGCACAGGCCCTCGAAGCTGCCCGTCTCTATGCTGCCGCGCGCATGGCCCGTAACGATGCGGAGATGGCACGCGCCGAGTCAGACGCGGCGAACAAGACGAAAGCCCACTTCCTCAACACGATGTCGCACGAACTCCGCACTCCGTTGAACGCGATCGGAGGCTACGCGCAGTTGCTGGAGATGGGCCTGCGAGGCCCGGTCACAGGAGAACAGTTGGCGGACCTGGGCAGCATTCAGCGCAGCCAGCGCCATCTGCTTGGCCTCGTGGACGCGGTACTCAACTACGCGCAGATTGATGCCGGACACGTGGCGTATGTGGCTGCCGATATCAAGATGGCGGAACTCATCTCGGACGTACACTCGTTCGTCGCACCGCAGATGCACGCCAGTGCAATTCATTACTCGGTTGAACACGTTGACCCGTTACTCACGGCCTGCGGTGACGCCGAGAAGGTACGGCAGATTCTCCTGAACCTGCTTGGAAACGCCATCAAGTTCACGCCACAGGGTGGCCACGTGAACATCACGTGCGCCAAGCTGGATGGGGCAGGAACCGCCATTGGCCAACGCCCACCGTCCCTCGTTGTACGGGTCGCGGATTCGGGAGTCGGTATTCCAGCGGACAAGCTGGAGAGCGTGTTCGAGCCTTTCGTCCAGGTGGATCGCGGATTGACGAGAGCGGGAGCGGGGGTGGGACTCGGCCTCGCCATCAGCCGCGAGCTTGCGCGTGGCATGCGTGGGGACCTCACTGTGGAAACCTCTTCAGGAGCCGGAAGTGTCTTCTCGCTGACGCTGCCGATTGGTCCTCCAGATGGCGGCGGGACACCGCGATAGCGGACCTACGGCGTGATGGCCGTTGCCGGCGACGGTACCGATAGTCGTGCGTTGCGATGGAGGAGGTGGGCAAGCAGTTCCCGCGTTACCGGCTTGTCGAGAATCTCCAAGGCGCCGAAAATCTGCTTCCGATTTTCGTTGGCGACCGCACTCACCACCACCACGGGGATGTCGCGTAGCAGCGGATCTGCCTGAAGTTCGCGCAACGCATCCCACCCATTCTTCTTCGGCATGAGCAGGTCGATGGTGATCAGGTTCGGGCGCATCGTGCGCGCGAGCGCGAGGCCCTCATCCGCTCCCGCAGCGGACACCACCGAGCACCCGAGCGCCTCGAAGGACCGTTTCAGGATGATGCGTGCATCGGACTCGTCGTCAATCACGAGCACGACGAAGGTGGATCCGCCTTCTTGCACGATGAACTCATCAGGGGAGCCGTTGGCCGCTGATAGCGCGGCGGCCGACGCCTGGGGGGTTGGTTTCCGGTCGTCATGCGGCCTGAAGACGATGCTGAAGGTCGACCCGCGACCGAGTTCGCTGGCGACAGTGACGTCAAACCCCATGAGGCGAGCGAGTGAGCGGCTGATGGTCAGGCCAAGGCCTGTGCCGCCGAACTGTCGCGACGTGGAATTCTCCGCTTGCCGGAATGCCTCGAAAATGTTTTCCAGGCGATCGGGCGCGATGCCGATGCCGCAATCCACCACGTCAATGCGAGATGGTCGGCCCGATGCGGCATCGGTGTGCAGGACCACACGAATTTCTCCATCCGACGAGAACTTGAGCGCATTGCCGACGAGATTGATCAGGACCTGTTTGAGCTTGGCGCGGTCCGCGTCGATGAATCCAGCCGCCTCCGCATTCTCACTCGTGAGTCGAATGCCGCGCGATTCTGCCTGCGATTCGAGTTCGGACAGCGTCTCCTGCACGAGCGCCCCAACCACCACCGTCGTGGTCTCCAGCTCCATGCGTCCCGATTCCACCTTGGAAAGATCGAGGACGCTGTTGATCAGGCCAAGAAGGTGCCGGCCGTTGGCCTGGATGCGATCGAGATACTCCAACTCCTTCCTCTCGAAATGCCCGCTCTTGTTCTTGAGTAAAAGGTCCGAGAATCCGATCACCGAATTGAGCGGTGTTCGCAATTCATGGCTCATGTTGGCCATGAATTCGCTCTTGGCCAGATTGGCGGACTCCGCTTTTCGTGCGGATTCCAGCGCTTCTGCCGCCGCCCTCAGTTCGGTGATGTCTTGCGTGGTGCCGATGAGTTCCAGCGGATTGCCGGCGGCATCGCGAACGATGCGGGCCTTGGCGTGAAACAGCCCACTTGTCTTGCCCTCTGCATCGATGAGGCGCAGTTCGTAATCGGAGGGCTCGCCACTGACGATGCTCTCGCGTACATGGACACCAACGCGCTCGCGATCATCGGGATGGATGCGCGCCATGAAGGCCGCAAAGGACGGGGCTGTGCCGATTGGATAGCCAAGTTGGCGCGTCGCCTCGTCGGACCAGTTGATTTCGCCCGTGACGAGATCCCGCGACCAACTGCCAACCCGAGCCATCTTCTGCGCTTCGGCGAGTTGGGCGTCCTTTTTCTGCACCCGTTCGTTCGCGCGCAGCAGTTCGGTGATGTCGCGTGCGACGGCTGACAGCCCGACGATCGCTCCCTGCGTATCCAGGATGGGAAACAGGGTCAGCTCCACATCCACCAGTGAGCCATCTTTTCGACGCCGCCTTGCCTCTGCTTTCGTGACTCGCTCGCCTCCGCGGATTTTCTCGAGGAGCGCGGCGCCCTCGCCCTGAAAGCCGGGCGGGTAGAGGATGGCGATCGGTTGTCCGATGATCTCCTGGGAGGGGTAGCCGAACAGCGCCTCGGCGGCATGGTTCCAGCTATTGACTACGCCATTGAGATTGGCGCTCATGATTGCCTCGGCAGACGATGCCACGATCGCCGCCAGCTGGTTCGCACTCGCCTGCGCCTCACGGCGGGTGGTGACATCGGTGGAGATGAGCAGCACGTGCCGCGCAATTCCGTCGTCGTCAACGATGGCTCGCTTGTGCGTCTG
>JBDUCM010000258.1:0-5478 GCA_040003455.1 bacterium
GCCTACCGCGGGCCTACCGCGGGCCTACCGCGGGCCTACCGCGGGCCTACCGCGGTCGCCGCTGCGATCCCACAGCGGACCGCCGCTCCAAGGCGTTCCCCGTCACGCGCCTGATCCGCTATACTTGCTTTGCTGATTCCGCATCCAGAGTATCGACATCCGTTCCACCGGGCCTGCGCCGCGCGCAACATCACGGCATGGCGCCTTCATCTAGAAGTACTTCGGCGTACCCCTCAAAGAGACGACCCTGCTGAATGCCTCCTACGGCCAATCGCGATTTCCTGCGTCGAATCCGTCTGCCCGCTTACGTATTTCTGCTCGTGACTCTCACGCTTCAGCTCTTCGATTTCGCATATACCATCGCGCCGTTCCGCTTTGAATCGATCGTGTGGCGCTATGCGTCCGTCGGCGGTGCCGCAAACAGCGTGGGGAATCTGTTTCTCCTGATCCTGCTCGTGTACGCCGTCGCGCTCTCCTTCGTGGACGGGCGCATGATCCTCGCGGTTGGCGTGATCGCGGCGACCATCGCGGTCTTCCTCTACGTCGGCACGGGCTCGTTCCTGCTCGACGCGCTGCAACTGCGCGCCCGCATCGATCCCGCTGGTGTCAGAAAGTTCGATATCGCCACCGCCCAGGCATTTGCCAAGCTCGTCACTGAAGCGATTGTCGCAACGATCTTCGCGATCAACGCCTTCCGTGCCAACGGCGCCGCGCGACGAGACTCGCTTCGCGACGAACGCACCTCCGACGCGCCGATCCTCGCTCGCGCGACACCGCTGCGCGCGCCCTGATCCGGAATAGGCGCGACGAGCGCAACGGCCTCGTGACCCGCGCACCGGAACTGAGCGCATGATTGTCGGTCACGTGGGCGTGGCGCTTGCCGCGCGCTGGCGCTGGCCCGCGATCCCGCTTCCCTGGCTCCTGGCCGCGACGATGGCGCCGGACATATGGCGCGTCCTGCTGGCGCTGTCGGGGATGAACTGGCGCGAAAACAACATCTACTCGCACCTGCTTCCATGGAGCGGAATCCTCGCCCTCGGGTGCGCGGGCGCGGCCTATCTCGTTTTTCGGCGTGCCGAAACGGCGCTTGTGGTCGGCGGGCTCGTCATTACGCACATCGCGCTGGATTGGGTCTCCGGCTGGAAGGTCCTGTGGATTGGCGGCCCTGCCGGTCTTGACCTCGAGCACTTCGAGCAACTCGAATTCGTCGTCGAGACGATCATCGTGTGGTGGGGCTGGCGCCTGATGAGACGTTCCTCAGCCCCGCGGTGGACGGTCGGCTGGCAGGTATTGCTTCTTCTGCTCGTGATCCAGGCGTCGTACCTCATCGAGTCTTTCCGCGCACGCCCGTGGAAGACTCGTTGTATTTCCTATCCCTTGTCCCCCTGCTGGACGCACCTCTGAGCCTTTCGCTTGAATGCGGAAAGTGTGGTAAGATGCACCTAGTCACCGTATTCCCGTCGGGCCTGCACGGGTGTCCGCACGCGCTGCGGAATCCTTCGGAACGTCTCCAGTCCTTTCCTCCCTCCATGATGCGTCCATGACGATTACCGCGCCGTCCGAGCGAACACGCCGACTCAGAGTACCGGGCTATCTCATTCTTGGCATCGCGCTGCTGCTGCCCTTGGTCGACGTCTTCATGTCGGTCATGCCGTTCAAGCCCGATACGGTGGCGTGGCGCTTTGGAGCATTCGGCCTGTTTGCCAGCGCCGTTGGCGCACCCTTGCTGGTGCTCTTCCTCATCTACGGGCTGGCCACCGTGTTCGGCGATCGCAAGATCGTGATCGTGTGCGGAATCATCTCGGCCCTCTTTGCACTGTTGCTGCTCGGCGGCTTCGGGTCATTCGCGCTGGATGCGCTCCAGATGCGGTCACGCGTGCCTGCGGCGGCCATGCCGAAGTTCTACGCCGCCTCCGCGCAGGCTGTCATCAAGTTGTCATTGCAAGCGCTCGCGGCCCTCGTGCTCACGGTCAATATTTTCAAGGTGCTGCGCGACCCGAAATTCGCGCCTCGCAAGGTTGATCGAAGTCCAGCGGCAAACCTGGTGGTGGGTCGTTCATCCTCATTGCATCGCCCCATCGATCGTGGTGATGGCGCCGCCACGCGGATCTCCGATGGCGGACCTGTCCGCAACGCGGGAGACATCGCTCCACCGCCGCAGGTGACCGACGAGTAGTTGCATGCGCGAAGCTGTGGCCGAAGGTGCCCTGTTGCGCGGTGCCCCTACAGTGTGAAGCGGATGGATAGATGACGTCGCCCGACGACTCTTCCGTCGAACAGGCGCGCACCGTTGGGCGATCCGACGAGGCGCGCCGGATTGCCGCGCTGGAAGCGCAGGTGGCTGTACTCACTGATGAACTCGGCGCGCTTCGGGCCCTCGTGACGCCGCGCGCCCCCGCGTCAGAGCGCCATGCAACCGGCGGGCCGCCACCGACGCGATCGCTGGCTGATCGCCTGCATTCCGGGTCGGCGCTCAGTGGCAGCGAAATCGAATCACTCGTGGGGCGGTACGGCACGCTCGCGCTCGCGGCGCTGGTGATCCTCATGGCGGTTGGTGCGGTCATCAAGATGGCCGTCCAGCGCGGACTACTTACCCCCGAAGTACGAATCGGGGCAGGGGTCCTGGCCGCCGCACTCGTCGCCGGCACCGGCGTGTACTTCCGGCGGCGAGGTGAGTCACGCTACGGGAACGTCCTGCTGGCGATCGCGCTCGCGATCGTGGATCTCCTTGCCTGGGGTGCCGGGCCGCGGTTGCACCTCGTTCCCATCGGCGTGGCAATCGTCGTCGTCGATGTCGTCTCGATCGCGTTGGCCTCGCTGGCACTCATGGACGAGAGTGAATTCCTCTTCTCGGTTGCCATCGCCGGCGCGCTGTCGGCACCATTTGTCACGTCGGACGGTGGCGGGACGGCGCTCGCGCTGTTGCTGTACGGCGGTGCCGTCCTGGCCGGAGGGCTGCGTTCGGCGCGAAAAGCAACGTGGATGATGGCATTTGGGGTCCTGGTGGCAGGGGCACTCGCTTACGCGATCGGCGCTGTTGCACTGCCGATCGCCGCGGCCTGGTACGGTCCGTTTCTGGTTACCCTGTTCGTCAGTGCGTGCGCAGTTGGCGCGCTGCTCTTTGGCGAATCGGCGTGGCGTGGGGAACTTCCGCGCGCCTATCTCGTCATCGGATTCATTGGCGTGGCGGCCGCGTGGGATGTGACGCGCAGCCGTCCACTGGGCGTGGCGCTGGGCGTTGCGATTGCCCTTGCGGCGGTGACCTACGGCGCGCTTCTCATTCGCGGGCCGCGCGCGCGATGGTGGACAGCGAGCGGGCTCTGTCTGCCCTTCGTGTCGTTGGCGGTCGCGTATGCTGCCGTGAGTACGCCACGGGCGGAAGCCGCCGTCTGTGCAGCGTGGACCCTGTTCGCCCTCGTGGCCTGGCGCGTCGAGCGGGCGCGACCCGACTGGCTGCGTTCGGGAGTGCACTTGCTCGCGGCCGGCATTCTGGGGTGTCTTGCAATTCTGGCTGGGGCGTGGTCGTATCCCCTTCCGTTGGTAGGGGCGCTGGCTGTGTGGGGAACGGCATTGGCGTTGTGTGTGCGGACCGAGGACACTGCGCTTCCACTGTACGGTGTGGGGCTGGCGCTCGGCGGGGCGGTGTTGTCCGCTGTCGATCAGCTGGCGAGCCGGTCGGCCTATTCCTACCTCCCATTCGCCACACGGTCGTCGGCATCGGCGGCCGCAGCGTGTGCCGGTCTCATCGTGACGGCGTGGCTGCTGCGGGGTGGCACGGGGATATCGCGGTTGGTGGGCCGTTCTGCACGTATCGGCGTGCCAGTCGGTTTTGCGATTGTGTGGGGCCGCATGGAAGTGGCCCACGCGTTCACCGCGGATTTGGCGGCGTTCCTGCTCACCTCGTACTACGCGGCGTGCGGATTGGGTTCTATCGTTGCTGGCCGGCGACTTCAGGTAGCGCGGCTACGGATTGCCGGGCTCGTTCTTTCGATGTATGCGGCGGTCAAGGCGATCGTTGTCGTCACGGATATCGCTTCTGTGCTTCTGCGCGTTGGTGCTTGGGCGGCGGTGGGTGCGTTCCTGCTCGGCGCGGGCTACCTCTATAGGGAGACACGCGTAGCGAGGGAGACACGCGTAGCGGGGTTGTCCGAAAGTGAGGGGACGCCCTTCGCGTGAGGCGGTTGCATGACTAGTTTTGCCTGTCTGGTCGTATGGGATCGTGTTGGATCGTGAGGCCGTTGGTGGGTTCGGGAGATTCTCCCCCCGCCCGGTTGACACAGCGTGAAACCCCAATAAATTCAAGGGGCTACGGTCTTATTTGGTCGATTCCACATCGACGACCGTGTATCGGTTCACTGCGGCCGAGTCATATGGGCACCCGGGAAGTGATTGGGTGAGGTTACTGGCCGGCGGATTCGTTCCGCTCCCGAAAAGAAACGCAGGACAATTTGACGTTGAGTGATTTTTGCTCAGCGCGCCTTGGGTCCCCGTTCGCGCTGCAGAGGCGAACACACCCTGGCGAAAGCGGATGGATACCGGCCCGAACAGGGCGCCTGGTCCACCCGCGTTTGTATTTGCTGAATAGACCATGCTGCTGGCGCCAGAGGGGCTGCCGCGGCTGACACACCTGACGGGTTGATATGGCACGCGAAACTGCGCTCGAATACTACCGGAACATCGGCATCATGGCTCACATCGATGCTGGTAAGACGACCACGACCGAGCGTATTCTTTACTATACGGGCAAGTCGCACAAGATTGGCGAAGTGCACGAAGGCGCCGCGACGATGGATTGGATGGAGCAGGAGCAGGAGCGCGGCATCACGATTACGTCCGCCGCGACCACGTGCTTCTGGATGCGTCATGGCCAGTCGGACAAGGAAGGTTCTGGTCCGGAGTATCGCATCAATATCATCGATACGCCGGGACACGTCGACTTCACGGTCGAGGTGGAGCGGTCGTTGCGCGTGCTCGATGGCGCGGTTGCGCTGCTGGATTCCGTTGCCGGCGTAGAGCCGCAGACGGAAACCGTGTGGCGTCAGGCGGACCGGTACAAGGTCCCGCGCATGATCTTCTCGAACAAGATGGACCGGACGGGCGCGGATTTCGAGCGTTGCATGCGCATGATCAAGGATCGCCTGAGCCGTCGCGCGTTCGCGCTGCAGCTGCCGGTCGGTTCTGGTGAGCTCTTCACGGGTCACATCGACGTCATCGAGCGGAAGCAGTACATCTTCGACGACGCGACACTCGGCAAGTCGTTCGCGGTGGTGGACGTACCCGAGGAGTACAAGGAAGCTTGCGAAGCGGCTCGTCACGAGGCCGTCGAAGCGGCGGTGGAGTACGACGAAGAGTTGATGCAGAAGTATCTCGATGGCGCGGAGCTGACGGTCGACGAAATTCGCCGGGCCATCCGCAAGGCGACCATCGCGATGGAGTTCGTGCCGGTGCTCTGCGGTGCCTCGTTCAAGAACAAGGGCG
>JBDUCM010000259.1:0-5478 GCA_040003455.1 bacterium
CGAGCATGGTGTACACGCGCTCGCGCTGCTGGAAGATCCAGAGGAACGGCGTGAAGGCACCGATGTCGATGCAGAAGGTGCCGAGCCACACGCAATGGGAGATGATGCGCGAGAGCTCCATCGCGATGACGCGCAGCACCGTGCACCGCGGCGTGATCTCGATGCCGAACAGCCGCTCCGCACCAAGTGCGAACGCCACGTTGTTGCCGGGCGAGTTGAGATAATCCTCGCGATCCGTCCACGGGATGATCTGGTTGTACTGCCGGTACTCGCCAATCTTCTCGAAGCCGCAGTGCAGGTAGCCGATGTGCGGAATGCAGCGCACCACCGTCTCACCATCCAGCTCCAGCACCAGGCGCAGCACGCCGTGCGTAGCCGGATGCTGCGGTCCGATGTTGATCAGCATGTGATCGCCTTCGAGGTCCGGCTCCACCGCGGGCGACGCCGTTACCGGCACCACATTGCCCGACTGGTCCGTCACCAGCGGCACGCGCTGCGGACGGCCACGGGAATCCAGCCCCGACGTGGACAGCGAGACTTCGACCGTACGTTTCGTGGTTGCCATCGCTACTCACCCACCTTTTCGCCGGTGCCGAGTCGCTCCCGCATGTCCTGCGGGAGATCCTCGAATGCATCGGCGATGGACAGCTCTTCCATGCTGTACTTGGCCTCTGGGTTCTGTGCGAGCGCCTGCCGCAACTGCTCAGAGCGGCTGAAGCGCCCGCGAAGCGGGAAGTCCTTCCGCAGCGGGTAGCCTTCCTTGTACTGCTCCCACATCAGGATGCGGCGCAGGTCGGGATGCCCCACGAACGTGATGCCGAACATGTCGTAGCACTCACGCTCCATCCAATCCACGCTCTTGTGAATGTCCCACACGCTCGGCACCTCGAGGGGCGAACCCTTCGGGATGAGCGCCTTGAGGCGCAGGAAGCGGCGGTGCGGAATGGACCGGAGGTGCCACACTACTTCTATAGGAAGCTCCAGGTCGCGGAACTCCACGGCCGTGACGTCTGCGCAGAAGTCATAGAGTTGCGACGGGTCGTCATGGAGCCAGCGCACGATTTCGTTCACGCGCGACTTCTCGACGATCACCGTGGTTTCGCCCCAGACTACGTCCACGCGATGGATGGCGCTGCCAAACTGCGTGACGAGCGCCTGGGCCGTGGGGTTGGTGGCGCCGCCACGGTGCGGCACGTTCTTCGGCGTTGCTGGAGCCGGCGCATTGGCGCCCTCGGCGTAGCCAGCGACAACGGGGAGGAATGCCGAGCTCACGACCCAGACCGTGTCTGATTGATGGAGTTGCCGAACGGCTCGGAGAGCTCGTCGATCAGGCGCGGCGGAATGTAGAGCTGGCTCGTGGGGTCCGGCTCCATCTCGTTGCGCAACGATTTGTCCGCCATGCGCTCCGACATCACCTTCTTCTGGAGCATCATGATGCCGTACATCAGGCCTTCCGGGCGCGGCGGACAGCCAGGGACGTAGACGTCCACCGGGATGATCGTGTCGATGCCCTGCACCACCGCGTAGTTGTCGAACATGCCGCCCGACGACGCGCACGCGCCCATGGAGATGCACCACTTGGGCTGCGGCATCTGCTGCCAGATGCGGCGGATGACCGGGGCCAGCTTGAACGGCACGCGGCCCGCACAGATGAGCACGTCCGCCTGGCGTGGCGAGAAGCTCATGCGTTCCATGCCGAAGCGGGCCAGGTCGAACTTGCTGGCGGCCGAGGCCATGAATTCGATGGCGCAGCAGGCCGTGCCGAAGGGCATGGGCCACAGCGAGTTGGCGCGGCCCCAGTTGACCAGGAAGTCCAGGCGCGTGGTGACCCAGCTTTCCTGCGATTGTGGATCTATGGTAGTGACGCTGTGTGCGTCCGGTCGCTGGATCAATCCCATTGCAGCGCTCCCTTCTTCCAGACGTAGACGAATCCGACGAGGAGGATGGCGATGAACACGAGCATCTCCCAGAGACCGAACAGCGAGATCTGGCCCGACGGGCAGGCACCGCCCACGAGGTCCACGGCACATGAGAGCTGCCGGAAGTGGGCGCCCCATGGGATCATGAACACCGTTTCGATGTCGAAGATGATGAACAGCACCGCCACCATATAGAACTTGACCGAAAACCGCTCGCGCGCGTCGCCGAGTACCGGCATGCCGGACTCGTAGGGTGTTTGCTTGACGGCGGTGAAGCGCGGCCGAAGTGTCAGGTGGGAAATGAGGATGATCGCCAACGCGTTGACGGCGACGAATCCTGCGAGCAGCAAGACTGGCAGATACGTGCGTTCCATGGTCTCCGCACTTCGTGAAATCTTTCACTAAGGTGAAGCACATGAAGTTACGTGGTGCTGCAAAGCAGTGTCAACGGCGTTGAGGCACTGATTCTTCCCCTTGTGGGCGGGTATTTCGGGGGCTGGCGGATGGGTGCGGCGGAGTGCGTGTGGCGATTGGCGGTTGCTCAGCGCGCCAGATAACTTTCGCGCGCTTCCGCACCGGCCGGACCGTGCGGGTTTCCCCTACACTTTTGCCCCGCGAACGCATGAGCATCATGTCCGACCGCTGGATCACCCGCATGGCCAAGGAGCACGGGATGATCGAGCCCTATGAGGATCGTCAGGTTCGCGCGGGGGTCATTTCGTATGGTGTGAGTTCGTACGGGTATGACATGCGTGTGGCGCGCGAGTTCAAGATCTTCACGAACGTGATGTCGTCGATTGTCGACCCCAAGAACTTCGACCCCAACTGTTTTGTGGAGGTGGAGACCGACGTGTGCATCGTGCCGCCGAACAGTTTTGCGTTGGCGCGGAGCGTGGAGTACTTCAGGATTCCGCGGAACATCCTGACGGTGACGGTTGGCAAGAGTACGTATGCGCGGTGCGGGATCATTACCAACGTCACCCCGTTCGAGCCCGAGTGGGAGGGTCATGTGACGCTCGAGATCTCGAACACCACGCCGTTGCCGGCGAAGATCTACGCCAATGAGGGGATTGCGCAGGTGTTGTTCTTCGAGGGGAACGAGCCGCCTGAGGTGTCGTACCGCGACAAGAAGGGGAAGTACCAGTCGCAGACCGGTGTGACGTTGCCGAGGCTGTAGGCGGGGCGCGGTTGGTCCGTATAGCGCGGAAATATCCGTGTAGTCCGGTGCAATATCCGTGTAGTCCGCCTCGTTCTTCGTGTAGGACGCTTCAGCCAATGTTCAGGATGCCTGGTTCAGCGTCCGGCTCGCCTTGACCGACGTGTTGGGCGCTTGGTCCGCCGTGTAGGCCGACCTCGCTCACCGTGTAGCTCGTTCCGTTCAATGTTCGGCGCGCCTGGTTCACTGTGTAGCGTGCATGGTCCGATGTTCGAGTCGTCGTGAGCAGTGTGTAGCTCGCGTGGCGCAATGTTCGGTTGGCCTTGGCCGGCGTGTAGGCCGTGTGGCTCGGCGTTCAGCCCTCCTGGCCCAATGTGTTGGACGCCTTGGCCGGCGTATGGGGCGCCTGGTTCGATGTGTAGGGCGCCTCGTGCCGTTGTTCAGAAAGAATTTTCATTGTGTAGGAGACCTTGGCCGGCGTGTGGTAGACTTTGTCCACTCCAAGTCAGACTTTGTTCACTCCAAGTCAGACTTCGTGCACTGTGAGGCAGACTTCGTGCAGTTCGAGGCAGACTTCGTGCGCGTCGAGGCGGACATCGCGCAGTTCGAGGCGGGCTTCGCGCAGTTCCGGGCGGACTTTGTGCGCGTCGAGGCGGACATCGCGCAGTTCGAGGCAGACTTTGTGCGCGTCGAGGCGGACATCGTGCACCTTGAGTCGCGCATTCGTACGCGTCAATCAGACATGTGTTGGTTCAGGGCAGACTTTCGGCAGCTCTCCTCAGGCTTCTATCAGGTCAAGGCGGACCTTCGTCGATGACAGGGGGCCTTCTCGCGCTTCAAGGCTGACATTGCGCAGTGCGAGGTAGACATCGCGCGCGTGTTGGTGGAGGTTGACGTACGCGAGCCAGACTCTCGTCGCTCCCTGCCCTGCGTCCGCCGTCGCGACGTTGAGTCTTCGGGTTGCGAGCGTCGGTCTGCACCGGCCGAGTCGGCTGTCGAGGCCTTGTGCGGACTCCTTGCGCGGCGGAAGATAGGGCGCAGCAAACCTCACGCGCTCTGCGTTCGAATCCACACGCGGGCTCACCGAAGAAGAGGCAGTCGTGAATGCTCCTGACTGGCGTCCGTTGTTCGACTACCTCGAGCACGAGGCAAAGTTTCAGGCTGCGGTCGGGACGGTTACCGGTGCCGGTGCTGCCTGGTGGCTCAAGGCCTTGCTCGCGCAGGCAAAGGATTCCGTTCGTCCCACGTATCCGCGCGCGAGTCGTTTGGCGGCCGCGTTGCTGGCGTTGAGCTCCTATTGCTGCTTCCTCGAACAGGGGCGACTCTCAAAGAAGTACGGTGAGCTGGCTGTCATGCTCGCGAGTGGCGTCACCCCGTCCGCCGACTGGACGGAGATTGTCGTTCGTGGCCGATGGCAGTTGGAGACGCTCGTGCAGTGGTCGCCGTACTATGCGGCGCGGGCGCTGCTGTTTGCGGTTGGGGCGATTGTGCTGTGGATGCTGTATCGCGATTCCAAGGGCGGTTGACGAGGCTACGGGACCGTAGGACCCAAGCCGGGGATTGAGCCTTCACCCGAAGGACGAAGTGTGATGATTCAGGGTGCATGTGGGCGGTACAGGGAATCAGCGGGACGCATGTAGTCTGCGCCGATGCGATTGCTCCAAATGGTGCACGACCGATGCCGGATGCGTCACCTCAGTGCCAAGACGGAGCGGGCCTACGCGGGGTGGATTCGCCGGTACATCACCTTCCACCGACGTCGTCACCCGCGCGACATGGCGGAGCGGGAGGTTGCGTCATTTCTGACGATGCTCGCTGTGGACGGGCACGTCGCGGCTTCTACGCAGAATCAGGCGTTGGCCGCCCTGCTCTTTCTGTACCGCGACGTACTCGGCATGCCCATGACCATCAGCAACGAGGTGGTTCGAGCGAAGCGGCCGAAGCGGCTGCCTGACGTCATGTCCCGGGGGGAAGTAGCCAACCTGCTGGCGGAACTCGAGGGAGTGGCGGCCTTGGGATGTCTGCTACTGTACGGATCAGGGTTGCGCCTGCAGGAGTGCATCAGCCTGCGCGTGAAGGATGTTGACGTCGCCGAGCGAACGGTGATTGTCCGAGGCGGCAAAGGGAACAAGGACCGGAGGACAATCCTGTCCGATTCAGCGGCCGCCGGGCTTGCGCGGCATTTGCCAAAGGTGCGCCGATTGCACGCCGCAGACCTTGCCGCGGGCCACGGCGCGGTGGCCCTGCCACATGCCCTTGTCCGCAAGTATCCCGGCGTTGCAGTCGAGTGGGGTTGGCAATGGATCTTCCCCGCCAGCCGGCGCTACGTAGAGGATGGTACGCGCATCGTGCGGCGTCATCACATTGATCCGACCGTGCTGCAACGCGCCGTGGCAGCGGCGG
>JBDUCM010000260.1:0-5455 GCA_040003455.1 bacterium
GCGCTCATGCTCCCGTCGTTGGCCCACACGCTAGTCTGCCCGCAGGGCCTGGACCACGGGTAATGCCACCGCCTTCCTCGCCGGAATCCACGTAGCGCCGAGCATCGACAGTGCGAGCAGGAGGACGATCCCCACGAGCGTTGCGGGATCGCCTGGCCTGACCTCGTAGAGCAGCGAGGTCAGCAGCCGAGTGGCAACCACGGCGAGGACGAGCCCAATCGCGATCCCGAGCGCCGCGAGCGTCATGCCCTGCCGGATCACCATGCGGACGAGCGTTCGGGGGGTGGCGCCAAGCGCGCTGCGAATGCCGAGTTCGCGCGTGCGTTGCGCGACGACGAATGAGGTGACCCCGTAAGTGCCGATCACGGCGAGCGTCAACGCGAGCATCGCGAAAATGGAGAGCAACAGGGCGCTGAAGCTGGCGTACGAGAGTTCGGAGGCCACCCGCGACGACAGCGACGTAACCTCGTACATCGGAAAGCCCGGTGCGACTTCCTTGAGGGCGGCGCGCACCTGAGTGACGCTATGATCCGGATCGCCACGCGTCTTGAGGAAGAGCATCATGCGGAAGCTGAGCGGAGCCTGGTAGTACGACACATAGATGTCGGGCTGCGGCGGCGCGTTGATGGGACCGAAGCGGACGTCGCCGACCACGCCAACCACATATGCCGTGTCGAAGCCCGTGATATTGACCGCAACCGGGCGGCCGATCGGGTCCTGATTCGGCCAGAACTGCCGCGCGGCTGATTGGCTCACGACCACCACCCTTCGTGTGTCGCTGCGATCACCCGTGTCGAACGTTCGACCGCGAAGGAGGGGAACATGGAGCAGGTTGAACAGCGTCGATGTCGACCAGTGCAGACCTGCCACGGGGTCGAGCTCCGGCGCCACGGGCACGCGGTCAGGAAAACGAACCCCCGTGCCGCCGCACCCTGCGAAGGGAGGGCAATCAATCATGGCCACGTCGCTCACCCCCGGAATTCTCGCCAGGCGGTCGATGGCCACGTCGTAGAACCTGGCGATGGAGTCGCGAGACCACGTTGGCGCGCGATTCACACGCATCGTCAGCACGTTGTCCGTCTCAAACCCCGGATCGATTGCCAGCAGCCGCTCGAGACTCCGGATCATCACCCCGGAGCCAGCCAGCAGAACCACAGCGAGCGCAATCTCGCCGGTGACGAGCACGCTACGCGTGTTGAACCGTCTGCGCCGATCCGGCGGAGCGTCGCCCTCCTTGATCGCCGTGACGAGCGCCTCCCGTGTGGCTTGTAGTGCGGGGACGAGCCCGAACAGAATGCCCGTTCCAATCGCGAGCGCCGCGGTGAACGCGAGGGCGGCCCCGTCCAGTTCAATGGCGACGGTATTGACGATGCCGATGCCGCCCAGTTCCTGAAGACGGAACGTCTGCGCCGGCTGGAAGTTGCCCAACAAGACAATGACTGCCCACGCGACGGCGATGCTCGCAACGCCGCCCGCCGCCGAGAGCATCACACTCTCCACCAGTAACTGCCGGATGATACGCGCCCTGCTTGCGCCCAGTGCGAGCCGCGTGGCAATCTCTCGACGACGACCGGACGCGCGGACAAGAAAGAGGTTGGCGACGTTGGCACAGGCGATGAGGAGCACCAGGCCCACGGCCCCGAAGAGCGTCAGCAGGGTGCGGCGTATCCGGCTGTCCACGCGGAGTCCGTCGAGTTCGAAGGCGATGGCACCCATGTGATGATCCCGCACGCCGCGAACAGGATAAGCCGCGTCGACGTTGGCGCCCATTTGTTGAACCACCATCTTCGCGTGGGCCGGGTCTTCGCCGTCCCGCAAGCGCGCAACCACGTGGTGACGATTGTCGTACGGGTCGCTCACCAGATTTGTCCAGACGGTAGGCGGCGCGTACAAGGGAATCCAGAAACGCGCGATCCCTGACAGGCCGCGGAAAGAAGGCGGGGCCACGCCGATGATCTCGAACGGCGTGCCGTCGACATCAAGCATCTTGCCGCGCACCGATGGATCCGCCTGATACAGTTCGTGCCACAGCGCGTCGCCGAGCACCGCCACATGCGGCCCGCCAAGATGATCGTCGCCGGGCAGGAACGCACGCCCCAGCGTGGGAGTGATGCCGAGGAGCGGAAAGTAGTGTGCGTCCGTGAACTCTCCCGACTCGCGCAGGGCATCGTCCCCAACACGCACAGTGAACTGCATGCTCGACCAGACGGTGACATCCCGGAACGCGGTCTGCCCATCGCGGAAGACAGCGAACTTTGGATACGGCCACAACACATCGGTGCGAGCGCGCGATGATCCCACGGCCGGCGCGCTCAACGACACGTTCATCAGCCGTGCCGGCTCGAGAAATGGCAACGGGCGCAGCAGGAGGGTGTTCACGGCACTGAAGATCGCGGTGTTTGCGCCGATGCCTACGGCCAGCGTGAATACCACAACGAGTGTGAACGCGGGTGTGCGGCGAAACGACCGCGCGGCAAAGCGGGCGTCCTGCACCAGTTCATCGAGGAACCAGTGCCCGCCCATGCGGCGCAACTCTTCCCGATAGTACGTCACGTTGCCGAAGTGACGCCGGGCCGCCTGGTGATCCTGATCCGTGCACACTCGTTGGGCGGACGCAGCGGACTGTCTCGCTTCCTGCGCGAGGTGGAACGCAATCTCCTCCTCTGCCTCCTGCTCGATCTCTCGCCGGTGCGTGAGCCGGTAGAGCTGGAAGCGCAGGCCATCGAGCATCGACATCGTGGCGTCCTATGGAGACATCGGTGAACAGGCGCCTGTGATGGCGACGACGTGCCTCGACATCACGCGGGGCGCATGACCCGCCGGATGGCGGAGACCAACTGGGTGAACCCTTCTTCCTGTTCGCCGAGCTGTTTGCGGCCGGTGGCCGTGATGGTGTAATAGCGCGCGCGCTGGTTGTTGGGGGTCTGCCCCCACTCGGCCTTGATCCATCCTTTCTGGCGCATGCGCTGCAACGCCGGATACAGCGACCCTTCTTCCACCTGGATGACGTCCTGCGACAGGCGGACGAGGTGTTGCGCAATGCCGTAGCCGTGCATGGCCTGCACGGTGAGCGTCTTGAGGACGAGCATGTCGAGCGTGCCGGGCAGGAGGTCTCGCTTGGGTGACACCGTCGCGGGGGCTGGAGTGGTCTGGAGATAGACAGTCTATGTCGCCGGATGGTTGGAAGTAAGCACCGTGCGGTGGAACTTTCAACCATTCAATGCCGTAGAGTGTCTATCCCCTAGAAGAACTATCTGCCCACACCATTCTCCGGAGCTCCTCCATGCGCGCGTCCCTGCGGATTATCAGCACCCGCCTTCTCTGCGGTACGGCGCTGTCGATGGCCGGCGCGTGCGCCCTCAGTCCGGCGCCAGCCACCCGTCCGGCGCCGTGCGACCCGGCGGCAACCGGGCAGACGGGATGCGTGGATGTCGGCTACGGTGTGCAGGCGCGACGCAACCAGACCGGCGCCATCGGGTCATATGTCGTGGACAGCAAGGCGCTGGCGGGAGTGGGCCGCTTCGAACAACTGCTGGACGGCCGGATCCCCGGTGTCATCGTGGAACGCAGCGCGGCGGGATACACCGTGCGCATTCGCGGGGCGGCCACGGCAATGTACGGCGGTGAACCACTCATCGTGATTGACGGCGTGTCAACGCCCTACGGCCTCGGCGCCAGCGGCGTGTTCAGCGCCATCGACCCGCACACCGTGCTCCGCATCGACGTACTCAAGGATGCGGGCGCGACCTCGGTCTATGGATCTCGCGGGAGCAACGGAGTGATTCTGATCACCACGCGGCGATAGGACATGGCCGCGCTCGGCCTACCCCACGTCCATGGCGGCGGCTCGGCCCGCCGTCCGCCCGCTAAAGATGCAACCGCCAAGGAACGTGCCTTCCAGCGATCGGTATCCGTGCATGCCGCCGCCGCCGAAGCCCGCAACCTCGCCGGCCGCGTACAGGCCCGGAATGGGGTGACCATCGGCGCCAAGCACGCGGGCGTGCAGATCCGTCTCGAGCCCGCCCAGTGACTTGCGTGTCATGATGTTCAGCCTGACGGCGATGAGCGGACCGTCTGCCGTGGCAAGGATGGGTGCGGGCTTCGCAATACGCACCAGGCGTTCGCTGAGGATTGCCCGCGCGTGGCGCGCGATGGCCAGTTGCGGGTCCTTGCCGGCGGCGTTCAGCGTCTGTGCATCGCGATCGAGCACCATGCGCTCGACCCGCTCGTAGTCCACGCTCTCGTTTCCGATGAGGGCATTCATGCCCACGACGAGATCTCGGAGTGTATCACGCACCACGAAATCCGCGCCCGCATCCATGAACGCCTGCACCGGACGCTGCACCGCCTTCCCGAGCCGCCGTAGTGTCATGCGGATGCTCTTCCCGGTGAGGTCGGGGTTCTGCTCGCTGCCGGAGAGTGCGAACTCGCGCTTGATGATGGTGCGATTGAGCACGAACCACGTATACGGAAAGCCGTGTGTGGTGATGTATCGCAGCGTGCCGAGGGTATCGGCGCCGGGGATGTGGGGGAACGGCAGGCGGTTGCCATAGGGATCCAGCCAGAGACTGCTGGGGCCCGGCAGTACGCGAATGCCGTGATTGGGCCAGATGGACTTCCAGTTGCGCAGTCCCTCGGTGTAGTGCCACATACGATCGAGATTGATGAGGCGCGCACCACTGGATTGAATCTCCTGTTGCAACAGCCCATCAACGTGCGCGGGCACACCCGACAGCATGAACGCGGGTGCGGCACCCAGCCGGTCCGTTGGCCAATGGCGGCGCACCAAATGATGATTGCCGCCCATCCCACCGGACGTCACGATGACGATCAGCGCATGGAAGCTGAATTCGGCAACCGCCACGCGCGAGCTGCTCTCGCCACGCCGCACACTCGTTTGCTCGAGAATGTCGCCATGTGCGCCGTGGACCGTGCCATTGGTCTGTTGCACCCCGCGCACTCGATGCCGAAAGCGGAGAAGAATGCGACCGGAGGAACAGTGGGCGCGGACGCGCCGCACGAACGGCTCGAGCACGCCGGGCCCGGTACCCCACGTCACATGAAAGCGAGGCACGCTGTTACCCGGCCCACTCGCGCCCGCCGCCCCACGCTCGGCCCAACCGACGGCCGGAAACCAGCGCATGCCCTGCGCGTGCAGCCATGAGCGCTTCTCTCCGGCGGCGAAGTCCACGTAGGCCTCTGCCCACCGGCGTGGCCATTCGTCCTCGCTTCGATCGAACTCTGCGGAGTTCGCCCAGTCGCGGCGTGCCAGTTCGTGCGAGTCGTGAATGCCGAGGCGTCGCTGCTCGGGGGAGTCAATGAGGAACAACCCGCCCAGTGACCAGAAGGCTTGTCCGCCGAGACTCTGTTCGCCTTCCTGATCGAGGAGGATGACGGTCTTCTTCGCGTCGGCGAGTTCCGCGGCGGCGGCGAGCCCGGCCAATCCGCTTCCAAT
>JBDUCM010000102.1:0-17977 GCA_040003455.1 bacterium
GCTTGTGGGGGCGACGGCGCGTGCGCAGGACCCCGCGGTTGCCGGGCGATGCGCCACTCCTGATACCATCGTATTCCGTGGCGCCACGCGCACCCCGGATGCCACCATTCGCGGTGATGCTGGCCTCGTTCCGGGCCCAGTCAGCTACCGTGTGCTGGATCGCGCCATCAAGGCCATTCACGCCACCGGGCAGTTCGACGATGTCGTGGCGACGTGCGAAGTTGCGCGCGAAGGCGGCCGGGCGGCCCTGATCTTCACGCTCAAGGAGCGCCCGTTGCTGGGCGCCATTGACGTGGCGGGCACCGACCATCTTTCTCGTGGCGAAGTGCGCGACAAGATCGACTTGCTTATTGGCCGACCCGTCGATCCTTCGCAGATCGCCCGCGCCATGCAACGCATCGACTCCGTGTACCAGGTAGAAGGCTACTACCTGGCGAAGGTGAAGCCCGAAACGACCTTCGTTAACGACCAGGTCTCGTTGCTGTTCCGCGTAGATGAGGGCAAGCGATTGGCCGTCTCGGGCGTGGACGTGAAGGGCAACCAGGGCGTGTCCGACAAGGACCTCGTCGCCGCCATGGAGACAAAGCCCGAAGGATTCCTCTGGTACAAGAAGGGGGAGCTCGACTCGGACAAATTTGCGGGCGACGTCGGCGAGCGAATTCCTGCGCTTTATTCGTCGAAGGGCTACCTCGACGCGCAGGTCCTCAAGGACACTATTCGCGTAGATCGTGCGCGCGGAAAGGCGCTCCTGGACCTTACTGTCAAGGAAGGGCCGCGCTACCGGATCGGCACGTTCGAAGCCACCGGAAGCCGCCGGTTCTCCAACGAGGACATTCAGCGGTTCTACCCATTTGGCGCGCAGCCCAAGACCATCCTCGGCGCGGCCAAGGGCGTACTGCGCGTTGGGCGGGCCACCGATGACGCCACCTATTTTGACCAGTCGAAGTGGGACGACGCCACGCGCCGAGTGGGCGAGGCGTACGCCAACGAAGGGTATATCTACGCGAGCGTTCGCCCGGTTGTGGAACGCCGCAGGATTGGCTCCGATTCCACGCCGACGGTGAACCTTCGCTGGGAAATCGACGAAGGCCAGCCGGCCATTGTGAACCGCGTCGAAATTCTCGGCAACGACATCACCTCGGAAAACTGTATCCGGAATCAGATCTTCGTTGTTCCGGGTGACATTTTCCGCCGCGATGCGTTGATCCGCAGCTATCAGAGCATCGGCAATCTCGGATTCTTCGAGACCCCGATCTCGCCGCCGGATACGCGTCGCGCCAACGAGCAGGGCGATCTCGACGTCATCTTCCGTGTGAAGGAAAAACGCACCGGCAACGTGAACTTCGGCGCGTCAGTTGGGCAGGGCGCCGGCATCGGTGGCTTCCTCGGATTTGACCAGCCCAACCTGTTCGGCCTGTGCAAGCGCGGCTCGGTGAACGCGCAGTTTGGCCAGTACGTCAAGGACTTCAGTCTTACGTACACCGACCCGTTCATTCGGGAGTCGCAGGTTTCCGGTACCGTTACGGCGTATCACTCGCAGACGCGCTACTACATCGCGGACGTTGGCCAGCAGACACGCGTCGGTGGTCAACTGCAGATTGGACTCCCGATCCTGGGCTCGCACTATCACCGGATTTTCCTGTCCTACGGCGGCGAGCGTGCATCGTACGGCGACTCGGGCCTCGTGAGCACCATCAATTGCGCCGTGGTGTCGTGCAAGCGCGAAACGCTGGGGCTTTCCTACGAGCATGACACGCGCAGTGGCCTTCCGTTCCCGACTGACGGTGGAAAGCAGACGCTCTCCGCTCAGGTCAACGGGTTGGTCTTGGGGGGCGCCAAGTACTCGCGCTACACTGGCGAGATGCGGCACTACGCCACCCTCGCGCAATTCGGCGGGGGCGAACTCGGCTCCGAGCCGCTCGCGATCGCGCTGGGGCTTTCCGTGCGCGGGGGCGCCGTGTTCGGCGATCCAGGCGGCTTCTACGTATCGCAAAAGTTCTCGCTGGGCGGCGTCCAATACGGCGAGCCCCTGCGGGGTTACGAGGAGTTCTCCATCACGCCCCAGGGGTACATCGAGAATTCCAGCGGTGCGAACACTGCGCAGCCGGCCTCGTTCGGCAGCGCATTCTATACCAGCACCGTAGAACTCGACCTGCGCGTGAATCAGCAGCTCAACTTCGACATGTTCTACGACGCGGGCAACATCTGGGCGCGCCCGCGCGACTTCAATCCTACCCGCCTGTTCAGAGGGGCCGGCATCGGCGCCTCCATCGTGACTCCGCTCGGTCCCCTTGGCCTCGATTGGGGGTACGGCTTTGACCGGACCGTCAACGGCGTCAGGACGCCCGCGTGGCAGTTGCATTTCAAGCTCGGTCAGCTCTTCTAACCTCTGGAGTTCAAATGCGTGTGTCCCTTCGCGCGGTACCCATCGCGCTCGCCTTACTCGCCGTTCTGAACGGTCGAGCGTCCGCCCAAGGGCAGAAGTTCGCCTATATCAACTCGTCCGTCCTGCTCGATCAGGCGCCCGGTCGTGCGGACGCGGAAGCCCAGTTCAACAAGGAGACGGGGCCGCTCGAGGAGCAGATCAAGCGCATGAGCGACTCCCTTCAGGCCATGATCGCCGCGTTCGAAAAGCGGCAGGCTGGCCTCACGCCGGCCGCACGCGACGCGCAGACGAAGGAGATTCAGGCGAAGGAAGCGTCCTACCGGCAGCGCACCACTGAGCTCCAACAGAAGGCGCAGCAGCGCCAGTCGGAGCTCGTTCAGCCCATCCTGGATCGCATCAAACTGGCGATCGAGGATGTGCGTGTTGAAGGCGGCTACTCGTTCATCTTCAATGCCGATCAGGGGTCGCCGATCGTCGCGCTGGACAAGAACCTGAATGTCACCGATCGCGTGATGGCAAAGCTCCGCTCGGCGCCGGCCACTGCGGTTGCGCCGGCAAAGCCTGAAGTGGCCGGACCGAAGGCGGCGCCCGCTGGCGCCACGCGCCCGCCAACGTCGCCGCTCGACTGACGCGTGGCGGACGCTCCACGAACTGGGAAGTACAACGGCGGTGAGGCCACCCAAGAACGGGTCCTCACCGCCGTAGCCATTGCGGCTGCGATTGGGGGAGAATTGAGGGGCGACCCGGCTGCCGAAGTCACGTCGGTAGCATCCGTCGACCGAGCGCAGTCGCACCAGCTTTCGTTCCTTGCGAATGCGAAGTATGCGCCCCTGCTTGCGGAATCAGCGGCGGGCATCGTGCTCATCACCCCAGAGCTT
This sequence comes from bacterium, assembly GCA_040003455.1. Lineage (GTDB taxonomy): Bacteria > Gemmatimonadota > Gemmatimonadetes > Gemmatimonadales > Gemmatimonadaceae > AG11. The sequence continues at coordinate 3,265 of JBDUCM010000102.1, forward strand.
GCCGACACGGCCGGGACTATGCGCGCCCGCGTGATCGTGGCGAACCCGTACGAAGCCATGCTCTCGTTGCTCGCGGATCTGTACCCGCAGCAACCGCGCATTCCGGGAGTGCACGCGACCGCCGTCATTGGGCGCGGTGTCGTGTTGGGTGAGGAGGTTACCCTCGATCCGTACGTGGTGATCGGCGATGGTGCCTCCATCGGCGCGCGCGTGCATTTGCATCCGCACGTTGTTGTGGGGGCGGGCGTCCAGGTTGGCGATGACTGCGAACTGTTCGCGGGCGTCACCCTGTACCCTGGCACTATCCTCGGCCAACGCGTACGCGCTCATGCGGGGGCTCGATTGGGGTCGGACGGCTTTGGATACGTGTTTCGCGACGGCGCGCACGCGAAAATACCGCACGTTGGCCGCTGCGTGGTGGAGTCCGACGTGGAGATTGGAGCCAACACCACCATCGATCGCGGCAGCATTGACGATACCGTCATCGGCGCGGGAACGAAGATCGACAACCTCGTACAGATCGCGCATAACGTCCGCATCGGCCGCCTTTGCCTGCTCGTATCACAATGTGGCATTGCGGGCTCCGTTCGCGTGGAAGACGGGTGCATTCTGGGGGGGCAGGTCGGCGTCTCCGGGCATCACACCATCGGCCGAGGCGCTCGGCTGGCCGCCCAAGCGGGGGTGTTTGGGGATATTCCGGCGGGCGAGACCTGGTCAGGCTACCCGGCGCGCCCACATCGTGACGCGCTCCGAGCCCAGGCGGCCCTTTTCAAGTTGCCCTCGATCATGCGCGTTTTGCAGCAAATGGCAGATGAACGAAAGACCGCCGGCGAAGGCTAATGCGACGCACCATTCGGAAACCCGCGACGGTCAGCGGGGTCGGGCTGCACCTCGGCGTTGCCTGTTCCCTTGAGTTTCATCCGGCCGAGAGCGGTTCGGGAATACGCTTCGTACGTCGCGACCTCCCCGGTGCCAGTGCCATTCCCGCCCGGGCAGAGCATGCCGTGTTGACTGAGCGGCGCACGCAGCTTGGTGAGGAACCAAATGCAGTGCACACTGTCGAGCACGTGTTGGCGGCGGTGGCAGCGCACAGCATCGACGATGTACTCATTTCGCTGGATGGCCCCGAGCCGCCGATCATGGATGGCAGCGCAGGCCCGTTCTTTGACGCGCTCTCCGCCGCTGGATTTGCAGAGAATCCTGGGTGTACCTGGTCGAGTCGTTTGACCGCCCCGGTGCGGATGGAGGACGGAGATTCCTTATACGAGGCGTTCCCGTCCGACGTCCTCGAACTCGACGTCTCCATCGATTTTCCGCACGCCCTGATCGGCCGGCAGCGGTTCGCCAGCCGGATTTCCTCGGAGACCTTCGCGCGCGAACTGGCTTTTGCGCGTACCTTTGGCTTCGTCAGCGAGGTCGAGACGCTGCGGGACCGTGGGTTGATCAAGGGCGCGTCCACGCAGAACGCCATTGTCCTCGACGACCACGGGGTGGTGGACAACGAGCTTCGCTCACCGGACGAGTTCGTCCGGCACAAGATGATGGATTGCGTTGGTGATCTCGCGCTCGCGGGTTCGCGCATCAAGGCGCGCATCGTGGCGCACAAACCCAGTCATCGCGGCACGGTGCTGTTCGTGCGCGCGTTGCAAGCGTCGTTGGCGCAGGAGAGTCAGGTGCTCGGTATCGAAGAGATCATGAAGGTGCTTCCGCACCGATATCCGTTTTTGCTGGTCGATCGTGTGCTCGAGATCGAACCGCAGAAGCGGATCGTCGGGATCAAGAACGTCACCATCAACGAACCCTTCTTCCAGGGTCACTTTCCCGGGCACCCCATCATGCCGGGGGTGCTCATCGTCGAGGCCATGGCGCAGGTGGGCGGCATGCTACTCATGGGCACCGTCCCCAATCCGGAAAGCAAAGTCGTGTACTTCACATCGCTCAACAATGTGAAGTGGCGCAAGCCAGTGAGGCCGGGCGACCAGCTCCGGTTCGAACTCGACCTGCTGCAGGTGCGCGGGATGATGTGCCGCATGCAGGGGATTGCGAAGGTGGACGGCGAGATCGTCTGCGAGGCCGAGATGAGCGCCATGGTGCGGGACAAGTGAGCGCGCGCATTCACCCCACCGCCATCGTCAGCCCCGACGCGCAGGTCGGGAACGACGTGGAGATTGGCCCCTTCGCCATCGTCGGCGAGAAGTGCGTCATTGGCGACGGATGCATCATCGCACCGCGCGCCACCCTCGAACGGAACGTGATCCTCGAGGCAAATGTCAAGGTTGGCTCGGGAAGCATTCTTGGCGGCGATCCCCAGGACCTGAAGTTCAAGGGGGAATACACCACCGTGGAAATCGGCGAAGGCACCACCATTCGTGAGTACACCACCATCAATCGCGGCACCACGCAGTCCTTCAAGACCACCGTCGGCAAGCACTGCTTCATCATGTCGTACGTGCATCTGGCGCACGATTGCCACGTTGGGGACGGGGTCATTCTCGTGAACAGCGTGCAGCTGGCCGGCCACGTGACGGTCGGCGAAAAGGCCATCATTGCCGGCGCCAGTGCGGCCCATCAGTTCGTGAAGATCGGCCAGTATGCCTTCGTGGGCGGGTGCTCACGCATTTCGCAGGACGTACCGCCGTACATCAAGGCCGTCGGCAATCCGATCAAACTGTATGGTCTCAACAGCGTTGGGCTGCAACGGAACAACTTCCCGGAAGAAGTGGTGCGCGAACTGAAGCGCGCATATCGGCTGTTCTTTCGCTCCGAACTGAACGTGACACAGGCAAAGGAGCGCGCGGCCACGGAACTCAAGCCATTTCCAGAAGTGCTCGAACTGCTTGGATTCGTCGAGAATAGCGGGCGTGGGGTGGTCGTCTGAGTTCGCGCGTGAGGACGGGGGTCATTGGCGCCGGCGGCCTGGGTTACCACCACGTGCGCATCCTTCGGGACATGCTCGGCGCCGACTTCGCTGGCTTCTACGAATCGCGGCCCGATCGGGCGGAGAAGGTCTCGTCGGAATTGAATGTCCGGGCGCACGAGTCCATCGAATCGCTCCTCGACACCGTGGATGCGGTGACGATCGTGGTGCCCACTCCCGCGCACTATGCGGTCGCGAAGCAGGTGTTGTCGCGCGGGATTCACGCAATGATCGAGAAGCCAATCGCTGCGACGCTCGAGGAAGCCGATGCGCTCCTTGCGCTCGCGCGCGAACACGGCGCGCTGGTCCAGACGGGACACGTGGAGCGCTTCAATCGTGCCATTCGCGCCGCCATTCCCTACGTCGACGCCCCACGGTTCATTGAGAGCGACCGCCTGGCGCCGTTCAATCCACGCGGCGCCGACGTGGCCGTGGTCCTGGACCTGATGATCCATGACATCGATCTGGTACACACCCTGGTCGGTGGCAAGGCTTCTTCGGTGAGCGCCGTTGGCGTGCCCGTGCTCACGCCGTTCGTTGACATTGCGAATGCGCGGTTGACCTTCGATTCCGGCGCTGTCGCCAACATCACGGCGAGCCGAGTGTCCAAGGACCGCATGCGGAAGGTTCGCATCTTTCAGCAAAGCGGCTATCTCTCGCTGGACCTTGGCGCGGGTAACGGCGAATTTTTCCGGTTGCGCGAAGGACTGGACATGGCGGCATTGGCCGTCGCTCCGCTGGCACTCGAGCAATTCGTGGAACGCATTCCACTCGAGGCGGAGGAAGGTGAGCCGCTGCGGCTCGAGTTCGAGAGTTTTCTCGCCGCGGTGCGCGGCGAAGCGCCCGTGGCCGTGACTGGAGAAGCTGGTCGTGAAGCACTCGCAGTGGCGCTTCAGATCGTGCACGATATCGAGCGGACGTTGCCGACAGTCCGAGGCGGCGTGCCGATCGGTGCGAGTGCGTGAAATCCTGTTTGTCGCCGGTGAGACGTCCGGCGACCAGCACGCGGCAGGCGTAGCGCGCGAGATACGAGCGTCGGGGGCACCATATATCCTCACGGGCGTTGGCGGCGACAGGATGCAGGAAGCCGGCGTGGAGCTGTTGGAGCACTCCGAGAAGTTGGCCGTGATGGGATTCATCGAGCCGCTCAAGCGCGCGCCGCGATTTCTTCGGCTGCGGCGCGTGCTGCGCACTCGCATCCAGAGCGGACGGGTTGCACTCGTGGTGCTGATCGACTTCGCAGGATTCAACATGAAGGTGGCTGCGCTCGCCAAGGATGCGGGGGTGCCCGTCCTGTACTTCATCACGCCGCAGGTTTGGGCCTCGCGTGCCGGACGGCTCGACGCCCTCGCGCGCACCGTCACGCGCGCTGCTGTGATTCTTCCGTTTGAGGAAGCGCTGCTTCGCCAGCATGGCATCGATGCCACGTTCGTGGGTCACCCGCTTTTGGATCGCGCGCTCTCGTTGCCCAGCCGGGACGAGGCGCGTAAAGCCATCGGCATTGGTCCCGACGACAAGCTCCTGGTGCTCTTCCCCGGCAGCAGGGCACAGGAAATCACGCGACACCTGGACGCATTCGTGGCCACGGCACGCGAACTCCAGCGACGCGACCCGGCACTGAAGGTGGTGGTGAGCGCGGCGCCGCACGTTTCCATTTCCGCTCAGCGCTGCCCCTATCCGCTGGTGCACTCGGCGTCTTTCGCGCTGCTCCGAGCCGCCGACGCAGCCATGTGCAAGAGCGGCACGACCACACTCGAGGCGACGGTCGCCCTTTGCCCGATGGTGGTTGCCTACCGCACGGATCGCGTGACCTACGCACTCGCCAAGCGCCTGGTGAAGATCCAGTTCATCGGATTGGTAAATGTGCTGGCTGGACGCGAGATCGCGCGCGAGTTCGTGCAGGACGCCCTTCGCCCGATGGACGTGGCGAACGCACTCGAACCGTTGCTGGATCGATCGAGCAAGGCGCGGGGGGCGATGATCGCACAGCTTGAACGCGTGCGCGACACACTCGGTGCGCCCGGCGCCGCGAAGCGGGTGGCGGCCATGGCCATTGCAATGGCGGACCAGCACACGGCTGCTGCCACATGAGCGACGATCGTCGTGTCCGGTGGACCGTTCGGCTTGGCGCAGCCTTCCTGCGCGTGGTAGCGAGCACCTGGCGCATGCGTTCGCACAACGCGAGTGGACTGCATGCGGCCCGCGCGAATGACAAGCGCGTGATCTTCACGCTTTGGCATGGAGAACTCCTGCCGCTCCTATGGCAGCATCGCGGAGAAAACGTTGCAATCGTGATCAGCGAACATCGCGATGGGGAAATCGTCGCGCGCATCGCCGAGTCGCTCGGCTACGCTACCGTGCGGGGGTCGTCGTCGAAGGGCGGTAGCCGCGCGCTCATTGGGCTGATGCGCGAGATCGATGCGGGGCGCGACGGAGCCATCACTCCGGATGGTCCGCGAGGGCCTGCCCACGTATTCGCGCCGGGAGTCGCGGTCGCGGCACAACGCACTGGCGCGTTGATCGTGCCCATTCGCGCATCTGCCTCGCGCTCGTGGCGCTTGAAGAGCTGGGACAAGTTTCTGATCCCCAAGCCGTTCGCCCGCGTGGACGTGCACTACGGCGAGCTGACGGCCGTGGAGGCAGCGTCACCGCGCGAGGCCGCGGAGCAGGTACCGCGGCTCCAGGCGCTGCTGGATTCAGTGCCAGGCTCGTGACCACGTGAATATCGAGCGAAGGATCTGGTCAGGACACGGTGCGGCTGCCGCCGCCGCTCGTGGGGTGCTCACTCCGGCAAGCTGGCTGTATCGAGCCGCTGTTGCGGTTCGCAACCGCCGGTTCGATCGTGACGAGGGCGCGACGCACGCATCGGCCGTTCCTGCGTTGAGCCTCGGCAACATTACCGTGGGGGGCACCGGGAAGACGCCCGTTGCAGCGTGGGCTGCTGCCCGGCTGCGGGCGCAGGGTGGATCACCAGCTATTGTGATGCGCGGATATGGTGACGACGAGCCCCTCGTGCACGGGCGGCTGAACCCGGACGTGCCCGTGGTCGTGGACGCCGATCGCGTGCGTGGCGCCGAGCGCGCGCGCGCGCTTGGTTCGGACTGCGTGATCCTCGACGATGGATTTCAACATCGGCGGATTTCGCGCGTCTCGGATTGGGTTCTCGTTGCCGCGGAGGAATGGCGAGACGACCTGCGAATTCTTCCTGCGGGGCCACTGCGTGAGCCCATCGGATCGCTCGTGCGCGCGGACGTGCTCATCGTCACCCGCAAGAGCGCGTCGCAGGATGAGGCCGAGTCGGTGGCGGCGCGGTTGCGGTCGCGGTTTCCGCGACAAGGCGTGGCGTCGTGTCATCTCGCCCCCCAGTCGCTCGTGAACGCACATTCGGCGCAGCATCGTTCGTTGGCGGACCTTCAGGGGACTCGCGTGGCGGCCATCGTGGCCATCGGCGCGCCCGACGCTTTCTTTGCGCAGTTGCGTTCGCTGGGGGCGGCTGTCCGAGAGCGTGCCTTTCCCGATCATCATGCTTTTTCGTCTGATGACGTGATGAAACTGGCAAGGGACATAGCCTGGGCCGACGTGGTCGTATGTACCCTCAAGGATGCCGTCAAGCTCGCTCCGGTGTGGACTGCCGCGTCCGCGCCGTTGTGGTATGTTTCCCAGATTGCCGTGATCGAGCAGGGAAGTGCACTGCTTGATCAGGCTCTCCAGTCTGTGCTGGCGGCCCGCCAGCCAGCCTAAATCACTGCCGGCTCAGCCGGCCCGAGTTCTCCAGGACATGGCCACCGATCTTCGACTGCCGACAGACAGCATCGTCATGCCGGATAAGGACAGCTTCCTGAACGAAGAGAATCCGTTCGAAGCGATGATGAGCCGTTTCGACCGTGCTGCTCAACTGCTCGATCTCGAGCCCGGTCTGTACAAAGTGCTCCGCCACCCCGAGAAGCAGATCATCGTTTCCATCCCCGTCATGATGGATAGCGGGGAGGTCGAGGTGTTCACTGGCTATCGGGTGCTGTACAACACGTCGCGGGGTCCCGCGAAGGGCGGTATCCGCTTCGACATGAACGTGAGTCTCGAAGAAGTGAAGGCGTTGTCCGCGTGGATGACATGGAAGTGCGCCGTGGTGAATTTGCCCTTTGGCGGTGCAAAGGGCGGCGTGATTTGCGACCCGCTCAAGATGAGCGCCGGCGAACTCGAACGGCTCACCCGCCGGTATACGCATGGCATCATGCACACGCTTGGACCGGACTCCGATGTGCCCGCGCCCGATGTGAACACCAACGAGCGGGTCATGGCGTGGATCATGGATACGTATTCCATGCACCATCGCCACACGGTGACCGCGGTCGTCACTGGCAAGCCCGTGGAAATGGGTGGCTCCCTCGGCCGCCGCGAAGCTACCGGGCGCGGTTGCATGATCGTCATCAAGGAAGCGCTCAAGCACCTTGGCATGAAGCTCTCGGGAACCACGGTAGCAGTGCAGGGCTTCGGCAACGTGGGCTCCATTGCGGCAGAGCTGCTCGCGAAGGAGGGCTGCAAGATTCGCGGAATCAGTGATCGTACTGGCGCGTACTGGAACAAGGGCGGCATCGACATCGATGCGGCCCTCAAGCACGTGAAGCAGCACAAGACGCTGGAGGGCTTCACTGGCGGCGAGCCGATCAGCAACGAGGAGTTGCTCACGGCCAATGTGGACGTGCTGCTCCCGGCGGCGCTCGAGAACCAGATCACGAGCAAGAACGCCGCAAAGATCCAGGCAAAGATCATCTGCGAAGGCGCCAATGGTCCCACCACTGCGGGCGCTGATTCCATCCTGGATGAGAAGGAAATCTTCGTCATTCCGGACATCCTCGCGAACGCGGGTGGCGTGACCGTGTCCTACTTCGAGTGGGTGCAGGACCGTGGGGGCTATTTCTGGTCGGAAGACTCCGTGAACGAACGCCTCACGGACATCATGACCCGCAGCTTTGCCGATGTGCTGAAGCTCTCGCTCCAGCACAAGGTGAACATGCGCACAGCCGCGTACATGGTGTCGATCAGTCGCGTCGCCACGGTGCACCGGTTGCGCGGCATCTACGCGTAGGCGCCGCAACACCAGTGCGCGTCGTCATCGCCGTCGTGGGGAAGCCGCGTGATCGGCACCTCGCGGCGGCGATTGACGAATATGAGACTCGGGCGGCGCGGTATTGGCCGCTCGACGTCATCGAAGTCCGCGAAGCAACCGGTCGCGGCGTCTCCCCAGAGCTAGCCCGTGATCGTGAAAGTGAACGGTTGGTGGAACGTCTCCCCGATGGGTCGTCCGTGATTGCGTGCGACGAGCGCGGCGATCGCCTCACGTCAGCCCAGTTCGCGACGCTGGTCACGTCGGCACGCGACCGGGCGCAGACGCTGGCCTTTGTGATCGGCGGCGCTTTCGGCCTCACGGACATGGTCCGCTCCCGAGCCAACCGGGCCATCCAGCTCGCGCCATGGACTCTTCCGCATGAAATGGCTCGCCTGGTGCTCGCGGAGCAACTCTACCGGGCGGGCACTATCGTGCGGGGGGAACCGTATCACAAATGACGGTTATCTTGTCGCAGTCGTTCGTGCCCCGGCGAACCTTCCGCGGGCCTGGGCGATTGCTTGACCCGATGGAGCTCGTCCCTACGTCGCGCGCAATCATCCCCGTCCGACCGCAATGACAGACGTTCGCATTCTCTCGGAGCCACTTGGCGGTTCTCCGCTGTCCCTATCGATTCAGCGCGGCGACGCGCCGGCGGCGTGGTGCATCGCGCCGCCGTGCACCATCACCGAATGGAAAGACTGGGCCGCGACGCGACTAGCCGAACGCGACTGGTCGAAGCAGCTCGCGGCGCTGGCTCCGGCCTTTGCCGCGACGGGTCTCGCCGCGGAGAAGCTCCAGCGCGTGATTCGGGACGGAGGCGTCGTCGTCACAACGGGCCAGCAGCCCGGATTGTTCGGTGGGCCCGTCTATACATGGAGCAAGGCCATCGGCGCGCTGGCGTTCGCCGACGCTCTTGAGCGCGAAACCGGTATTCCCACCGCGGCCGTGTTCTGGGCGGCAACGGACGATGCCGACTACGCCGAAGCGGCGCACACCACGCTGGCGCGCACCGGTGGGGCGGAGGAGATCCGCACCGAGACGACGGTGCCTGCTGGCACGCCCATGTCGTTGACCCCTCTCGGTGACGTTTCACGACAGCTTGCTCTCCTTGCTGATGCCACCGGCAGTGCATCCGACCCGCGTCCGCTGGCTGCGGTGCAGGGCGCGTACAGCAATGCGTCGTGTACCGTGGGCGACGCGTATGTCGCCCTGTTGCGCGACTTGCTCGCGCCCCTGGGCATGCCGGTGCTGGATGCCTCACATCCAGCCGTACGCGCCGCCAGTGAAAGCACGCTCCGCGCAGCGCTTGACCAAGCGGTTTCCGTGGAAGCCGCGCTGACCCAGCGCACCCGCGCGCTGCGCGAGGGAGGATTTGATCCGCAAGTGGAGGACGTTGCCGGGCTCTCCCTCGTGTTCGTGCGCGAAGGAACGGTGAAGCGCCGAGTGAGCATCGCCGAAGCCAAGACGCTGGCTCCGGACGCGTGGCTGACGCCCAATGTTCTCCTTCGGGCGGTTGTCGAACGTCAAATCCTGCCTACTGTCGCCTATCTTGGCGGTCCCGGAGAGCTTGCCTACTTCGCGCAAGTGAGTGCGGTGGCGCAGGCGCTCGACGTCGCGGCTCCGGTCGCCCTTCCGCGATGGTCGTGTACACTGATAGAGCCGCACATTGCCCGGTTGCTGACAGCGTTCGGAATTGAGCCGGATGCACTGGCCACTCCAGACGCGTTGGAGGGCAAGGTTGCGCGTTCGGCGATGAGCGAGCCGTCGCGTGGCGCACTGGAGTCGGTTCGTCGCGCCATTCAGAGCCTTCCGCCCACGCTCGCCCCGGAAAGCGACCCGCTCGGCCTCAATGCTGCAATGCAGGGGGCCATGCAATCGATGCTGCATCGCCTGGACCGCATGGAGCGCCGCCTCGTCGCCGGCATCAAGCGGCGTGAGATTACTGCGTTGCGGGACGTGGCGACCTTACGCGCCGCACTATATCCGCACGGCATCCGCCAGGAACGCACGCTGAATCTCACCACCACGCTTGCGCGTCATGGCCTGGACTTGCTTCAGGAAATGCGGATGGCGGCCGGCGCACATGCGTCTGCATTGATCAATCCCACGTCGGTTCACGGGGAGAAGTCCGCGACTGCAGCGCCCGCTGCGCGGTGAGCGAGTCCGCCGGCCGACCGCGCCAGCCGAGCTCCAGCCGTAGTTCGGCGCTGGTTGGCGCGGGCATCTTCCTTTCCAGGGTTTTCGGGCTTGGGCGCCAGACGCTGATTGCGATGTACTTGGGCGCTGGCCCGGTGGCGGACGCATTCAACGGTGCGTTCCGTGTCACAAACATCATCCAGAATCTCTTCGGCGAAGGCGCACTGTCGGCGTCATTCATCCCCGTCTACGTCAAGGCGGTGGAACGAGGCGATCAACAGGAAGCCGACCGGGTGGCCAGCGCAGTCGCGTCGATCCTCGCCCTGACCTGTGCGATCATGGTTGGCGTTGGCATCGCGGCCACGCCGATTGCGGTGAAGTTCATCGTCGGCGGCTATGAGGCCGAGAAGCTCGCGCTCACCATCCGCCTGACTCGCATCCTTTTTCCAGGCGCGGGCATCTTCGTCATGGGTGCCTGGTGCCTGGGCATCCTCAACAGCCATCGCCGGTTCTTTCTGTCCTATGCGGCGCCGGTGTTCTGGAATATCGCGATGATCGCGGCGTTGCTTGTGTACGGACCACGCCGTGGAGAAGTGGATCTCTCCGTCGCACTTGCATGGGCATCTGTGGTGGGCGCCGCGTTGCTGTTCTCGGTGCAGTTGCCGACCGTACTCGGTCTTGTCCATCACTTCCGTCCCAGGATCGATCACACGTACCCTCCGGTCCGGGAAGTCGTCCGGAATTTCTTGCCTGCGTTCGTCACGCGCGGTGCGGTGCAATTGAGCGGCTACGTAGACATATATCTTGCCAGCTCGCTTCCGGATGGCCTGGTAACCCTCATCGCCAATGCACAGAACATCTATCTGCTGCCTATCAGCCTCTTTGGCATGGCGGTGTCCGCCGCGGAACTTCCCGAGCTGTCACGGGACAGCGGTACCGACGCCGATGCGTACGCGAGACTGCGCGCACGGCTGAACACGGCTCTACCGCGTGTGGCTTTTTTTGTCGTGCCGTCCGCGGTCGGCTTTCTGGTGCTTGGTGAGGCCATCTCCGGCGTCCTGTTGCAACACGGCAAATTTGGCGCGACGGCCAGCCACCGCACATGGGCGATCCTCGCCGGGTCGGCGTTCGGGTTGGTGGCCAGTGCGCTGGGCCGATTGTATTCGTCCACCTTCTTCGCGCTGCGCGATACGAGGACGCCACTCGCTTTCGCCATCGCGCGCGTCGTGCTCACTGGCGGCTTGGGTTATCTCTTCGCGTTTCCCCTGCCACGTTTGCTGGGGTTGCCCGCGTGGACCGGTGGCGCTGGTCTCACTCTGTCTGCCGGCATAGCTGGGTGGTTCGAATTTCTTCTGCTGCGCCGGGCCGTTACGCGACGCATTGGGGCTACCGGGATCCCCCTTGGCAACCTGGCTCGCCTGTGGGCGGCCGCAGGTCTGTCCGGTGTTGGGGGCTGGCTCGTCATGCGGTCGATGGACCCGGGACACCAGACCGTTCGGAGTATCGTCGCGCTCGTCACGTTCGCCCTCGTCTACGGCACTGTCACGCTGGCGCTCGGCGTTCCGGAAGCGAAAGGGATCGTTGGTCGCGTCACGAGACGCTAGCCGCGTCAGGTACTACCGTTACGCCATGAGCGGCCGGTAAGGCGGGGGGTATATTTCCATATGGCCGTCCCCGACGCGATTCTCGACAAGATCCCACATCTGCCAGAGTCGCCCGGCGTCTATCTGTGGAAAGATGGCGACGGGAAGGTCTTGTATGTCGGCAAGGCCAAGCGCCTCCGGTCTCGCGTGCGAAACTACACATCGAGCGATCACCGCGAGAGCCTGAAGACCCACCACCTCATGCAGCTCGTCCAGGAACTCGATACCATCGTGGTGCCGAGCGAGGCGCACGCGCTCATTCTGGAAGCCAACCTCATCAAGGAGTACAAGCCCCGCTTCAACATCGCGCTGCGCGACGACAAGTCATATCCGTACATCAAGGTGACGGTGCAGGAGCCCTTTCCGAGGGTGTGGGTGACGCGTCGCATCGTGAACGATGGTGCCAGCTACTTCGGTCCATACACCGATGTGGGTGCCATGCGCCGAGCGCTCGAACTGGTGAAGCGCATTTTTACGGTGCGGTCGTGCAACTACGACATGCCGAAGCAGATGCCGGACCGCGCGTGCCTGGACTACCACATCGGGCGATGCAAGGCGCCGTGCATTCTGCTCCAGACGCAGTCCGACTATGCCGAGATGATAGACGAGGTGCTCGACTTCCTGGCGGGCAAGCCGGACGAAGTGGTGCGGAAGGTCAAGCAGCGGATGGCCGCTGCGTCGGAGACGCTCGACTTCGAGCGCGCGGCTCAGCTCCGTGACGCGCTGAATCATCTCGAGCGCATGGAAGAGCCGACGGTAGTGCTCGAGGTGGAGGGCGGGGACCGCGATGTGGTCGGCTATGCGCGTGACGGCGAGGATGCAGTAATCACGCTGCTCAGGATCCGCGCTGGCAAGCTGTTGGCCCGTGACCATCAGTTCGTCACGAACGTGGACGAGGAAGCGGACGGCGATGTGCTCGAGACGTACCTCGCTGGGCCGTACCGGTTGCTCAAGGAGCGCGCCCAGGAACTCCTGCTCCCCTTTGATCTCGCCGATCGAGCCATTGTGGAGGAGTCACTCGAGCGCGCTACCATCCATGTCCCGCAGCGCGGACCCCGGCGCGAGCTGGTCGAACTGGCGCAGCAGAATGCGCGGCACCTGTTGGAGGAAGCGCGGCTCACCGGAGACGAACCGACCGAAGAGCGCGCTGGCGACCCGACGTATGAACTCCAACGCCAGTTGGGCCTTCAGAAGGTTCCGCGCACCCTTGTCTGCTTCGATATCTCGCATGCGCAGGGGACGGACACTGTCGCGTCCTGCGTGTGGTTCCAGAACGGGCGGCCCAACCGCGCGGAGTATCGCAAGTTCAAGGTCAAGACTGTGGAGGGCATCGACGATTTTGCGTCGATGAACGAGGTGGTCACGCGGTACTTCCGCCGTCGGCTCGATGACGAGAAGCAACTGCCGGACCTGGTCCTGATCGATGGCGGCAAGGGGCAACTCAACGCGGCGGCCGACGCCATGAATGCCTTGGGTCTCGAGGCGCTGCCCATCGCCAGTCTGGCCAAGCGAGAGGAAGAAATCTTTCTCATCGGCCGTAGTGAATCGCTTCGTCTGCCGCGGCGCTCACCGGCGCTCAGGATGCTCCAGCAGGCGCGCGACGAGGCGCACCGGTTCGCGGTGTCGTTCCAGCGAAAGCGGCGTGCGGTCCGGACAATTACGTCAGAATTGTTGCGCATTCCGGGCATCGGCGACAGCAAGCGCCGCCTGTTATTGACTACCTTCGGTAGCGTGCAAGCCGTCCGCGACGCGACATTGGAGCAGATTGCCGCGGTACCTGGATTTTCATTGAAGAGTGCCCAGCGAATACAGGACGGCTTGCGTGCTACAGATGCGCTCGCGCCGTCCGCACCTGCAGCTGCCGAGCCGGCTGCCGGCCTTGATGCTACTCCTATCACCCTCGACGAAATTATCACGTGAGCACCTGGCACCTCGACTGTTCTGCCTGCGATCACACGCAGGCGGGCAACACGCTCGCATCCGTTTGCCCGGCTTGCGGGCAACCGCTCCTCGTGAAGTACGATTCTGCGTGGCCATCACGCGACTCGATTCTCCCGCGATGGGACATGTGGCGCTATGCGCCGGTCATGCCGCTGGCGGATGGCGAGTCGCCGGTCACACTTGGCGAAGGCACGACCCCCATGCGGGAGTTGCCGCTGCTCGCGAAGGAAATCGGGATCGGGCGCCTCTGGGTGAAGGACGAAGGGCTCAACCCAACGGCATCGTTCAAGGCCCGTGGCATGAGCGCGGCGGTTACACGCGCATCGCTGCTCGGCGTACCAGGTGTGGTTGTGCCAACGGCCGGCAATGCAGGCGCCGCGCTTACTGCGTACGCCGCCGCGGCCGGGATTCCGGTTCGCGTCTACGCACCACGCAGTACCCCTTCGCCAATTCTCGCTACCATCCAGGCGCTGGGCGCCGACCTCCAGCTGGTCGACGGCCATATCGGAGACGCAGGAAAGCAATCGCGCGCGTTCGCGGCGGAGAGCGGCTACTTCGACATGTCTACCCTTCGCGAGCCGTATCGCATTGAAGGCAAGAAGACCATGGGGCTCGAACTGGCCGAACAGATGGGTTGGGCGTTGCCCACACACATCATCTATCCCACCGGCGGCGGCACTGGGCTTATTGGCATGTGGAAGGTGTTTGCCGAAATGCGCGATGGTGGGTGGTTACCAAAGGACATCGGCATGCCGCGCATGGTCGTTGCGCAGGCCACCGGTTGCGCGCCAATGGTGCGGGCGTTCGAGGCCAAGTCGGATCGCGCCACGCCGTGGGAGAATCCGGAAACGCATGCCAGCGGCCTTCGCGTTCCCGGACCGCTTGGTGACCGGCTCATCCTTCGTGCGCTCTATGAGAGCGGCGGTCCGATCATGGAGGCGACGTTGGAGCCTGCATTGAATATGCCCG